>CAZJWY010000086.1:0-21445 GCA_964549545.1 uncultured Planctomycetaceae bacterium | reverse complement strand
ACAGCAGCATTGCCAACAAGAAGCCAGCCGCCATACCAACGAGTAGCTGACCCCAAGAAACGCTTTTCGCAACCGCCGGCGTTGGCTCAACAACCGGCACCGACGCAGCCTTCATTGCGGCAATCGTGCGCTCCGCCAATCGTTGCGCTGCTTGCCGTTGTGGCGCCGCAGCCCGACGCAACTCTGCGTCGATCCCATGCAACGACTCCGCCATCATCTCGCATGGAGCACATTCGCTCAGGTGGGCGTCGAGTGCTCGCGCCTCTTCCAGCGACAATTCGCCATCCTGCCGCGAGTTCAATTGATTTAGAGCATCTTCACACTTCATGACCGTTCACCTCTGTAGGCTGCTCAATCGTTCGCGCAGCAACGCGCGCGCTTTGGTCAGCCGAGCGTTGACGGTCGCTGCGCTCACACCGAGCGCGTCGGCAACTTGCTGGTACGTGACCTTCTCGTAGTAGTACATGTAAATAACCTCGCGGTATGCCTCTGGCAGCAGAGCCACTTCTGCGAGCAGCCGCCTTTCATCATCTGCCTGGCAGGCGACCGCGTCGGGTGGATCTCCATCCTGCGCCGGCCAGGCATCTCCGCGATCCACGGCCATAGCGTCGAGCGACACTTGCCGCGACTGGGCGCTTTTGAGCCAATCGAGACAAGCTCGCGATGCAATCCCACACAACCATGGGCCGAATTTAGCCGGGTCCTCCAACGTAGCAATCGAGCGCAATCCGCGCAGCAGTGCTTCCTGCGCAAGCTCTTCGGCAGTGTGGAAGGAGCGCACACGCGCATGACACACAGCCAGCACACGCGCGGACCATCGGCGCACTAGTTCCTCATAGGCGCTCAATTGTCCATCCTGCGTGAGGCGGACCAAGTCGCTATCCGACGGCATTGCCATTCGCTCCGTCGCAACGTTGCTGTTGATGCGGGACCGTCCTAAAGATAAAGACGAGCGAGCTTCTCTTGTTAATAGTCCCCCTCCACATTTTTGCTCCGATATTTATTAACTTGCCCTCCGAACTCTACTGAAACACGGGGCAGCGCCTTCGTCCCTTTTTCTTGACCACTTGTTGGGGAGCATCATCATGAGTCGTAAATTGTGGAACATCTGTGGATTAATACTGGTTGCCATCCTATCCCTTACGATCGTTCCCTCGTTTCTGCTGGGCTTCGATGCTGGGAAAAGATCGTCGCCGGGCAAGCTGGTCGTTCATGAGTGGGGCACGTTCACCAACTTCTCTGGCAGCGATGGCGTGAATTTGGAATTTCGACCGCTCACGGCCAACGACCTGCCGCCGTTCATTATGAGACCCTCTCTCCAACCGGGTGAAATTGGGAGAGCTTTTCTGAAAGGCCAATTCTACGCGCGGCAGCGAATGGAGACTCCCGTCACGTATTTCTATACCGATGTGCCGCGGACCGTGAACGTTCGCGTCGACTTTCCGAAAGGCATGTTGACCGAGTGGTACCCTGTGGTGAAAAACTTTGCCTCGGGAGCAGATATCGGCTCCTTGTCTATCAAAGGCTATAGCTACCTGGACTGGGGAGCGGTCCGATTGATTCCGTCGCAGCAATTTGGCGACATCCGTGTAAAGGGCCCCAAGCAGCAACCGGTCCCGGCTTCGCTGCCGCCTGTGAACGCGAACAACCACTACGGCCGAGCGCGCGAAACCGACTCGGCCATTGTCGAAACTGTCGACAAAGAGCATGGCAGCCATTTTGAGAAGTTCTTGTTTTATCGCGGCGTCGGCAACTTCGACTTGCCGATGAAGCTGGCTGCACTCGGCAACGATCGATTCGAAGTGGCGAACTCGGGTGGCGATGCCAGCGGCGCATTGCTGTTGATGCGCATCGACAACGGCCTCGTTCGATTCACCAGGATGAATTCGGTTGCCGCGCATTCGATAGTGGAAGTCACACTGCCGGAAGCTGAATCGACCGTCGATCAACTTACTGAAGCAATGGTGCGGGAGCTCACGGCCGCAGGCTTGTACGAACGAGAATCGCTGGCGATGGTCAATACATGGCGCACCAGTTGGTTTGGCGAAAACGGCACGCGGCTGCTGTACCTCGTACCAGGCACACAAACGGACACGCTGTTGCCGCTTAAGGTTGAACCGGTACCCGACGAGCAGTTGCGCGTCCTTGTCGGACGATTGGAAACGATCACGCCGGAAGACTGCGAGCAGTTGGTTCGCAGACTTGTCGGCACCGGCGAAAACAATCGACCTTCTGAAGCGAGAACTAAAGAAGAGTTGAAATCGCTGGGCAGGTTCGCGGAACCAGCCGTTCAATTTGCCATTAGCCAGACCCGCAATCCGATTCAGGTCGGTCGGCTTCAAGCGATTTTGACAACACTTCGAAATGGCAAATAGCATTGGCGGTAAATTGGTTAGTAAATGGTTCACAGAAGGTCGCGCTAAGCCGCAAGCGATTGGACAACGGGTAGTAAGCGCTTGCCTGTTGGTTGGGACGTGCGCTTTCGGGCAAAGATATAGCGATACGGTTCTTTTGTACAGTATTGAGAGGTGGAGAATAGCAGAATCAGTGGCCAAAAACTAGAGGGTGGTTTTTGAGTATTTTTTGAATGTGCCACCATCTCCTGACACACCCCCCGGAGCGTAAAACAGCGGCCAGATGTTTGCCTGGAGTAAGCGTGATACAAAGATCGGGAGTCGGACTTCGGTGGTTGTGGCATACGCGAATGCAAACGGAGAAAAAGTTGAGGGTTGAGAGTTAAGGGCTGAGGGTTTAGAGTCGAGAGCCAGGCCGAACTCACTCGTGCCTGCCTTATTGATGCTTTTGTTTATGATGAGGATGGGATGAGGGCGGGGCGCGGGGGCGAGGACGCCCCGGCTCGCGGGCTTGTCGAGGGGCTCGCCGATTCTACATCGTCACATATAGGAGATACTCGACTATGAACCATCGTCACTTAGGCCAAAGCGGCCTCGTTGTGAGTGAGATTTCTTTCGGCAATTGGCTCACGCATGGGGCGCAGGTGGAGAAGGATGCGGCGATTGCCTGTGTGCGGGCGGCGCTGGAGGAGGGAATCACGACGTTCGATACGGCCGACATCTATGCCAAGACCAAGGCCGAGGAGGTGCTGGGCGAGGCGCTCGCGGGAGAGCGACGGCAGGGGCTGGAGATTTTTACGAAGGTCTACTGGCCGACGGGGCCGGGGATGAATGATCGGGGGTTGTCGCGCAAGCATATTATGGAATCGATCGAGGGGAGCTTGCGGCGGTTGCGAACCGATTATGTCGATCTATATCAGGCGCATCGCTACGACTTCGAGACTCCACTGGAAGAAACGATGCTCGCGTTTGCCGATCTCGTGCGGGCGGGGAAGGTGCTGTATATCGGCGTGTCGGAATGGACGGCCGAGCAGATTGGGCGGGCTGGCGTGCTCGCGCGCGAGCTGAAGATTCCGCTGATCAGCAACCAACCGCAGTACTCGATGTTGTGGCGCGTGATCGAGGCGGAGGTGATTCCGGCCTGTGAAAAGTTGGGGATGGGACAGATCGTGTGGTCGCCGATGGCGCAGGGGGTGCTTAGCGGGAAGTACTTGCCTGGGCAGCCAGCGCCGGCTGGCAGCCGGGCGACGCATGAAACGGCCGGGCAGTTCATCGCCAAGTTTATGACGGACGATGTGCTGACGCGCGTGCAGCAATTGAAGCCGCTTGCGCAGGAAGCGGGGCTGACGATGGCGCAGCTCGCGGTGGCGTGGGTGCTGCAGAACCCGAATGTGTCGTCGGCGATTGTGGGCGCTTCGCGCCCGGAGCAAGTGCGCGACAATGTGAAGGCGAGCGGCGTGGTGCTGGACGGGGCGATCATGAAGCGGATCGATGAGGTGGTGGGGCCGGTCGTGGAGCGCGATCCGAAAAAGACGGTGAGCCCGGAGAAGAGGCCGTAGGAAATTGCGCAAATATGATCCAGAACTACTTGCGCACGTCGTAACAAGTGATGACGTCGCCTTCGCGGACGTAGAGTTTGCCGTCGAGGATGACGGGGTGGGACCAGCTTGGGCGGTCGCCGCTGCCGGGGACTTCGAAGTGGCTAACTGCTTCGAAGGACTCGGGCGAAGCCTTCGCTAGGGCGAGTGTGCCGTCGGCGTAGTGGATGTAGAGATGATCGTCGGCAGCGACGAGGGAGGCCGAGTCGCGGCCGGGGCCGCGGGATTTCCATTTTACGGCGCCTGTGAGTAGCTCGGCGCACCAGACGATGCCGCGATCTTCAGAATCGCCGTAGAGATAGTCGCCAACGAGGACGACGCCGCCGTGCTTGTTGCTAAGCTCGGTTTTGAGAGGGAAGACGGTCTCGATATTGATCTCGTCTGGGCCGTTGGGAACTTGCTTGAGTAAGGCGCCGCCGCGACCATAGCCGGCGACGAAGAAGACCAGGTCGTCTCGGACGATGGGCGTGGGAATGACGGCGGTGGTTCGGTCGATGGGGAACGACCACAGAAGTTTGCCATCCTTGGCTCGCACACCCATCGCGCCGCTGCCGGTCGATTGGACGTAGACGCGCGTGCCGCCGACATCCGCGATGACGATCGAGGAATGACCGGCGCCGCGGTCTTCAGGGCGCGGGGTGGTCCAGCGTGTTTCGCCGGTGAGCTTGTCGAGGGCGACCATGGTGTTGGTTGGTCCGCCGGGCGTGCAAATGAGTTTGTCGCCGTCGATGAGGACCGATTCGCTGTAGCCCCAGCTATCGGCCTTCTTGCCATCGAAATCTTTCTTCAAATCACGCCGCCAGAGCTCTTCGCCGCTGGTCTTGCAGCAAATCAGTTCGCCATGCGGAGTGATGACGTAGACGCGATCGCCGTCGACCGTGGGCGTACTGCGCGAGCTTTGCCAATCGGGCTTGCCATCTTTCCAGGGCGCGCCGGTCTTGGTTTTCCATAGCTCTTTGCCGTCGGCTTGGTTGAAGCAGACGAGGTATTCGTCCTTGTCGTCGGCGGTGGAGGGGGCATCGCCGAGGGTGTAGATGCGGCCATCGACGATCGCCATGCTGGAGTAGCCGCGGCCCGCGCCGACCGCTTTCCACACGACGGTTGGGCCGCCGTCGGGCCATTCGGTCAGGAGGCCTTTGTCGGGGGCGACGGCGGTTCGCTGCGCGCCGCGGAAGGTAGGCCAGCTATCGGCGCCGTTGGCGAAGGGGGTGGCCAACAGCATCAGGATCAACATCCGTCCGCAGGATGCGGCACGTTGCAACTCATGGTAAGACATGCGCGGGCTCCCATTGTTTTCCGCCATCGATTCGTGCTGTGTGCAGACGACATCGAAAATACACCGATGCGGCAGATGTCGCAAGCAAGGGCGACGAAGAGACGCGAGTACTTTCCGCTTCTCATTGATGCTTTCATTGATTATGGACGGTTGGACGGGGGCGAGGACGCCCCGGCTCGCGGGTAATCTGCTGTAGGCGGCGATTGTTAGTGCGAGGTACTTGCTGCCGGTTTTAATGGCGGGGCGAGCCGTGCCTGCTGCTCATCGGTCAGTGAGATTCGAGCGATAGCGTTTTGGTCCCAGGTGGGACTGGCAGCGGTGCCGACGTAGAGTGTGTAACGTTGGGTGTGGGAATCGTAGAATAGAAATGGCGTGACATGGCCGAAGCGATCGGTGGCAGCCCCGGTGGGAGGGACGAACGTTCCTTGTGATTTCCAGTGGAGGCCGTCGGGACTGGTGGCAAGTTGAGTGCCGGCGTGGCTTTCGTAGACCATGGCATAGCCGGCGGGAGTGCGCGAAACATGGATGCCGCCGGCGTCGCTGGTGAACACGGGCTCTGGTTGTGGGCGGCGCCAGTGGATGCCGTCGGTGGATTCGGCGTAGCCGACGGCGCGGGTCGACGCGGCCGATTTGGGCGCGTCTTTGGCGGGCGCGTTGAGGGGGAGGTCGCGGCGGCCATCGTACCACATGCGGAACTTGCCGCCGTCGAACAACACGCTGGGACGGCCGACGAGGAGCGAATCCCAGCCCGGCGGCGCCGAGGGACGGAGAGCAATGCCACGCGGTTGCCAATGAACGCCATCGCGCGAAGTGGCAAGCGCGATTTCGTCGAGTACGTCGGAAGCGGCGCGGGTGTAGTACATGTACCAGGTGTCGCCGCGGCGGACGACGCTAGGGTCGTTCACGTGGTTGGCCGTGGGATCTTCGAGGACAACGCCGCGCGATTGCCAGTGCTGGACGTCTGACGACTCGGCGAGTTGGATGCGGTCGTGGCCATCGCGGCCTTGGCCGCCGAACCACATGAGGTAGCGGCCGTCGGAGAAGTGGACGTCGGGGGCATAGACGTTTCCCTTGCCGTGGGGCGCGGCTTGGGATTCGCCTTGAGGATCAACCACAACGGTGAGAGGTGAGGCAACGCTAGTTGAAGCATTCCGCGAACCAGACGGGGCAGCGAGTGGCGCGAGCGAATCGGCGGCGAAGGAGTAGTCGATTGTGTGTGCAAGCGCGGCGAAGGAAAGGATGATGCTCGCGAGTTGCGTGGATATGGTTCGAGTGCGGAGCATGACGATATAGACGGCTCAAACATAACTTCGGCAGATGGGATTCACCACAGAGACACGGAGAAGACAGCAGGAGAAAAAAGAAGAACACGAATCACCACGAATCTACGCTAGTAAAAATCAGGATGATGCAGAAACAGAGTATCGTCTTTTCTCTTTGTTAGCAGCGATTAGTGACGATTAGCGTTCCTACCTCCTGTATTTCTTCTCCGTGTCCTCTGTGTCTCCGTGGTTATTTCTGTTTTGAAGGAAGTTGTTTTTGAGTTATTCCTCAGGTTGGTGCGAGCAAAAGAGCGGGGTTAATTGATGGCTTTGCAATTAACAAGAATTGCGGTATTTGTGTTTAACGTGCCCCAAGCCCGTTTCCTATTTCAGGCGGACCACGAGGGGGTCGGTCGAGTCGATGATGGAGTCTAGTGGTGCTCCATTGCCGTCGGGCCAAATCTGGAATTTTTCCAGGGTCAGCCCATCCGGCACGCCGGTGAGTTCGAAGTCGCCGTTTTTGTCGGATTGGCCGAAACCGTAGCTGCCGGTGCCGTTGACGCCATAGAGGCGACGGTTGGGGAGGGGCTTGCCGGCAGCGTCGAGCAAGCGGCCGGAGAGTGTTTTTGTTTTCGTGAGTTCGATGGGAGGCAGTTCGAAGTCGACGCTGTCTTCTGGAACATCATGCTGCGCTGATCGTGAATCGATGAGTTGCTCGGCATCGCCACTGGGAATGTGGATCACTTGCATTCGCACCTTGCCCGGTAAGACGCGAGCGGTGTATTTTCCGGCAGCATCGCTCTTCACGGTATCGCTTTGGTGGCCGACGCCATATCCAACATAAATCGTGGCTCCGGCCACGGGCGTGTTGCTACCTTTGATGCGAATGACGCCATGGACCTTCACCGTCATTTCCAAGGGGATTTCGATGCGCGTCGTTCTACGATGAAGGACTTCCAACTCGTTCTGTTCGGGCAGGCGTGGTTGAACAGGTAAGCGATTGTCTAGTGGAGCACAGAAGAGTTCGACTGTGCCCTCCGCGATGTGTGGGACCACGAATCGGCCATCCTGATCGACTGTCAGCATGGCTTGCCCCTTACAAGTTGTACTGGTTGGATCGCTCTCGGTTTCGATATAGACAAACATATTGCGGAACAACTCGGGCTGATCGGCCAGCACGTGGCCTTCGATTCGTCCGACGGGTCGCAGTTTCAACTCTATACTTGCGCCATTCATTTTTTTAAAGTGATTAAACTGCTGCGTGCCAAAGTCGTCGCTAATTACATTCATGTTCGACATCTTCTCGACTGGATAGGCAGGTAATGCTGCGCAACCTTTGCTATCGGTCTTCGCTGATGTCATCGCGAGGATTGCGGCCGGAACATATTCGTAACCTTGGCTACCTAGAAAATGCTGGGGTGCCACTTGAACACCGATGGCTGGAAGCCCATCGGGCAGCAAAACAGTGAACTTGGTATCGGCCGGCGGGCCAAGTTGTATTTCACACGGCTCACCGACCTTGTTGCTGCGCAGTTGCTTGGCAGCACTGCCAACTCCAATGCTATGGCCCTTGGCGTACGCCCAGACCGTTGTTTGAATCCGAATTACGTCGTCCGGAATCCATTCAGCGGGGAACTTGAGCTCGAACGTTCCGTCCTTTGCACTTTTAGCGTGGGCAGTCAGAGAGTTGGCAGGCGAGACCCAGCGTACGGGTAAGAATACGTCGGCGTCGGCGACTGGCTGGCCGTCTTGATCGATGACGCGGCCGGTAACGCTTCGCTGGGGCACATCGGCATCGGCGGCAGGTAGAGATGGCACGGGAGCTGGAATGTCGACTTTCGGTAGCGGCTTGACCGGTTTTGTACGCGGCGCGGTGATGATAGTTGGATCGACCAAATCCAATGGCTGCAAGTCGGGGCCAACGCCAACGGGCGGCTCGACTTTGAGCGCGTCGAGAGTTCGCACCACGGCGCGCCATTCGGATTGAGACTTCGACCAATCGCGCCACTTGTGCTCGCCGGGCTCAAGCAAGATCGTCAAATCACTAATATCGGCGGTGACCAGACCTTTCAGTGATGTTCCGTTCAAGCGTTCGAGGCTTTTGTTTATTTCGGATGTGTGATACTTCGGCACCGAGGCGGTAATCGTGACGACTCCCTTGGGAATGCCCAGGGCTTCGAAGTTGCCATCGGCGTCGGCCTCAACGGTTTGAGAGTCCCAGGCGTCTTGGCGACTGAACAGCACGCGGGTATTTGGCGGCAGCGGTTTGCCGTCGGAAAGGGCCACGCGACCGGCAATGCGGAAAGCGGGCTCCAACGCTAGATCGCCCACGTCGATTTTGGTGTTGTCGCCGGCGACTTTCACAGATTTTGCAGCCACGCCGCCGCGCTTTCGCAAGCTAGTCATGATTCCGTAGACAAAATACTCTCGATCGGGCGGCACGTTGGTAAACAGGAACCGCCCTTCGGAATCGGTGCCGATTTGAGTCGCGCCGATGTAGTCTTCCATGCTACGATCGGCCTGAGCCAAACCGATCAAGACACCGGCCACTGGCTTGCCTTGATCAAGGAGGCGGCCGCTAACGGTGGCACCGGCCGACAGCCGTAGGTTGTTCTCCGCATTTCCGCTGGGGATGAGTGCGAATTTTTTGGTCGCCGCACCGCGAGCGCTGACCTCCAGGTCGAGGGCTTCGACTGGTTCCGCGGTGACGATTTCGAAGCGGCCGTTGTCGTCGCTGACCGCCAGCGGATCGACGCCCGGCATGCTGCCCCACCAACGCTTCTTACTTGTTTTACATCCGAAAGGTTCGATCAAAGCTCCGGCCAGCGGAGTGTTACTAGGCGAGAACAGTTGCCCGGCAACCACGCGACTGCGATCGTCTGGGACTGCAGGTCTGGCTTTCAATGAAACGGCTAACTGTTTGGCTTTTACCGGATCAACCTTGGTGGCGAACTTCGGCTCGTAACCTTTCGCAACCACGAGCACGCGGAATACCAGCGAGGGGTCGAGCTTCTCGATGGTGAACGTGCCGTCGTCGGCGGTGGTTGTGCGTTTGCCGCAATCGGCATAGCAGGTCGGGCAAAAAGGACTGTAGCCGACACGGACGCCGGCGCTGTAGATCGTTACCAGCGCGCCTTCGATCGGTTTGCCGTCGGCCGATTTTACCACTCCAGAGAGATTCGCCGGGGACTTGTCTACCAAAGCCGTTAGCGGATCCTGGTCAACTTCGGTGGCGGCATGGACATGGGGGAGGGCAACGAGTGCCAGAAGTAGGACGAAGCCCATTGAAACGGCGCTGGCCCGCGTGTGAATCTTGCGATCACTATCCAACAATCGCTCGACACGAAGCGTGCAGGCGGCTCGGGAATCGAATCCGAAAATTCCCAATGCGCCTTGAATGCGCCGGCTGTCGCTGGCGTAGCGCAGAACTTCGAGAAAAGCCTGGCCCGATTCGATCGCGGAGGTTTTACTCGTGGCGAGGGCGAAATCGTCGCAAGCGTATTCGCGCAAACGATAGGCGATGCGGTTGGCGAGCCACACGACGGGATTGAAGAAATGCAAGATCGCGACGGAGCGTTGCAGGAGCACGGCGGGCACGTCATGCCTGCGGACATGTGCGAGCTCGTGCAGCAATACCCAGCGCAACTGTCGCGAGGTGAGCGATGATGTGATTCCGCGTGGCAGGAGAATGGTGGGGCAAATGATTCCGGAGACGGCGGGCGCGGCAATGTCGTCGCATTCGACGAATCGTACGGGACGACGAACTCCTGCACGGCGGGCCAGTTCGCGCACGTTGAAATGCAGTTTCGGTTCGTCGATCGGCGTGGCGCGGCGGAGACGGGACCAGAATCGCGATTGGGTATAAACCAAGCGGCAAAAGAGCGCTGCGACCACACCCAGCCAAAGGAACATGGCGGTTGCCGCGATCGTCAGGCGAGGCTGCATGGGATCGGCGGGATGGATGACGGCTTCGTGGGAGCTTGGCCACGCGAGAACAGTCGAGGGAGCCGGCGCGGGCAGTGACGCATTGGCGGGCAGATCGGTAGGTTGCAGAGATGGTGGGGCGGAGGTGGCTTCCGTGCTGCGCACGACGTGGGAATTGGCGGCCATGGCGACCGGCGTGACGAGAGGCCTCGCTGCCGAGTCATGCGCGGGATCTTGCTTTTTGTCAAGCCACCGCGAGGCGATCGCCGCGGGGGTCCAACGCTCGATTTGCGGTGAGACAGTTACATCAATAGGCAGAAGCAATTTGAGCGGCACCAATAAAAACAGGAGGTAGCCGACCTGTGGCGCGACGTGGCGTCGGATGATAAACCACACGAGGCTCACCACTGCCAACAGAGCGGCGCCATTCAGCGTAGCCGCGATGATCCAGGTCGCCCAACGCTGGCCACCGGCATTGATGGTTTCGATGAAAGCCTGAGTCATCGCCGTTTCCTCCTGGTGGAAGTATTCGCGGTTTTTTTAGAACCGCGTTTGAAGGATTGCTTTTTTGCGTCGATCAATTTCTGCAACGAGTCTAAGTCTGCTTCGCTGAGGGCAACCTGGTCGACCATGTGAGCCAGAAGTGGGCCAGCGGCGCCATCCACGGCATTGGTGAGCAAGGCATCGGCAGCCGATTGCAGCGTGGCCAGCGCGGATTGTGCTGGCCGATAAACGAAACCGTTGCCGACCGGCGTCGTGGAAACGTACCCCTTGTCGACGAGACGCTTGAGAATGGTTTTCACGGTGGCTGGCGTCCACGACCACTCGTCGCTGGCGACGGTGTAGATTTCGCGGGCCATGGACTTGCCTTGCTGCCAGACAATCCGCATGACCTTCCATTCGGCTTTGGAAAGGTCCTTCAATTCGCTTGCGCTCACGGTTCACCCTTTGCGGAATCGGCTTTTGTCGTGGCTAAGAACGGCTCAAAAACAACTTCCTTCAAAACAGAAATAACCACGGAGACACAGAGGACACGGAGAAGAAATACAGGAGGTAGGAACGCTAATCGTCACTAATCGCTGCTAACAAAGAGAAAAGACGATACTCTGTCTCTGCATCATCCTGATTTTTACTAGCGTAGATTCGTGGTGATTCGTGTTCTTCCTGTTTCTCCTTCTGTCTTCTCTGTGTCTTCGTGGTAAATCCCATCTGCGAATTTATTTTTGAGTTACCACCAAGCTGCTTAAGTTGGCAGTTGGCACGACCATCCTGCGGCAATGTAAGCGAATCGACTACAAATGTCAACGATGATCTATGGCAATCTTTCAACCGCTTTTTACAACGCGGGAACTCGCGTGCTAGGACTTTGATCGTCCACGGCCGGCGCGTTCGAAGTTGCGCCGGCGCTCTTGCTCGGCGCGGGCGGCGTTCCAATCGGCGATTTTCTGGCGTTCGAGCGTGTCTTTCTCGTCGAGTCGTGGTTCCCACGGGTAGCTTTCGTGGGACCAGGTGACTTTGTCGCCTTCGCATTTCACGATCGTGTAGCCGGTGTCGGAGCCGGTCCAACTGCCCGCCCACCAGGCGGCGCTGGCAGCGGCGCCGGTGACGTACCACGTGCCATTCCAGAATGTGTCCTCGATGCGATGGCTGTGGCCTTGGAGGAGGAGTTTCACGTTGTGGCGTTCGAGGACTTTGCGTAGCTCGGCTGTATCCCAGACTACCATGGCACCGTCCATCGCCAGTTTTTTGGGGTCGCCGCTGATTTGGCCGACGTTGCAGAAGGCAGCGACATGAACGACGGCGATCTTCGGCCGATCGCCCGCGGCGCCGAGATCGTAGCCGAGCCATTCGAGTTGCTCGGCGCCGATGCGTGGCTCCTGAATGATGCGGCCGTTGCGCTGGGCGGGATACGCACTATCGAGCACGGCGAAGTGCCAGCCTTTGTGGTCGAAGCTGTAGTACGGTTCCTTCCATTCGAGCGCATCCATGATCATGCGCTTACCATAGCCGGGGTCGGTAGGCGCGACTTTTTCGCGCTCGCTCCAGCCGAGGGGATCGTGATTACCGAAGCAGGGATGCCAGGGGCACTTCAAGCCGCGGGTGACGTCTTTAAAGATGCGGATCTGGTTTTCGTAATCGTCTTTCGCGGTGTAACAGCCGTCGAAGACCATGTCGCCGCCCATCAGAACGAAATCGGGCGCGGGCTGAAGCGCATTGATGCTGGCGATGCACTTGGCGTAACCCTCGGGCGCGTGGCGGCGATGGGTCACGTGCTGGTCGGTAAGGTGAACAAAGGTGAAAGAGCCTTGAGTAGTGGAAGTCGAGTCCGCAGCAGGGACAGTGGATTGGGGAGCGGCCAGAACTGCTTGGCCGCTTGCAGCCAAAAGACTGGTTGCGCTGGCGGCACAAGCGCCGGCTAGAAAATCGCGTCGAGATACGCTCATGGTGTGTGCTCCGGAAATGCGGAAAATTGTCGGAAGCTAGTGATTGATGACGGCTTCACCACGTTCCGCATCGTTTGTGTAAAACTTGTACAATTGAACGTAGGTATTTTGATAGCGGCACGAAAACGCCTCATTCAATTGGTCCATACGCCATATTAGTGTGGGAATGTGATGATCGTGTAACTCCGGCGAGGAAACCGTTGGTAACACGAGTCAATCAAAATGAGATTCACAATGTATATGATTCTAACATGGTCACGGCGATTTTCCGCAATGTTGTTCGGCGCTCTGTTTGTAGCCAGCGGGATTCCGGCTTCCGCGGAACAGATCGTTGTCTCGGGCAAGCAACGTGTCGCGGATGCGGCGCTACTCGATGGCGAGTTTGGCGGTTGGAATTTTGGCGCGAGCCGCTTGCTGGAAGCGGGATTCATGGGGGGCATCTACGCAGAGCATCGTGCTGTCAGCTTGATTCGATTCGATGTTTCCCGCGTCTCGATCCCAACCGATGCCTCGGCGATCGTGCGTCTTTACAAGCCGAAATCGTTTACCCAAACGGCGGATGTAGATGTGTGCCTGTATGAAGTCAGCCCCGCCAACTCGCGGTGGCAAGAAGGAAAGGGGCTTTGCGAACAGAAGTCCGCCAGCAGTTCATGGGATTGTCTTCTCAAACAATCGCCGTGGACTGGAAGCGAAGGCCTTGGCACGGCGGATGTCGACTACTTGTCGAAGAAGCTCGCGCAACAAACCGCGCCGGCGGACCAAGGCTTGTGGATGGAATTCGAGATTTCGATCGATATTGTTCGACGCTGGGCCACGACGCCGGATTCGAATGCCGGGCTGGTGGTACGCCTCGACAAGGCCGCGACAAAATGGGGCGAACACGTTTATTTCCACTCCAGCGAAAACGAGTTGGGGCGTGGTCCCCAATTACTCATTCGCAGCGGAGAGCAAGCCAAGCAGGCAGACGCCAAGCGAGTCATTCCTGACTCGCCGCCGAAGGCATTGGGAAGCGGCCCTCATTTCGATCGCTGGCGAAAGTCGAACCGGCGGCTCGCTCGATTCGCACAGACAAACCGTCTGAATAAACAGCAGGCCAGTTTTCTCTTTCACATGGATACGGCCTTTCGTGGCCAGATTGTCAGTAAATATGAAGCACCGCTCAACGACTTGCTGCAAGACATGAAGTCGCGGCTAGAGAGGGGCGAAACGGCAGGATTGCGAGCTTCCTTGGAAGAAGTGCGACGGCTGCTATTGGTTTGGGAATACCTGCGCGAAACGGAGTGGTATACGTCGGGGACGTTGGCCGACCTGCTTTCGCCCTTACAATTAGGTTCGTTCTATGGCGAGACGATTTTCGGGAGAATGGAAGAGTCGGCTCAAGAAGAAAACAAGAAAATCTGGGAGCCCTTGAGCGGCAAAGAACTGGAGCGAAAAGTCCGGTCAACAGTTAAGGATACTCATCGCCATTTGCAGATTCCCGCCGACAAAGCGAAAGCAGTTGATCAGGTGGTTGCCGATTGTGAACGTCGCGAACACGAAGCGCTGGGCGAATTTCGGACGGCGTTTGCGGATGTGCAAGCACGCGTGGCTGCGAAGGACAATAGCGAAGAGATGCTGCAAGGCGTGAAGAAGTCGTTTTTGAGCCATGAGCGATTTCTCTATTACCAGTCCATTTACAATACACCCCGGTGGACCGCCTTTATTGAGGGCGCCACTCCCGATTCGTTGGCAAAATGGGTAGTTGACGTGCGCGAGGAGATGTACCGCCGACGCGTGCCGCAACAAATGAAACTCTTCAAGGAATACGGCGTGTCTTTGGATAAATAAGTGAGGATGTTGTGAAACCAGGTATTTGCATTGTTGTTTTGCTGACAGCAATACTCGTGGGTCAGCATAGCGCTGTCGCCGAGAACGAGACGGCATCGCGACGTGTCCGACTCACCGAACAATCGATTCGCTCGGAGGAGCGGCTTTATCGCAAGACACCCGAAGGAGAGCTGTATCTACATCTCTATTATCCGGCTGATTGGAAAAAGAGCGATACACGGCCGGCGATCGTGCTGTTCTTTGGCGGCGCGTGGAAGACCGGTTCTTATCGGCAGATGGCGCCGCAGGCAGAGTATTTCGCGAGCCGGGGATTAGTAGCAGCGGCGGCCGACTATCGAATTAAAGACAAACATGGCACAACGCCGGATAAATCGGTCGAAGACGCCAAGAGCGCGATGCGTTGGGTGCGATCGCATGCGCGCGAATTGGGAATCGATTCGGAAAAGATCATCGCCGGCGGCGGCTCGGCCGGTGGGCATCTGGCAGCGGCCACGGCGCTGCTCCAAGACTTCGATGCGGCGGATGATGACAAGAGCGTTTCATGCAAACCGGTCGCACTAGTCCTCTTCAATCCAGTGGTAAACCTGACGGGGCTTCCCGCCCGCGCGCTCGTAAAAGACCAGAGCGAGGCGACCAAGAAGCAACTGTCGCCGACATTGCATTTAGAGCGATCGGCGCCGCCAGCGGTTTTGTTCTTCGGCGCAGAAGACAAGTATTTCGCGCAAGGCGAAGAATACGCGGCCAAGGCAAAGAAGCTTGGTGTACGAGCAGATTTCTATGTCGCGCCGGAAATGTCTCACGGGTTCTTCAATCGTTCGCCATGGACAGAAGTAACGACTCGGCAGGCGGATGCGTTTCTCGCTTCGCTGGGATACTTACAGAGCCCACCGACGATCAAGCTGCCCGCAGATGCGCCGAACCTGGAGAAGCGGTAACGAATGGTCGAGGATTCATCATGGCGAAAGCTCACCGGACGATCACGGATGTTGTTCGCGACATCATGGCCGAACTACCAGAGGTAGAAGAGTTTCTTTCACATGGCTTCCCCACTTTTCGGGTGCGCGGGAAGATTTTTGCTACCTACACGATCAATCATCACGGTGACGGCCGGGTCGCGTTGAATCTGGTTGCACCGGCCGGGGCGCAAAAAGCGCTCGTCAAAATGACGCCCAAGGTTTACTTCGTGCCGCCGTATGTTGGGCCACGTGGTTGGCTGGGCATTGAACTCGCCCAGGGGCTTGGTTGGAACGTGGTTTACGAGCATGTGCGCGAAGCATACGAAATGGTCGCTCCGCAAGAATTGATAAAAGCGACCAAGAAAAATCTTGGCGTGAAGCCACCGACGTGGAAGTTCAAGCCAGAAGAAATCGATCGGTTCCAAGGCAAAGCAGCTCAGGCCATTTTAAAGAAACTGGACGCGGTTTGCGCGGCACTTCCAGAGACGGAGCCAGGCACAAGATTCGGCTCGCCAATTTGGAAAGTTGGCAAGAAAACGTTCGTCGCCGCGCACTATTACACAGGTCGACTCAAACTATCGTTTTGGGTGGGCACGGCGCAACAAGCAAAATCGAAATGCGATCGTCGCTACGAGGTGTCGCGCTATACAGGACACAATGGCTGGATCGACCTGGACGTTGAAAAAGAGCAAGATTGGAGCGAGATCAAACAGCTTGCGTTGGAAAGCTATCGGCACTTCGCGCTGCGACGAATGCTGAAGCAGTTGGACGAAGAAAACGAAAGCTAGGAGCAGTCGCAAAACCTACACGAAAACCGGACGCTAGCGCGTTCCGGCTGATTGGATTAGCCGCAGGGCGCTAGCCCCGGTTTTGAAACAGCCCACTAATCGCGGCCAGGACTTTGTCCTTTCTAATTCATACAGGGCCAGTCACCCAAATTACGATGCGCGTCACCAGACGGCGCGGACCGAAGCGCGGGAGTTGGGCGAGCAGCCAGTTTTTCCAGCCGGGGATATAAACGCGGCGGCCACGTTGGAAGGCGCGAAAGCCTTTGCGGGCAACTTCTTCGGAGGTTGGCAGCCGCTTGTTTTTCACCATCGCGGAATGGTGCATATCGGCTTTGTCTTGAAAGCCGGAAAGGGTCGGGCCAGGGCAGAGGGCGGTGATGGTGACGCCGGATTTCGCTTGCGCGAGTTCGGCGGCTACGGCTTCGGAAAAACTCAGAACAAACGATTTCGTGGCATAGTAAACGGCCATATAGGGTCCAGGTTGAAACGCGGCCGTGGAGGCGAGATTGAGCATTTTGCCCTTGGTAGCCAACAGGTCGGGGAGAAACAGCCTGGCGAGTGTGACCAGCGACGTCATGTTGAGCTGCATCATGCCAAGCTGCGATTCGAGCGTAGCGTCTTCAAATTCGCCGAAGGTGCCGTAGCCGGCGTTGTTGACGAGCGCGGTGAGGGTTAGACCGCGGCGTTTGATCTCGGCGTGCAGGTCGGCTGCTCCAGTAGAAGACTCAAGATCAGCAGCAATCACGTGCGCGGTAATGTTGAACCGTTTCTGTAATTCAGTGGCGTGAGCTTCCATCTTGGCAACGCCACGAGCGGAGAGGATGACGTCGTAACCGTTCGCGGCAAAATTGTCGGCCAATGCCTTGCCGATTCCGGAGGACGCGCCGGTAATAAGAGCGAGTGGGCGATGTGGCATAAAGCAGGGGATAGTCGTGGGCTTGTGAAATGGAACGGGCTGATCGCTTACTTGGAAGGTGGAGCACCTGCCGCCTGGTAGTGCCTGGCCACTTCTTCCGCGGTGAGCGCGCGATTGTAGATTGCCACGTCGCTGAGTTTACCTTCGAGCGTGGATGCTCCGTCGACGCGGCCGCCGATGTGCCATTCTTTACCAGTTGTGGTCAAGTCGGTGGGCAGTTTACCTTCGATACCGTGTTCTGCGCGGCCATTGAGAAACGCTTGCACAATATCGCCGGCGCGAGTCAGTACGACGTGATTCCAGGTCTTGGGTTCGATGATCGTCTGGCCAGCGAGGGTCCGGTCGCGTGCCGTGCCGTTGGTGAAGAGGAGGTTGCCTGTGCTTGCCTCCGTGCCGCCGATCGCGAGCTCGTCGCCATTGACCTTGGACTCGCTGCTCGCCGGCAACCTGGAGAACAGGTAAGCCGTGACAGGGCGAGCATCGTTCGGCAGCCCGTTCCAGAACCAGAACTCGATGCTGTACGTGTCGCCAAGATCGGGCACGCTGGCTGCAACGGTTCCTCCGACCAGGTGGGCCGCGCGGCTCGGCTGGTCATCGGCTGTCATGCCGGTGCCGGGCGGTCCAGGCAAGTAGTGTGCTACCGCATCGCCGTAGTGCATGTTCAATTGGTTATCACTTGCATCCAAGGCAGTTGTGCCACCGATCTCCGCCAGTCGCCAATAACCGCGGGGCTTAGAGGCAAGGACGGCCGCGGCGTACGCTCCGCCCGGGTCGGCAATCGGTCGGCGGGGCTTTTCGGCAACTTGCTCCAGCAGGTCGAGCAATGTCGCGACGATCTTCGTTTCGGCTTCCACCTCGAGCGCTGCGGTGCGCGCGGGCCAGGTGGTGTAGCCACCCATTTTGTGCTGCTCCGGCGGCGGAATGTAACCTTCCGCGCCGTTGGCCAGCTCGATGTTGAACGTGTTGGCAAGTGGGCTTTGCAGTTTTAGCTTGAGCCCCGTGATTGCGTACACCTCGTTGGGGATCGCGGCGATGGCGATATCGCCGATTCGCACCGCTTGCAGCTTGAGCTCGCGCCGTGGCTCGGCGTGCAGCTTGAGTTGTTCGAGGGCGTAAATCTCTGGCTGGCCCTTCGGCAATCGATCGCCGATTTTCTCCGCCATCTTTTTCGCCCATTCTAATCGCTCAGCGTTGGGCACTCGCCGATCGAGCGTAAGCTTCGCCTCGCGCATTGCGAGGGATACATTGGGCTCGTATTTCACTCGTTTGTAGGCATCAAACGCCATTTGGGCGAGATCTTTCGCATAGCTATCGTATTGGCGCGTATTGGTTTTGGAACTGTAGTTCATGCTGGCCAGATCGCCGCTGGTGCCTTGCGACATCGAGACGATGCACGAGGTCGATCCGTCGCTGCCATCGATTTGCTTGGCGAGATGTTCGGCGAATCGTCCAAAATAATCGGACGAAACCATCGGCGAGGAAACATAATGCATCGAAAAATTCGCCAGGACGCCGAGCGGCTTGCCAGTTGCCGTTTGAATGGCGATCAACGAAAGCTCGTCGTCGACAGGACCGGAAGGGCCGATGGCGTCTGGGCTCAGAAAGCCGGGGTGCATGTTGGCGCGAACGGTGAGTTCGCCGAAGGGATCGGGGAGGATTCGATCAGGACGGCGAATATATCGACGGCAATACGTGTAATTGGGCGCGTGGAGCCGCGCGAAGCCGATTTGGGCGGGCCGCAATCGATCGGCGGCTGATTCAATCACGCGAGCAAGGCGCGGAATGAGAAACGCGGGATATTCCGGATCGGGCCGACTGCCAAGACATCCCATCGACGCTGGAGCCGAATGAGTATGTGTGGCCGAAATCAGCATGTGGTCGATTGGAATGCCGGTGCGCTTGGAGGCTTCGGATTTGGCAGCATCCAATAGCTCCCGTGGCAACATGCAGCTATCGACGACCACGATCGCGATACGTGTGTCGCCATCGTCGAAGACAAACGCGCGGGCAAAGAGCGGGTCGACCGTCCGATCCGCTGTCCGCTCTTCGAACATGCCGTTGACGATCACGGGAAAGTGCGTGGGGCTGATGTCGATCGCACTTGTACCGACGCGTAGCTCGGCTTTTGTGAGCGGTTGTTGTGGTTCGGCCGCAACCCCGAGGCGAATCACGGTAACTACTACAACAACCGTAAACCAGGCAAGCCACTGAGGGCGCGAAAATGACATGGGCCAAAGCTCCTCTTTGGGAGAGTTCAATTGAAGGGCACCGAATACGACTCAATGAATCCATCTGCTCTCCTATAATACCGACCGCGTCGCTTGCCCGCAGTGGGATGACGGCTACCCAACGCTGTTAACCCTCCTCGATTCAATAGCCACAAAAAGCACAAAAAGACACAAAATGTTTTTGTGTCTTTTTGTGCTTTTTGTGGCTACTCAATCTGGTTGTATGCGTCCAGTTTTTTCAAAAAAGCTCACGCAGAGGCGCAGAGAACGCGGAATGAAAAACAACTTTGGACCACTAATTTGCACTAATCTTCGCTAATGAAAGATGGGATTAGCGAAGATTTGCGCTCTTTCTTCTTCTCCGCGTCCCCTGTGCCTCTGCGTGAGATTCCTCTGGTTCCGGCCGACGACCATGCGAACTCATTGAACCGGAAAAGATCTACAACAGCGTAGGTGACGGCCCACAGGAATACCCCATGTCAGAAAAGTACTGGAGCAGCCCTAATAATGTAGGCCGCCTCGGAATCTGTTCTCCAGCAGGCGCTAGAAATCGGTTCGCTTTTTTCCGTTCATTCGCCATGATATGCTGAACTTTCCCGGCCACCCTTTTGGGGGAAGGGACTTTTGCTTATTCCATTTTCGTTTGCAGGGGCACAAGGAATATGACTCGCATTCATCGTCGCAGCTTCCTTCACCACTCGGCTGTTATCGGCGGCTCTGCTTTGCTTGCCCGGCCGGCGTTCGCTAAGAACGTCAACGAAAAAATCAACATCGGCTTCATCGGCCTCGGCGGGCGCAGTAAGGAGTTGTTGCCGCAATTCGCGAAGTTGCCCGATGTGCGCATCGCGGCATTGTGCGATGTGGACGAAGAGCGTTTAGATCAAGCGGCTAAGAACTATAAGAAGGCAAAGAAGTACGGCGACTTGCGCAAGCTGTACGATGACAAGGACATCGACGCCGTTGTCATCGCCACGTGCAATCATTGGCATGTGCTGGCCGCGCTGTGGGCCTGCGAGGCGGGTAAGGACGTGTACGTCGAGAAGCCCCTCTCGCACAATCACTGGGAAGGGCAGCAGCTTGTGAGCGCGGCTCGCAAGCTGGATCGGATCGTGCAGATGGGATCGCAGCAACGCTCCGATCCGATGCAAGCCGAGTTGAAGCAATACCTTCACGAAGACAAAAAGTTGGGCAACATCAAGTTCGCGCAGGTAAGCCGGTTCGGTGCGCGGGAGCCGATCGGGAAGCGCTCAACTCCGCTCGACATTCCGAAAACAGTGAACTACGACCTGTGGCTTGGTCCCGCGCAAGACCAGCCCATGTTCCGTGATAAGTTCCACTACGACTGGCATTGGAACTGGAACACCGGCAACGGCGAGCTTGGCAATTGGGGCGTGCATGTGTTGGATGATGCGGTGAATGTCGTGCTGCGCGACGAGGTGCCATTTCCGAAGCGTTTGGCCGCAGGCGGTGGACGGCTGGTTTGGAACGACGCCGGTGAAACACCGAACGTCGTGTTCGCCTGCTACGACACGGGCTCGACTCCGATTCTGTTTGGGCTCAGCAATCTGCCCGATGGTTCGCGCGACAAGAAGGGCCTCAAGATCGACGGCATGGGGACTGGTTACATCATTCACTGCGAAGGCGGCTACTATGCCGGCGGACGCGGGAAGGGGGCTGCGTACGATCTCAACGGCAAGGAAATCCGCCCGTTCAAGGGAGACTCTGGCAAGGACCACCCACGGAATTTTATCGATGCCGTGAAAGCGCATGACCGCAAGTTGCTGAATGCGGAAGTGGAGATTGGGCACCAGTCGACCGCGTGGTGCAACTTGGCCGATGTTGCTCAACGGGCCGGTAAACATTACTCACACG
>CAZJWY010000085.1:0-21484 GCA_964549545.1 uncultured Planctomycetaceae bacterium | reverse complement strand
CGATTATCGGCATGGCCTGCCGGTTCGCAGGTGCTCCCGACCTGGAAGCCTACTGGCGGCTGATTTATGAGTGTCGCAGCGGCGTGTCCGAAGTGCCGGCTGACCGCTGGGATGCCGATGCTTTTTACGACGCCACGGGCGAAACAGCGGGAAAGATGTCGGTCCGCTGGGCCGCGTTCGTCGACGGGCCGGATCAGTTCGACCCCCAGTTCTTCGGGATCACACCGCGCGAAGCGGTGCGGATGGACCCTCAGCAACGGATTTTGCTCGAGGTGGCCTGGCAGGCGATAGAGAACGCCGGCCGGCCGGCCGAGGAGTTGGCCGGCAGCAAGACAGGCGTGTTCATCGGCATCGGCGGCACCGACTACTCGAAGGTTGGCGTGCCCTATGATGATTACTATCAACAGATCGATGCCCACCTAGGCACGGGTAATGCGCTGTCGATTGCAGCCAATCGGCTGTCCTACGTCTTCGACCTGCATGGCCCCAGTGCGGCAGTCGACACTGCCTGTAGCAGTTCGTCGCTTGCGATCCATCTGGCTGTTGAGAGCCTGCGCCGCGGCGAATCGGATGCGGCGCTCGCCGGCGGCGTGAATATGATTTTGACGCCCGAGACGACCATCGCGTTTTCCAAGGCGCGAATGTTGTCGCCCGAGGGAGTATGCCGGCCGTTCGACGCACGGGCGAACGGCTATGTGCGCGGCGAAGGGTGTGGCTTGGTTCTGCTCAAGCGGTTGTCCGATGCGGAACGCGATGGTGACAATATCCTGGCTGTGATCCGTGCGACGAGCGTGAACCAGGACGGACGCACGTCGGGCATCAGCGCGCCGAACAGCCAATCGCAGGTCGAGTGCATTCGGGTCGCGCAGAAACAGGCCGGCCTGACGCCGGACGACATCGACTACATCGAAGCCCACGGCACCGGCACGCCGCTGGGCGATCCGATCGAGATGCTGGCATTAGGGCAGGTTTTCGCTACGGGCGAAAACGCGACGCCACCTGTCTATGTGTCGAGCGTGAAGGCGAATGTCGGGCACATGGAAACGGTCTCGGGCGTGGCCGGCCTGATCAAAGTCGTGCTCATGATGCAGCACGACGAGATCTTGCGACTCACGCACTTCGAGTCGCTCAATCCGCACATCAAGCTCGACGGCACACGGATCGTGATTCCGACAGAACACGTTGCGTGGCCACGGGGCAAGGGTCGGCGAATCGCGGGCATCAGTTCGTTCGGCTTCGGCGGCACGAATACCCATTTGATTGTGGAGTCGGTCAATCCACCAGTTGAGATTCCCAGTCCGCAGTTACCAGAGCGGCCGGTGCAGCTCGTCAAGCTCTCGGCGAAGAGCGAAACGGCGTTGAAGCAGCAGGCGGCGCAGTTGGCCGTGTATCTCGACGAGCATGCCGCCGCCAATCTGGCCGACGTTTGCTGGTCGGCCAACACGGGTTGGTCCGACTTTAATCAGCGGGCTGCTGTCGTCGGGAAAGATGTAGAGGAGTTGAAGAAGCGGCTCGCGGCGTTTGGCGGCGAGGGAGGAGCACCGGCTGCTGGGATTAAACAAGGGACCGCGCGGGCGATTGGTCGACCCGGCGTGGCGTTCTTGTTTACTGGGCAGGGGGCGCAGTACGCCGGGATGGGGCGCGGGCTGTATGAAACGCAGCCGGTGTTTCGCCGGACGATCGATCATTGCGACGAGGTGCTGCGCGAGTGCTGGGGTGGCGAGTCGCTCGTTGACGTGCTTTACCCGGTCGCTGAAGCAACCTCCCGGGGGGGCGGTGCGAAGGTTCATCAAACGCAGTACACGCAGCCGGCGCTCTTTGCGATTGAGTACGCGCTGGCGGAGCTGTGGGCGTCGTGGGGAGTGTTTCCGGATATTGTGCTAGGGCACAGCGTGGGCGAGTACGCGGCGGCGTGCATCGCGGGCGTCATGTCGCTCGACGACGGATTGCGGCTCATCGCCAAGCGGGCTCAGCTCATGCAAAGCGTAAAGCGGCCCGGCAAGATGGCGGTTGTGTTTGGGACGCGCGAGCGAGTCGCCAAGGAGATCGAGGCGACCAGCGGCGAGGTCGTGATTGCCGTGCTTAATGGCCCGGAGAACATCGTCATTTCCGGCGAAGCGGCAGCGGTCGAAGCGGTGTCGGCAAAATTTACGGCCGATGGGGTGCAGGTGAAGCCGCTGAATGTATCGCACGCGTTCCATTCACCGCTGATGGACGAGATGCTCGACGAATTCGAGGCCTTCGCCGGCAAGATCGAATACCACAAACCCCACGTGCCAATTGCGGCAAACCTAACCGGCCAGTTGATGACCGAGGCGCCGACGGCCCGTTACTGGCGTGATCATTTGCGCAACGCGGTGCAATTTGCGGCCGGGATGGCGCGGATCGCCGAATCGCGGCCGGCGATCATCATCGAGATGGGCCCGACGGCCAGCCTGCTGGGAATGGGTCGCCGCTGCGAGCCCGAGCTAGCGGCGGCCTGGTTGCCATCGCTGCGCGAAGGGCAAGACGATTGGCAGGTGATTGCCGGCAGCGTGGCTGAGTATTACGTGCGCGGCGGACATATCGATTGGCGCGGTTGGGATCAACCTTGGAAACGGCATCGGCTGTTGTTGCCGAATTATCCGTTCCAGAAGTCGCGGCATTGGTTCACGTTCGACCCCGCTTTGAAACGCAACTGGGGCGGTAGTTCGTTTGCGGCCGGCACGACGAACGACGCGAAGCAAACGCATCCGTTGCTCGGAGTGTCGTTGTCGACGGTGTGGACCAACCGCCTCTTCGAGGGGCGCATCGGCACTCATTCGCCCGCGTACCTAGTCGACCATCAAGTACAAGGTTCGGCGGTCACGCCAGCGGCAGCCTATATCGAGCAAGGGCTCGCGGCGGCGGATGAAGCTTTTGGAGCCGGCCAGCACGGGCTGGCCAATATCGCGATTCAGCAGGCGATGTTCCTCCCCGAGGGCATGAGACGGCGTGTGCAAGTTTCGATCGCTCCAGAATCGGGTGGCGAGGCGACATTCGAGACTTATAGCCGACCGGAAGACGCGGCGGGCACTATCGCTTGGACAATGCACGCCCGCGGAAGTCTTGTTCACGAGGCAAATAACCAGCAGGACGAGGAAACAGAACGCATTGATCTCGATGCGGCGCGTGGCCACGCCATCACGATTCTCTCGCGCGAACAGTTCTACGAGACGATGTCGGAGCGCGGGCTCGCATATGGTCCGGCTTTTCAGGTGTTGAGCGATTTGCATCGCGGCGTCGACGATGCCATTGCAACTGTGCAATTACCGGAGTCAGTGCGCCGCGAAGCGCCGGCATATCACTTGCATCCGGCGTTGGGCGATGCGCTGCTGCAGGTTGTCGCTGGAGCCGTGCCGCTGGAAGAGGACGGTTCGTTCAGCCCCTTCACCTACATGCCGGTCGGCATTCGCAATGTGCGCGTGCTCAAGAAGATCGAAGACTACGCTCAGCCAATGTATGTATACGCGGCACGGGTGAGTAACGAATCGACGCCGAGCCCGGAGCGTGTTGAAGCCAACATCTATCTGGCCGATGGTGACGGAAATGTGATCGTCGTTTTCGAAGGCGCGCAGGTGCAACGGCTTGGTCGAAGCGGCGGCGCCGATTCGGCAGTCGACACTAGCCGTTGGCTTTACCAGATCACCTGGCAAGAGGAGCTGCTAAAAACGGCGGCCAGTGCTGAAGCGGCGGGCAAACCTTGGCTGATCTTTGCCGACTCGCTCGGCGTGGGACGAAGTCTGGCCGACCGACTAGGCACGGCAGAGAACCCATGCATCTTGGTCGAGCATGGAACGGCGTTTGAGTCGACTGGCGGTGCTCCCGAGAACGGCCATCCGGCTCGGCAAGCGCGGTTCCGGATCGACCCACTCGATGAAACGCACTACACACGGCTAGTCGAGGAAGCGTTCGATTCGGCGAAACGTGGCTGCGCGGGGATCGTGCATTTGTGGTCGCTCGATATCGACGCCAAGCCATCGCCAGACACGAAGGCGCTCGGCTGCGGCGGCGCGGTGCAGCTTGTGCGGGCGTTGTCGCGATCGGCGACGGTCGGCACATCGAAGCTCTGGTTTGTGACGGCTGGCGCGCAAGCGGTCGCGGCCGAGGTTGGCGGAATTTCGTCGCCGATCAATGTAGAGCAGGCGCCGCTAGTTGGCTTGGGGCGTGTAGCGACATTGGAATTGCCCGATTTGCGGCCACGGTTGATCGATCTCGATCCAACGGCCGTTTCGCAAAATACCCGCGATGCGGCCACAATCGTTTCCCAGGAACTGAGCGCAACGACGCACGAAGGCGAAGTCGCCTATCGCGGCGGCAAGCGCTTCGTCGCGCGGCTGGAGCGCCGGCCGTCGCTCGCGTCTGAATCGGGGTCCACGGCAGCAACGACACTTTCGATACCGCGCGGCGCGTTCCAATTGCGGATCACGCAGGCGGGCTCGCTCGACGCGCTGAAGTTCGTATCGGTCGAACGAGCGGCACCCGCACCGGGACAAATCGAGATGGAAGTTCATGCCACCGGCTTGAACTTCAGCGACGTGCTCAAGGCGCTTGGCTTGTACCCTGGCATCAAGGACAGCATCGTGCCGCTCGGCATCGAGGCCTCGGGCGTGGTGACGGCAGTGGGCGAAGGGGTCACGCGATTCAAAGTGGGAGACGAAGTGTTCGGCGTTGCCCCCTACGCGTTTGCCTCGCACACGCGCACGGCCGATTACGCGATGGTTCACAAGCCCAAGTCGATCAGCCACGACGAAGCCTGCACGATTCCGATCACGTTCCTCACGGCCTACTATGGCCTGGTGCGGCTGGCCCAAATGCAACCAGGCGAGCGCCTCTTGATCCACGCGGGGGCAGGTGGCGTGGGCCTTGCAGCGATTCAAATCGCGCAGCAACTGGGGGTCGAAATATTCGCGACGGCGGGTAGCGAAGTGAAACGGGACTTCCTGCGCGGCCTGGGCGTGAAGCACGTCTATAGCAGCCGGTCGACGGCGTTCGCCGAAGAGATTCTAGCCGATACCAATCGCGAAGGCGTCGACGTCGTACTTAACTCGCTCCCGGGCGAAACGATCACGAAGAGCCTGTCGATCCTGCGGGCGTATGGCCGGTTCCTCGAAATCGGGAAGACCGATATTTATCAGAACCGGATGATCGGCCTGTTGCCGTTCCAGGATAACTTGTCCTACTTTGCGATCGACTTGGATCGAATGCTCCGCCAACGGCCCGATTACATTCTCGGGCTATTCGCCGAAGTGATGCGGTTCTTCGAGACAGGCCAGTACCGACCACTGGAATTCACACAATTCGACGCCGAGCATACGGTCGATGCGTTCCGCTATATGTCGCAGCGGAAGAACATCGGCAAGGTGGTAGTGTCGATTGAGAGTCGAGAGTCAAGAGTCAAGAGTCAAGAGCCAGAGAAGTCTGCGAGTGTCACGTCACCAGTTCGTGCTGATGGAGCTTACCTGATCACGGGCGGTACAGGCGCGCTAGGATTGCAAGTGGCGGAGTGGCTAGCGGAGCAGGGGGCCGGCATGATCGCTCTGATGTCGCGGCGGGCTGCTTCGGCTGAAGTGGAAACGACGCTCAACGCGATTCGCGAGCGGGGTAGCAAGGTAGTGGTGATTCGAGGCGATGTGACGGACGCCGACTCGCTGGCGGGCGCGCTCGCGCAACTGCCAAAAGACGCGCCGCCACTACGAGGAGTGATCCATGCCGCCGGTGTGCTGGCCGATGGCATTCTTACCGACATGACGCTCGATCAACTCGATCGCGCGATGGCACCCAAGGTACAAGGCACGCGCAATCTGGATGCGGCTACCCGTAATGCGCCGCTCGACTTCTTCGTAATGTTCTCATCGGTTGCCAGCGTGCTGGGCTCGCCCGGCCAAGCGAATTACGCGGCCGGCAATGCCTATTTGGATGCGCTAGCGCACGTTCGCCGGTCGCAAGGCCTGCCCGCGACGGCGATCAACTGGGGCCCGTGGGCCGGCTCGGGCATGGCGGCCGAGGCGGGTCGCGATGCCTCGGTGAAATCACGCGGCATGGGGCTCATCGAGCCGGAGCAGGGCTTGGAACTACTCGGTCGCTTGATCAAGTCTGGCGCGGCCCAGGTCGCGGTGATGGACGCCGGCTGGAGCGACATGTTCCGGATGCTCGGCTCACGCCGGCCAACGCTGTTTAACACTATCGCTGAAGAGGTAAAAGAATCAGGTGGTGAATCAACCGCCGGCCGCGTCGATCATGCGTTCCGGCAGCAGTTGATCGAGGCCAACGAAGCGACTCGCATTTCGCTTGTTCAAGAATTTATTCGCCAAGAGCTGGCTCGAATTATCGGTGTCGATCCAGCCGGCTTGGAAACCGATCAGCCGCTCAGCACATTCGGCCTCGATTCGTTATTGGCGCTCGAGCTCAAGAACAATCTGGAAAGCAGGCTCGATTTCACGCTGCCGATGGCCAAGTTGATGGAAGGACCGAGCATCGCTTCGCTGGCGGAGGTTACGGCCGAGTTGGTCGCGGGCGGCAGCCAGGCGAACACCAGCCCATCGACGAGCAAAGAGGAGTGGACGCCGCTGATGGCGCTGCAGTCGTCTGGCAATCGGCCGCCGCTGTTGCTCTTGCCGGCGCTCGGTGGCGACATTCGCTGCTACGCCGACCTGGTGCAACTGTTGGGCGAGGAGCAGCCCGTCTATGCGTTCCGGCCACGCGGCATCGATCAGGATTTGCCGCCCCACCAGACGATGGACGAAATGATCCGCGACTATGTCGCGGCCGTGCGCGAATTGCAACCAAAGGGGCCGTATCAAATTGCCGGCTGGTCGGCGGGTGGCTCGTTGGCCTTCGCGCTGGCCGAAGAACTGGAACGTGAAGGCGGCGAGGTATCGCTATTCGCGATGTTCGATGCACCACTACCATCGACATTTCGGGGGGTGAATGTCGATGATGACGCCAACTTCTTGCGTGAGCTGGTGAGTTTCGCCAGCCGTTTCTCCGGAACCGAGGTTCACCTCGACCTGGATGAATTGGCTAAGCTGGCCCCGGAACAACAGTTCCAATGCGTGCTTTCCGAAGCCCGCCGTACCGGCATCGTGCCGGCCGAAACGCCCGAGGAGTACATTCGCCGATTGGTGCGAGCCGGCGAAGCGAACGTTCGCGTGCTGCAAGGATACGAACCGAATCATTTGAAGACGCCGATTCGGATGTTCGTACCCCAAAGCAAAGCCGCGCTCGTGGGCCTCGCGGGCATCGCGCCGACGAGCGACAACGATCGTAGCTGGTCGGGCCGCCATGGCAACGTCGTGGACGTACACGAGGTCCCAGGTGACCACTTCACGATGATGCTAGGCGACGGAGCCGCAGTGATCGCCGAGCACTTGAATAAGCTGCTGGCTGGCGAGCCAGCCGAGGCCCGCGAGCCGCAACCCTCGGCGCGGTAGCGAGCTACTGTGAAAGTAGTTTTTCATGGGCCGCCGCTCGCGGCCTGCTGGCAGTGCTGGCATTTGGTTGACCGAACCCGCGAAAGTGTCGCACGGCGATCAGGCTTTTTCGCGTCACGCGCTTCGTTTCAGAGTGACTAGCGCGAAGCCGTGCGATTTGATTCACCGGGCAGGCCGCCGGGCTCCGATGTTCATTCAAAACGGGCCCACGCTGGGCACTTCTTGGTAATCGCACACGCCTTGTTTCCGGTGCCCCCGTGATTATTCGGTACATCTATTTGGGTTGGATCCGAGGCCAGATGCAACGGTTCGTGGCCGACTCGCGCCGTGCTCGCGAGTTGCAACACACGACGTTGTTGTCGAAAGTTCTACGCAATCGAGATTCGGCGTTTGGCCGAGAGCATGGGTTCGCAAGCATTCGATCCGCGGCCGATTTCCGCGCGCAAGTGCCAGTGCGCACGTACGAGGATCATCGGCCGTATATCAACCGTGTGCTGGAAGGCGATGTGAACGCGCTGTTTGCCGCGGGGACCAAAGTGCTGATGTTCGCCATGACGTCGGGCACCACAGGCGAACCCAAGCGCGTACCGATCACAGCGGAGCTGTTTCACGAGTACAAAGCCGGCTGGCACATTTGGGCCGGTGGCCTGTACGCCGATTACCCGCGTCTCTTGCTCAAGCGGTCGCTGCAGTTGAGCAGCGACTGGCAACAATTTCGGGCGCCGAGCGGCGTTCCCTGCGGGCAGATCAGCGGCCTCGCGGCGAGCACGCGCCCACGAATTGCCCAATTCATGTTTTTGCCGCCGCCCGCGACGACTCGCATCCACGATGCCGCGGCCAAGCACTACACCACCCTGCGGTTCGCGCTTGCCAATCGCAAGATCGGCAGCATCATGACGGCCAATCCGAGCTCGCTCGTCGAGTTCGCCCGCCGGGCCAATCAGCAGTGCGAATCGCTCGTGCGCGACATCCACGATGGAACGCTTTCGTGCGAAGTGCCGGCACACGTTCGGCGGTTATTGGCTCGCGCCATCCGCAGGCGTCGTCCGCGGCGTGCCCGCGAGTTAGAGCGGCTGATCGAAACCCATGGCTCGCTACTGCCGAAACATGCCTGGCCAACCCTCTCAGTACTCGCCGTTTGGACCGGCGGCTCGGTCGGCGTGTTCCTGCCGCAACTGCCCGAACTGTATGGCGATGCCGTGGTTCGCGACCACGGCCTGTCGGCCAGCGAAGGGCGCATGACTATTCCGCTAGCCAACGGCACCTCGGCCGGCCTACTCGATTTCTATCATCATTACTTCGAGTTTATCCCCATCGAGGAACATGGCACGGCGTCACCGACCGTGCTCGAAGCGCACGAGCTAGAGGCAGGTCGCGACTATTACATCTTACTCACGACCTCGGGCGGCTTGTATCGCTACGATATTCACGACGTGGTGCGCTGCGTCGGCTTTCGCGGCGAAGCGCCGATGCTGGAATTTTTGAACAAAGGAAAATATTTCTCCAACCTGACGGGCGAGAAGCTGAGCGAGCACCAGGTCGTAAGAGCGGTCGAGAAAAGCTTCGCCGAGCTGAATCTGCCAATTGATTGCTTCGCGGTCGCGCCGGTCATGGAGGAGCAGCCGCGCTACGTGCTCCTAGTAGAGCCCAAGTATCGGCGCGGCATCGAGGCCGACTTGGCGGCTCGCGTGCAGATGAACCTCGAACAGCTCAACGAAGAGTACGCGTCCAAATGCGCGAGTGGTCGTATCCGGCCTTTGGCAGTGCGTGAGGTAGCCTCCGGCACATGGTACAATATGCGGCAACAGAAAACTGTCGCTCGCGGCAACTTCGAGGAGTACAAGCATGCGTTCCTGGTCGAGGACCTGTCGTTTGTCGACCAAATAACTACCCTCACGCCGGTCGCCACTGCTTCCCCGGCTGCGATTCCGCTCTCCAACGACGCGCCGGGTGACTCGCCGACGCACGTGCCGGCTGCGGCCTGAGGTCTCAAATTTCGCTGCCGATCGGAAAGCTGCTTATGTCGTCCCTCAATCTACTGATCACTGGCGCAACAGGACTCGTGGGACAAAACTTTGCCCCCCGGGCCGTCACCGCCGGTTACAACGTATTGGCGATGGTTCGTCGCAACTCGGATCGGAGCGCGCTCGCGGGGCTGCCAATACGATTCGTCGAAGGCGATCTGACCGATTCGGAAACATTGCCGGCGGCCGTGGCCGAAGCAGACATCGTCGTGCATGCCGCCGCCCATGTCGGTGATTGGGGACCAGTGGAAAAGTACCGCGCCGTAAATGTCGTGGCGCTCGAGCACTTGCTCACCGCGGCCGGGCAAACGGGTCGACTGCGGCGATGGATTCAAATCAGCTCCCAGAGCGTCTATCCCGTGCGGCATCACTATGGCACCGATGAATCGGCTGGCCCCGATCTCACGAATACAGACGGCTACATGAAAACCAAGGCCGAGTCCGAGGTCGTCGTTCAGCGACACGTCAAGGATTATGGCTTGTCGGCCGTGATCCTTCGCCCCGGATTCGTTTACGGCCCCGGCGAGCGGCACGCATTGACCCGCGTCGTGCAAAAGATCCAGGCCGGTAAGATGAGACTGATCGGCAGCGGCGACAAGCTGCTGAACAACACCGCCATCGAAAACCTGTGCGATGCGATTCTCCTGGCGATCGAGACGCCCAATATCGACGGCGAGGCCTTCAACATTCGCGATGCCCGGCTGGTCACGCGCGAAGAGTTCATCCACACGATCGCCGATTATCTAGGAAAACCCTATCCACGCCATATTTCAGAACGGTTCGTCAAAGCACTGGTCCGTCCGATCGAAGCCATTGCTCGGTTTCGCGGCCGGAAGACTCCTCCGATCTTGACTCAGGGGCAAATCAAGTTTCTCACGCAGAATCTCGATTACTCGATCGACAAAGCGCGGCGCGTACTGGGCTATCAGCCGCAGGTCGACTTTCAGGAAGGCATCATCGCCGCGCTCGATTCCATCACGGGCAAAAGCACGGCTCACAAAGCGCCGTTGCCGCAACAGCCCATGGCAGCCAACGATTGAGCCCGCCATGCGCATTCGCAAGCTCACGGCGCATGTGGTTCGAGTGCCGCTGAAGCGGCCGTTCAAGCATGCCTCGGCCGTGCGCAACGACAGCGACAATATTTTCATTCGCTGCGAGCTAGCCAACGGCACCACGGGCTGGGGCGAAGGCGTGCTGCGGAGCTACGTTACCGGTGAAACGCCCGAAGGGTGCCTGGCCCAACTGGCCCGAACACCTCTCACCGAGCAGCTCTCGCCAGACGCTGGATCGTGGTCGGATGTAATCCAACTGTGTGAACGTTTTCAACCCGCAATTGAACAAGACGATCCCCGAGGTTGCCATGGCAACGCGCTGCGCTGCGCAGTCGAGCTTAGTTTGCTCGATGCATTCGGCCGGCTGCTCGACGAGCCAGTTGGCAATGTTGTCGAGCACTTTCCCTCGGCAAGTTCCATTTTGGCCAAGCGAGATTCAGTGCAATACAGCGCCGCGATCGACTCGGGAAGCCGCCGATTGCCACGCAAGTCGCTTGTGCGGCGAATCTATGGCTTTCATCAATGCAAAGTGAAAGTTGGAGCCGAAGGCGACGACGATGCCGCCCGATTGCAGACCATCCGACGATGGATCGGCTCACGCATGGATTTGCGATTGGATGCCAACGAAGCATGGCCTGCCCAGTCGGTTACCGCGAAAGTAGAGCCCTTACTGAAGTACAATGTCAGTTGCTTGGAGCAACCCGTTCCACACACTGAAGCGTCGCAACTGGCCGAGGTGCGCCGGCAGGTGCCGACGCCGATTATGTTGGACGAGTCCCTTACAAGCATGCACGATGCTCAAGCGGCAATCGACGGGCAATTGTGCGACTTGTTCAACATCCGTTTGTCGAAATGCGGCGGCTTTCTCAATAGCTTGCGATTGGCCACGATGGCCAGTAGCGCCGGCCTGGGCTATCAACTCGGCTGCCATCCCGGCGAGTCGGGCATCCTCTCGGCGGCAGGTCGCCATTGGGCCTGCCGCGTGAAAAACATTCGCTACCTCGAAGGCTCTTACGACCGTCATCTGCTCCGTGAGTTGCTGACGCATGAAGACATTACGTTCGGCTACGCCGGCCGGGCGCCGCGGCTTACAGCCCCCGGACTCGGCGTAACAATCAACGAAACTGTTCTGGAACGATTAACCATCGATAAACAAGAATACTTTCTCGCATAACGCATTCGCGGAGAAACTCGCCGTGCATTCCCCTGCTCCGTCTTCCGTTTCGATTCCCATCACTTCGTTTGCCAATCGCCCCCAAATCGAGTTCTACTCCGCGCGCGACGGTCGTCGGCTGGTTTCGCGTGTCTGGCGGGCCGACGAGTTGCCGCAGGCCCGGGTCGTCTTTCTTCATGGTATTACCAGCCATGGCGGCTGGTATGACCAAGTTGCGAAGCACTTAATGAAAAAAGGATTCGACGTTCACTTTCTCGACCGGCGTGGGTCGGGGCTCAACCCACTCGAGATTGGCGATGTCGACGACTGGCGCACATGGCTCAGCGATGTGGCATCGTACCTGAACCACATGGTTGAACCAACCGCCACACGCTCGCAGCCGTCGCGTGTCCCTACGATCCTCTGCGGGATCAGTTGGGGCGGCAAGCTAGCCGCGGCCATCGCGAGGCGATACGCAGCGCTGGTCGATGCACTGGTCCTCATTTGCCCAGGGCTTTACTCACCGTTCATGCCGCGCCCCTTTAAGCGGGCCATCCTAGCTGCCCGGGCGCCGCAACGTCTGCAAAATCGTCGATTGCGCATTCCACTAAACCGTTCCGAGCTGTTTACCGACACGCCCGACTGGCAAGAATTCATCGACCGTGACCCTCTCGCGCTGCGACGCATTACCTGGCGATTCGCACAACAAGATCAGCGACTGACGCGATTCGCGCGATCCTCGGCCACGTTTCTGCACCTGCCGCTGCTTATGATGCTGGCTGGCGCGGATCGCATCGTGGACAACGATCGCACTCGGCGGTTCTTCGGCCAATCACCTGCACGGCGCAAAACGCTAGTCGAATATGGCGGAGCAGGGCATACGCTCGAGTTCGAGCGCGATCCATCTACATACTTCGGAGACCTAACCGATTGGCTGAGGCGGACAGCAGCGGCGTGGGATTGAACGAACGTAGCTGAATTCTTACGAATTCAGCTACGTCTTAACCTTTCAGTTTCGTTAGGGCGACGATAACGCGCGACAGATGGCGCGTGATGGCGCCAGCCACCAGAGAGCCGAACATTCCCAGCACGATCAGCGCTGCCACCAGCAGACGAAACGTAAAGTTCGACTCCGCGCCCAGCAAAAGCACACTCATCGCCGCGATTAGCGGAATGAAGTACGCCAGCCATTCGATCAAAGTCAGATGAAATTGAACCGGCGACAATTCGTTGCGCGCGACGGCCGTGAAATGCCGCGCATCGCGCCACAGGCCAAGATATAGGGCGCGTAAAACGACGAACTCCACGCCGCAAAGCGAATACGCGAGCGCGATCATGCCGGAGAGCACGAACGATGCCACGAAATGATAGGCCAGCGACATTTCCAACCCGGTCGTCTTCCAGATTACGAATGGAAAAAGAAAACCGCCGGGAAACCAGCCAATCGCCGTGAGGGCCGCGATGAACCACGGCATCCCCAGTGCCCGCTGCCGCGCGGCTTGCACCTCCCCTTCGTCCAGCCGCTCGGCATTGGACAGCGCTTTCCACGTTCGCACGATGGGCACTACCGCGAGAATGAATGCAACAATCGCCGCGGGGTAAACGATAGCATTGTAAACGTTCAACACCCGGTAGAATGTTTTTTGCTGGATCTCGTCCATCTGGCCCACGATCTGCGAAAGATTGTAGGCGATGTTGACCGCGCTGGCGGTTAGCTGTGGCAATATCACGAGCACAACCAACCAGAAAAATGGATGTCGCAGAATCGGCCCAAAGACTTTCGGCACGGGCGGCAATTGTCGCTGCGATTCGCGCAGTCGGCGGCAGCCATCAAGTTGCTCGGCCAGCTCGGCGCCGCTTGCATAACGATCCTGGGGATCGGCTTCCAAGCAGCGACTGATCGCGCGTTCGAGCGTCATCCGCGGACGAGGCAATCCCCGGTTACACACCGGCGCCATTTGCCGCCGATCGGCCGCCATGCTCTTAAGCGTCTCGACCATGCTCCCTTTTTTAGAGAAGAACGGAAAAGCAATTCGGCCTTCCAATAGCTGTTGCAGCACCAGGCCGAGCGAATACAAGTCGGATCGGGCCGTCACGGCGTCGTGGCCGGTGGTGTCGCCCGGGTTGAACGCGTCAAGGTGCTCCGGGGCCATGTAAGCAAACGTGCCGCCGAACATTTCCTCGCCACTCGCCTCGCTGCCCACGGGCTGTGACGAGATGTTGAAATCGGCCAGCATCGGCCGGCCGTATGGATTCACGAGAATGTTGGCCGGCTTGATGTCGCGATGCATCACGCCGTGGCGATGGGCAAAGTCGAGCGCCTCGGCCAGCCGCGCGCCGAACCAGGCCGTCGCCTCGACCGAATCCATGTCGCCCAGCGCCTCGCGATCATGCAGCGCCGCCGGATCGAGCGCCGCGGGAAGTGAGCCGGAACGATCGATATAGCCGATCAACTCCTCGCCGGTCCAATCGGGCGATTTCCGCGCGGTGCGCGCGTCTTTCGAGTGCAAGAGGCCGATCAGCTTGTCGAGCCCCATGCCGGGAACAAGCTGCATGCAGAGCAACCGCTGGTTCAGCGATATTTCCACCTTTTCGGAAAACACCTGCACAATATGCTGGTGCTCCAGCCGAGCCATCGTGCGACCTTCGCTGCCGCGGTTGGCCGAGATTTTCAGCGCGACCTGCCGATCGAGCGAGATTTGCCGCGCCAGGTACACGTGGCCAAACGCGCCTTGCCCGAGCAGGCGGACAATCTCGAAGTCGTCGACTTTCGCGCCAGGCAGTAATTCCTCCGGCGCTCCATCACGGGACGGCTGCTTCTCCTCGCGGCGCTGTTCGATCGTCGGTGCGGCATGCGATGGCAAGTTGACGGGTGAAGCAGGGAAGCGGAAGCTCGGCGCGCGGATCGTTGCAGAGTCAACCGGCAAAACATCCGTCATCTCCTTCGGCTTCGCCGAGTCGGCCAACACGACATCCGACATGTGCCTCGCCGTCTCGGACTCTTGCAGCTCGGTCTCCGTGGCCCGCCCCTTCGGATCATTCGGTCCGGGAACGGTTGGAGGGGCCGGTTCGTCTGAAGAATATTTCGCCACGGCGGGATCACTCTTTGTCAGCGCCACTCGCACGGCGCTTCTCTAGCGCCGGCCGGCAATATTCGTGCAATTCCAAGTCGATCAACTCCTGTTCGGCGTCGTCGAGCGAGTCGCTGGCGAGCGAGTTGGTAACTTCGTCGAGCAGTATTTCGCCAAATAGCTCGCGGGAACGGTGCAACAACACGCGAACCGCGCCAGCGTTGATCTCTTTGCCCAACTGCCGGCTGAGCCCGGCGGCCAGCTCCGGTGAGCGCAGGTCGGGATGATCGACCCGAAAGCGGAGTGCCGTGTGGTAAGGCTTGCCCGACTTCTGTTCGTCGTCGGCCAACCGTTGCCAGCAACGGGCCAACAACTCGTCGCGCCAACTGGTTTGAAACAGCTTGTCGTCGCCTGCGGGCGCCGCGTCGCCCGCTTCGGGCTCTGCGATGTTCGAGTGCATCGGCCCTTCGAGGCCGCGCTTCTTGGTGCGCCGTTGGTAGTCGACGATCAACCGGTAAACGACCGTCTTCACAAATGCTCGGAAGCGACCTCGCGCTGGATCGGCATTGCTGAAGTCGCCACGGACGAACTTCAACGCGAACTCTTGAAACACTTCTTCCGCCGCATCTTCGTTGCGAAGCGCCGATAGCGCGTACCGCCGAACGGCGCCGCCGTAGCGATCAAGCAGTTGCTGCTGGGCGACTTGGACCGCGGTATGGTCGCGGTGAGCATCGCGAACCATCGACCAAGCGGTCGCGATTCGACTGATATGGAGTTCGGGGTCGTCCATGGGAATTTCCAAGCGGGGAGCGGTTCATCCCATTCTAACCGCCTACCGGGGTCCAGCGGCATGCCCTCTCACAATGCCGGTTGCGTTCGAATTCCCATCTCTCTCCCCATGACTATAGAACCACAAAAAACACGAAAAGACCCGAAAGTTTTGGCCTTTCGTATTTCTCCCGGTTTCTCCATCTGGTTGCAGCCGGCACCCAGCCCCATTTAGCCCCCGGTCACTGACCGGGGGCTAAATAGTGAAATGGCAAGCAAAAAAGGCCGGCGTCCGGCGTCAGGCGAGTGAGACCAGCAGGTCATCGATCAGTTGCAACGCGACGACATCAAAGTCACCGCTCCACAGGTTTGTGTTCGCGAAGACTAGGTCGCGCCCGGAGTCGCCGCTTAGAACATCGTGATCATCGTCGTCGAACACCGCGACATTCGCTTCCAAAAGTCCTCCCAGGGCGGTGAGCGTCGCTACGCGAGAATTAAAACTCGCCGAGGATGTCCAGATATTCATGACCGCATTGAGAGCCGCCACGTTCGTGTCGTGAATGGTCCAACCGCCGATCAGAATATCATCGCCGGTGCCGCCGGAAAGAACATCGGTGCCGTCGCCGCCGATGATCAAGTCACGACCGCTTCCACCCGTAATCACGTCGCTCCCCGCGCCGCCCACGAGGACGTTGTTGCCGGGTCCGCCAACGAGCACGTCGTTGCCCGCACCACCGAGCAAATAAGTGTTGCCGCCGCCGGCTGTGAGCACGTCGTTGCCCGCGCCCCCGTCGATAATCGCCGGGATCGTCACGGTGTTTTTCACCGCCACGATGTCGCTGCCGCCGTACACCCGGACGTAAATCTGCGTAACACTCGCGAGATTGAAGCTAATGGGGATGAAATTGTTGGCGAACGAAGCGACCACCTTGAGCTGGTTCCCACTCTTGTCGATGGTGACGATATCACTCTGGTCGGTGCCGACAAGGTGCAAGGTTCCGCCGACCAAGGTAGCCCCCACGCCAAGCACGGTTACCTGAGCCGTTGCAACAGCCGAAGTACCCCCGTTGTTGTCTCGCACGCGAGCCTTGACGTTGAGCGTACCGGCGGTAGCATACGCATGATCGACGCTAAATGAGCCGCCGGAAACGGTCACTGTCTGGTCGAAAGTGCCGTCGCCGTTCCAGTCGATATCGACTTGGTGAGTATCGGACGTGCCGGGATCGCTATACGTGCCGGTAAGTGTCGCCGGTTGATTCGCATCCACGGCCGGCGTAATGGTTAAGAAGTGGATTGTCGGCGCCACATTGTTCACCGCAACTGTCACCGTATTAGCAGCGGCAAAGGTTCCATCTTCATCCGTCGCCGTGGCAGTGATCGTGTAACTAGCCGGGCCATTGGGATAGACGTGCGTGACGCTCGATGGATTACCGCTCACGATCTGCGTGCCATTGCCCCAGTTGATCGTCCATTGTGTGATCGTATCGGCGCCGGGATCACTCGAAGACAGATTCAATGTGTACGTCGAGCCTTCGTTCACGCTGGCAGCACCACTGATCGCAAGCGTGGGAGCGACGTTATTGACCGTAATATTTACGGTGTTGCCCGCCGCGTACGTACCATCCTCATCGGTCGCCGTGGCGCTGATTGTGTAACTGGCACTCCCGTCGGCGTAGGTGTGCGTCACACTGGATGGATTGCCGGCAACGACCTGGATGCCATCTCCCCAGTTGATTGTCCAAGAGCTGATCGTATCCACTCCCGGATCGGTTGATGACAGGTTCAGCACGTAAACGCTACCTTCATTCACTGTTGCAGCGCCACTGATGGTGAGTGTCGGCGCCACATTGTAAACGGTAACGCCGACCGTATTGCCTGCCGCGTAATTGCCGTCTTCGTCCGTGGCCGTGGCGCTGATCGTGTAGCTAGTATCACCATCGGCATACGTATGCGTAATGCTGGCTGGGTTGCCAGCGACTACTTCGATCGAATCGCCCCAGTTAATCGTCCACTGGCTGATCGTATCGGTGCCCGGATCGGAGGATGACAGGTTGAGCGTATAGACCGAACCCTCGTTTACATCGGTCGCCCCACTGATCGCGAGCGTTGGCGCGACATTGTTGACCGCGACCGCGACCGAGTTCGTAATCGGCGAAGTGCCCGTGGCAGTCGTGACCGTGGCGGTAACGATGTAGTTCGCGTTGCCATCGGCATACACATGCGTCACGCTTGTCGGGTTGCCCGAAACGACCTCCGTGCTATCGCCCCAATTGATCGTCCATTGCGACGTCGTCGGATCGCCCGACGACAGGTTCAGCGTGTACGTTGCTCCCTCGTCGACGTTGGCATCGCCCGCAATCGTTTGCGTCGCGAGGCCTGATTCGTAGCGAGCGATCACAAACCTCTCGCGATTATCCGAGCCTCGTAGATAGCCCGTGGTGACGATTTTCCCGTCTGGCTGGAGGGTCATGTCGGTAAGAATGGCCAGGCTGATCGTTCCGGCCACGTAATCCGTGATCCGCGTTGTCACCTGCCCGCCCGACCCAAACGTCGAATCCGGCGTTCCGTCGGGAACGAGCAAGCTATTGTTAACCAATCGGACCAAGCCGAATTTGTCGTTGTCGTCGTTTACTGCGGGATTTGAAACGGAGCCGGCAATCACATACTGCCCATCCACCTGGATGCCGACGCCCTCCGCCGAATCTTTGTTTCCACCAAAATCAATCCGCCGCGTGCCGGGAACCGAAGGGAAGCTGGCCGACGGTGTCGGATTGAACGTCGTATCCAGCGCACCCGCCGCCGTATACCGCGCGACGGTAAACTCGGTGGTCGTGAATGTGGAAACCGAGCCGGGACGCACATTCGAAAAGCCAGTCAACACGATCCGGCCGTCCGCCTCGATTTGCAGCGAGCTGGCCTGATCCTGGGAAACGAACGCGGTCGGATCGATGTTCGTATCCACGAGCCCGCCGGTGCCGAACGAAGCGTCGAGCAAACCATTGGTGTCGAAGCGGGCAATCGCAAAATTGTCGGATTGCGTGCCGTTGCGCGCGTACCCTGCGACGACGATCTTGCCGTCCGCTTGGATCTTCACGTCGTTCGCCACATCGCGCGAGTTGAAAAAGTTCACCGTCACTCTGCCGGTGCCGCTGCTGCCGAAGGACGTGTCGATCGAACCATTCGTATTGTACCGCACGATCCCCCAATCGAATTCGGTCGACGAGCTGCTGTTCCGCACGTCGCCGACGACGATAATCCGATCGCTCGAATCAATCGCGACGCCATGAGCCTCTGCGCCGACGTTGGCGGAGGAGCCGCTCCACGCTGTGACGACTTTGCCCGTGCCGTTGAACGTCGCATCAAGCTGGCCGCTCGTGGTAAGCCGAGCAATCGCCCAACTATTGAAGTTGGCAGCGCTCGGGCCATTACCAACGACGATGATCCGCCCCAACGAGTCGAGCGTTATGTCCTGCGCAATGCTCTGGCCGGCAGGCAGGCTGAAGTCGAACGTAATGTAGCCGTCGGGAAGTGAATCGGCATCCGAGCCGTCGACTCCAAACGTCGTATCGAGCGAGCCATCGACGTTGAACCGCGCGACCACGAAGTCCTGTTGATTGTTCGACAGCGCGTCGAACGAACCGGCGGCTAGAATCTTCCCGTCTGCCTGCGTCGTGACGGTCGTAAACCGCACATTCGCCGTCGCAACGCCAAGATTGCCAATCAGCACGCCATCGAAATCAACAGGATCGAATGTCGTATCGAGCGCGCCGGCCGTAAGAACCCAACGGGGCTCAAGTTGCTCGACTCCCAACTCGACTCGCCGCACGAGGTTGTTTCGTCGCCGCGCCGATGGCTTGCGACCAAGTGTCTTGCCAATGCGTCGTCCAGTCGAGCGCCAGCCCGATCGATCATGCGCCATGAGTTGCTCCACTTTGGATAAATAGGGAGAGACATAGCGGCGCACAGCCGCGAAGTCCCTGCGGTTTGCGTTAATGCGCCGCGACGCCTGAAAAAGCGCCGCCGACGCGGTGATCATCAATTACAAACAAACTCCCCAAAAACCTTTCCCGCCGGGACAGGTCCAGGATGCACAGGCTATGCGAAAACAGGCAATTAGGAATAGAGAGAAAATCGGAAGTGCCCGCCCGGCCTCCGAGTAGACCGCAAAATATCGGGATGATTGCGAGAAGTCAAGAAATTTCCCGCGCTGTTCCACAGAACAAATCACGCGGTTAATTTAATCAAAACCACTCATCTGGGGGTGCGAATTTGTCGTACTTCCAACTAAGCACACATGCCCCCTCTACTTGCCAATCCGAGCAAACGCAACAAGAATGCAGGTCCAGCCGGCGCTTTCCACGGCGACTGCGACCGGCTGAACCCGCGTAGGGCGTCTCCCAATTAATAATTTCGACGGCGCCCAATAGTCAGGCTAAACGAACGCGTGGCCGACAAGGGCGATTGTCGATTCTCTGGCATCGCGCATGCGCGTCCGCTCAACGTGACAAAAGCTCCACGACAATCGACACATTCACCGGCAGCGTCACATCCTCTCGCCCCGGCAGCCGCAGCACCGTGACACGCAGGTTCGTTTCGTCGAAAGCCAGCCAGTCGGCCCGCTCCGTCGCAAACGACGCAGCCAACCCACGGTACAAATCCACAATCGGCTGACGCCGCCTCACATCGATCACGTCTCCCACGCGCACCAGCGCCGACGGAATATCCGTTCGCCTTCCATTGAGCAGAAAATGACCATGCGCGATGCCCTGTCGCGCCTGTGGTCGAGTCTTAGTCAATCCGGCCAATCGAACGGCGCTGTCCAGCCGCCGCTCACACAAGACCAGCATGTTTTCGCCCGTATTCCCGGGCTTCCGCTTCGCGATGTCGAAAATCCGCCGCAGTTGCCGCTCGCCAAGCCCGTAGTAGTACTTGATCTTCTGCTTCTCCCGCAGCGCTTCGCCGTATTTCGAGAGCTTCCGCTGCACCGGAGCCATCCCCGGCGGGTTGGGCCGGCGCTCCAAAGCGCGAGCCGCGCCGGCGCTTTCGAAGATCATCAGGCCCAGTCGCCGATTGATGCGTGCCTTGGGGCCAGTGTATCGAGACATATCATTTTCCCTTCAAATGGGGTTCGTCGAGATTCACTCTTCCGCCAACGCCTCGAGATAAGCGCGGCAACTAGCGGCCGACGCTTCGTCGCCCGCCTGCTCATAAATATGCTGTAATCGCTCCAGGCAACTCGCGCACGTAATCTCCTCGCACGCCACCTGCTCTAATACCGACACCGCTTCACCCGGCCGCCCTGCTTCGTTGAGCATCCATGCCAGCGTAATCCGCAGCCCACGGTTCTCCGGATCAAGCGACACCGCGCGCGACATCGTCGGCAAAATATGCTCGATCGGCCGCTTCAGCCGGTACATGTAATGCACGATTCCCAACAGCGGCATCGGATCGTCCGGCAACCGCCGAGCCGCTTGCCGACACACATGCAGCGCCAACTCGAACTGACCATGCCGGCCCAACCCGGCCGCCAACAATTCGAGAAGATCGAGATCCACGTCCTGCAACGTGGCCACGTGCAAATAGATCGCCTGTGCCGCGGTCGAGTGCTTCGCGCCATCGTAACACCGCGCCAGCACAAGTTGCCCCCGCGCCGAAAGAGGCGCCAATACGCTCGCACACTCGATCGCCGCCTGCGCTTGGGCAAAATCAAGCCGCTCGAAAAACAGCGTGCCCAATATCTCCCACGCTCGGCCGTCGTTAGCATCCTGGCTCAGGTGGCCACGCAACTCCTCAATGGCCTGATCAACCTCGCCAGCCTCGCGTAGCGATTGCACGTGCTCGTAAATCGACTTCGTTTGGGAATTCACCATGGAAACGTCAATCCCTTGAGGGTTAAGAACTTGACCAGCAACGAGTGGCAGGAGAACTGCAAAGTCCCAGGCGAAGGGGTCAGGTCCATGTTTTC
>CAZJWY010000084.1:0-21530 GCA_964549545.1 uncultured Planctomycetaceae bacterium | reverse complement strand
GGACAATTCCCTCCACTACCAACCTATACTGATACAAACGGCTAAACTGTTACAAGAATTCTAAGGTCGCGAAATACGCGCCCCAATTCCTCATAGCGAACTTTCGCCAGCGGCGGATACATCATCACGATGAGTCCCACCGCAATCGGAATGTTCGTCGTACCAACTTGAAGCGAATCAATGAACGATTCAACCCCCGGTAAAAAGAAACCAACGGCGACGCCGGCGACGATTGCCAGGAAGATCCACGCCGTCAGGTATCGATCGAGAAATGAAAGGCGCTTCGGACAGCAAGGGCTCGTCTCCATAATGACTAGCCCTTCACCGCAAAGACTTTGACGCTGGCGGCAAACTCATTCACATCGTAATTCGAAAGCAGGTTGTTCAGGTCTTCGTGCAAGGTGCTTGCCGTCGAGTCGGACGACCCGCAGCAGCCTGTATCAATGACCTTTAGGCTTCCCCCGTCGCCAGTCATGGAAGGCGAGCAGCAGCCCCCTTGGCCTTCGACCTGGGCATAGGCATCGAGGTCAGATCCGCTGTCCTGAATTTCCACAGCGGAAAAACCCGCGCCCGACAAACCACGGCGATACTCTTCGATTTCAATCGCACCGGCGATGCAGCCGACGTACGCCATCAGATTCTCAGCAAGGTCGTGCGGGAGAGTTTTCTTGAGGGCGATGTCACTGATGGCCAGTCGTCCGCCCGGCTTCAGGATGCGCGCCATTTCGGCAAAGGCTTTTGCCTTATCGGCCACGAGATTGATAACGCAATTGCTGATGATGCAGTCGACGGAGGCGTCTGGCAGCGGCACCGCGTCAATCGCAGACAAGTGAAATTCGACATTGCTTGGCGCCGTGCCGTTGCCGGCTTTGAGAGCGTTTCTTTTAGCCAATGCAATCATTTCGGGCGTCATGTCGATGCCGATGGCCTTGCCGCTGGGGCCAACGCTTTTTGCGGCCAGGAATACATCGAGACCTCCTCCTGAACCGAGATCGACAACAACCTCGCCCGGCTTCAGGCTTGCAAACGCCGTCGGGTTTCCGCACGAAAGCCCCATGTTTGCATCCGCTGGAATCGAACTCAGCTCGTCTTTCGAGTATCCGAATGCTTCGGCCACCGAATGAACGCCTTCGTGCTCGCTTGAGAGGCCGCTCTTTGCCACTTGCCCATACTTTTCCTGAATTGTTTGTTCAATCGTCGATGCCATTTGTTGAGTTCTCCATTACTAGCGTTTTCGAGGCGTCTTCTTTCTCGCCGGTGTTTTTTCACAACATGCTGTTGTGATAGCCGCTCCACACAACTCAGGCCGACCTTTGCAGCAATCTTTCACGAGGAACTCCAGCAACTCCTGCATCGCTGAGACACAGAGCGAGTAGTGGATCGAACGGCCTTCACGTCGCGATTCGATTAGTCCGGCGTGCGTTAGCTCCTTCAAGTGAAACGAAAGCGTCGCCGGTGGAATCGACAGTTCTGCTCCAATTTCTCCGGCAGGCACGCCTTCTGGTCCGGCAACAACGAGCAGGCGGAACATCGCAAGACGCGATTCCTGGGCGAGAGCCGATAAGGCCGTGACGGCAGCTTTAGTTTCCATATTTCCATAATAATAAAACTACAGAAATAGTCAAACGTGGGCTTTTTGAAGCGTCCAACGGACAAGCTTTTCGCGGAATAGGTGATAGGAGGCCTAGCCCGGACCAGTTCCACCCAATTTGAGTAAGACGCCGTCTTGTGGCACACCGTGCCATGAATCAGAGACTTGTCTTTCTTGACCTTGAAACCGGAGGACTCGACCCGAGGCGCCACCCGATCATCCAGATTGCAGCGATCGCAGTCGACCAATCATTTGTCATTTGAAGTGCTTGAGGCGTTTGAAGCGAAGATCCGCTCTCATCCCAGGCGACTCAAGCAGGCTACGCAGCGACCTGTTGAAACTGTTGAAGGCCGATTCATCGAGAAGGCCTTGCTTGTGCTGTAGATAGGAGTCTTCCGCTCCTAGAAACACCGCGCGGCAATAGCCGATGAATTGTACCAGTTGGGCATCAGTGATCTGCGTGTCGCCGCCCATGCAACTGTGGTACGCCTCCGCGAAGTCCGTACTCATCAGTCGCATCGCGATTTCGACGGATCTCCCGGCCCTTCCTTGTTGGATCAACGCCTGTTGATTCCGGCGGGCCTGACGGAGCTGACGCGCAAGCAAGGCCAACGAAATCGGGACGGCGCAGGCGCTGACGGCCGCCGCTACAGCGGTAATCTCGGAAAGATTCATTTAGACCTCCCTTGATTGACACAAGCGTGTAGGAGGTCCAGCCTATACTCGATGGTCATTTTGGGTGTCAAGTTTACTTTGGCGAAAGGACCGTCTAGCCAGTCAACCTGCACAATCTGGGTCGGGTCCATCGCATCTGAAACGTGAACTGGCATGTAGTCTGCGTTTGCGAGCAAGGAATAATGCCCTCTTTCGACTACAACCACAAAGAGAGCCATCCCTCGCCGCGCCAGCGGCCTAGTCAAGAACGTCGCGTACGTCCGACCGCAACACCGGAAGCAGGTCGGTCTCGAACCACGCATTCTGCTGAAGCCATCTGTTATTGTGCCACGACGGGTGTGGCAGCGGGAACATGCGCAGCGTCGGCTCCGCTCGATAAATCTGTTGCCATGACCGCACGGTCTCATTGACACCCTGTCGAGCAGTTGCCGCTCCGAAATGCCATCGTTGCGCATAGCCGCCAATAACCAACAACAATTTCAACTCCGGCAAGTGCGCGAACAGTCTCGTTCGCCAGATTTCCGCGCACTCACGACGCGGCGGCAAGTCGCCTCCAGTGTCATTCGATCCGGGAAAGCAAAATCCCATCGGCAGAATTGCGACCTTGGACGCGTCGTAGAACTCGTTTTCTTCCATTCCCAGCCATTGCCTCAGGCGCACGCCAGAGGCATCGTCGAATGGTCGGCCGCTATCATGAACACGGGTTCCGGGCGCTTGGCTGGCTACGCAGATGCGAGCTGTTTCCGAAACCTGGAGGACAGGTCGCGGCTCGTGCTCCAGCGGAGGCCCATACCGAGGCTGGTCGCGGCAGACCCTACACGCGCGAATGGCGCAGACCAATGCTTCGAATGGCTCGTTGTCGCCAGTCTCGCAAGTATCCGAGGGCTTGGAAGTCTTCTTGGCTCGTCTTTTTTGCATCGTTGTATAGCCCTACCTCATCTAAGCGAAATCGGGCTAGGTGTTGACCGAGTTAATCCGGCCAAAGTCGGAATAGACGTTGAAGTGATTATCGCGGACAAAGCCGAGCAGGGTCCGCGGCGCATTCGAAGCCGCGTTGACGCCCATGATGATTAGGCAATCGGTCTTTGCCCAATCGACCAGATCGCAAGTTCCCTTGCCGGTTCCGATGGCGGCCTGGAGCGCCCGGCCGCTCGCCTCGTGGCACATGTTCGAACAATCAGGCAGATTGTTCGTTCCCAACTCGCGAGCCCAGAGCTGATAAAGGAACGTCGCCTCGTTGCTTAGCCGGCCGGACGTATAGAAGGCGGCTTGGTTTGCGTCCGACAAGCTGCGAACGCGTCGCCCGATCAAGGCGAACGCTTCGTCCCACGATATCGGAACGTACTTGTCGCTCGCGACGTCGTACTGCATCGGTTCGGTGAGTCGACCAACGTCTTCCAGCGCGAAGTCGCTCCACGTCGAGAGCTCGGCGACGGTGTGGGTCGCGAAGAAATCAGGCGTCGCTTGTTTCTTGACCAGTTCCCAAGTGGCGTGCTTGATGCCGTTCTCGCAGATGTCCATCGTCAAGCCATGGCGGTCGTCGGGCCAGGCGCATCCGGGACAGTCGTAGCCGCCATTCTCATGATTCATTTTGAAGATGACTCGCGCGCCGTCCATGAGTTCATGTCGCGTCAACAGCACTCGACCGACGGCAGCGGCCGCGCCCCAACCGGCGGCCGGATGGCGGTAATCCTCCTGCGAGAACGAACCGCCGGCGTTCGGGCCGTAGCCTTTCGCGGGAGGAACCGCGGATTCGTCGAGGCGTTGATTCTCTTTTGACATGACTCACCTGGATGAGAGCTGAAACAGTCCCGGTTTTCGGAACGGCAACGCCGTCAGATTATCAACAATGTCCGAACGCACGTATATAACCACCGGCTATTCGCGTAAAAAACGCTCACATCCTGCAATTCATCATTGGCGTCTGATGGAGAAGAGGCCGCGCGATGCCGGCGCTCTTACCATTCACGAATCCGATCGCTGCGAGGGAGGATAGACGACTCTCCCATCGAGTTGAACGACGGCGCCCGGAGTGAGGCGAGCAGGTTCCAGGCGGCCCCGCCCCATGATGTGGAAAACGGCTTCGCCGTTCGCGATCAGATAATCGGCCACGATGCGACGATGACATCGCCACCACACGGCCTCCGAGCACATGATCGCACAGCGCCGGGTGCGTCCTTCGTCCAGCAGGCGCTGGAATCCTGTTTGGAACTCTGCCGTGAGCGCGTAGTCGGCGTAGTTACGGAAGCTCTCGTGCGTCCAGAAACCATTGACGTCCTGCGGCAGATTCCGGCCTTTCCCGCGGCGGCCGCCGAGCGCGGCCAGATGTTCATACGAAATGCCGCACGCCGCCAGGGCTTCGGGAAGCGTGTCCTCATTGAACTGCGGATTGGATCGCGATCGCGGGAACTTTCTGACGTCTACGACACGATCCACTTGAGGCTCGCGCAAGAGTTCCACGAAGCCTTCGAGGCTGCGGTTGGAATGGCCGATGGTGAAGAATGGAAGTGTCACGCATGCTCTTTATCACATGTAGTCGAGGGCGTCACCTTTGTGGGCCGCGATGTGATCGGTCTTATCGCTTTTTATTTCGTACTGGGGGGCGTCACGCGTGGCGTGATGCGTGTATCCCTTGTAGTCGAAATCTTTCGTATGCACCTTGATGATCGTACCACTGACCCGTCCGGCCTCTGAGTTCCAGGTGACGTGATCGCCAACTTTGAATGCTTTAGCCATTGGTTAACCCTTCCCTTCTTCCAGAAGCACTTCCTTCAATACGACCGCATCGTTGTGCTCCTCGTCATGGGCGCTGTAAACGAGCGTCACGGTTTGCTTCTTCGCGAGGGCGCGGATGCGGTCGAGTTCTTCGCTGTGTTGCCGAAGCTCGGCCCGATAGCGGCGCTGGAACTCCGCCCAGCGCGCCGGATCGTGGCCGAACCACTTCCGCAATTCCGTGCTCGGCGCGACGTCTTTCATCCACTCGTCGAGAGCCGCCTTCTCTTTGCTCACGCCGCGAGGCCAAAGCCGGTCAATGAGGATTCGCACGCCGTCCGCAGCAGAAGCCGACTCGTAAGCGCGCTTCAACTGGAGATGCGACGCAGGAAACGCTGACGTTGTCATATCGATGTCTCCTTTTGATCGCCACGAATTGTGAACAACACTTACTGGCATGCGTCGCGACACGCTCGATGGCAGTTTGGTATTCGGCGGGACGCCATGAATGTACACCACGCGCTTTTCAAGATCCAGCTTCTGCCCAGGGAACGTCTTGCCGAACGACGCCTCCAATGCTTTCAGCGAAACCGTTGCTTCGTAGTGATAATTTCCATTGGCGTCTGCCTTAGGGTAGGCGCCATGCGGAACATCCATGCTTGCCGGTTGGCTATCCAGGGGAACCATCGTGACGCCGGATGTTTTTTCGGTCTCGATCAGATCGATGATGCCGTCGTGATTCGTGTCGTCCGCCCTGATTGGGCAACCGGCGACATTGCCATTCTTGAAACCGTGAAAGTGTTGCCAATGCACCATCCCGGGAGGCACACCATGCACATCGACGCGGACTGTCAGGACGTCGTCGTGGACCATGAAGCGCACTTCGCCTCGGGTACACGACTTCGCCACGCCGGCATTCACCGGCTTCAAGCGTGCGACATAGGCAACGCCAGCAGATTCCGCCGCCGTGCCGACATCTGGCGAGGCTAGAAACAAAGCGGTGGCGGCGACCAAGTAAACGGATGGGATCTTCATGCAACCTCCTCCGACGTCGTCTGAATCAACATGTCGGCATCTCCTCCTCGAAAGCGACCTCCGCCCGTAGACTGTCCAGGTCACGTCCCACGGTTGCGACGGCGAGTCGTTTGTCGTTATGCCAATAAGTAACCATGCAGTCGTGCGCGGCGGGATCACCATCGACATCGACGCGATCCCATTGTTCCGCATGACCCACGTAATTGATGCTCGTATCGTACTGCTGACTCCAGAAGAAAGGCACCGCGTCAAAGCGATGTCCTTGCCCCAGGATATTCCTCGCAACGACGATGCCTTGGCGCTCGGCTACCACCCAGTGTTCCACGCGAATTTTGTCCCCGACCTTGGGTCCGGCCAGCGGGCAATGTCGCCCGCGGCATAGATATCTACGGCACTGGTCTGCAGGAAGGCGTCGACCGCCACCCCGCGATCCATCGCGAGCCCAGCCTCCTGTGCCAAGGTCACTTCAGGACGAACGCCGATGCCAACAACCACCAAATCTGCCTCAAGTTCTGCGCCCGTCGACAGCCTGACGTGTTTCGCGTCAATTTCCACGACGGTGGCGTCAAGATGGAAGACAACTCCATGCGACTCATGCAGCGCCTTCAACATATCGCCGAGCGCCGCGCCGAGGACGTGCTCCATGGGGCGCGAGTCGGGCGCGACAATATGCACCTCCAACCCTCGCGCTCGAAATGATGCTGCAACTTCGAGACCAATGAAGCCCGCGCCGACCACGACGCAACGATGGGCCGTGCCGCAGCGCGCGATCAGCGCGTCGCACTCTGCGATGGTGCGTAGCACTTCCACGTGCGGCAACGATGCGCCAGGAACGGTAAGCCGGACCGGTTTAGCGCCTGTGGCAAGCATCAACGCCCCATACGTCACCTGGCTGCCGTCCGATAGGGTTAGGTTCTTTCTCGCAGGATCGATCTTGATGACCCGTTCATCACACCTCACATCGACATGATGATCCGCGTAGAACTTCGGCGACCGCAAAAGCAACCAGGCAGCTTTCGCGGTCCCGGCGAGATAATCTTTCGACAAGCTTGGCCGATCGTAGGGTGATGAATGTTCGGCGCTTAACATATAGTGACGGGCCCCTGATAGCCCTCTCGCCGCGGCGTTTCCGGCTGCGCCCCCCCGATGATCACCACTGACTCAGGAAGTCCCGTATCCGCCAGTTCTGGCGGTTGTGGCTTCGGCAATTCTTCGCTCACAAAGGCGCGACCGTCTCGGCATTCCACGCGCCAGCATTTCAAATCGCTTAAGGCGGGCGGCCGAGCAACTTGGCCGGTGCGGAGATTGAAGCAAGCATGGTGCCAGGGACAGCGGATCGTATCGTCGACCAGTAAACCGTCTGCCAATGGCGCACCGTAGTGCATGCACTTGGTGCCGATGGCGAACAATTCTCCGCCCTGATTGACGAGCAAGGCAGGCTTGCTACCGACATGGCCGCTCACCATGCGGCCTTCAGCGACATCCGCCAAATGGCGATGCGCTTCTTCCGAATCATCGAGACCCATTGTTCGAGCGAGTCCTGAAGCTCCTTCGTTTGCATATAATCAGCGTAGCCACGAAAGCTCTTGTTTCGCCAGCCTCGTCGAGAGAATCTTTACGCGCAGGCATTCGTGGCTTATCGCCGAACCATGCGCATTTTAGTAAAATGAGAGGCTTACGTGAACTAAACTCAACCCAGCTGATGATGAGAAAAATTATGTGTACGGGAACACCGACAACTTTCGCGATCTGCCTCCTTGGCGTTGTATCGATTGCCGCGATTGCTCATGCGGAAGACAAGCAATCGGAGAAGGTGCTTCGGCATGCCGTGTTTTTCAAGTTCAAGGATGACAGTAGCGAGGTGGATGTTGCCAAGGTAGTAGCGGCTTTCGACGCTTTGCCAAAGAAGATCGATACGATCAAAGACTACCAGGCCGGCAAAAACTTCAGCCCGGCCGGTTACGACGACGGTTTTACCCATTGCTTTTTTCTCACGTTTGCCGACGAAGTCGGCCGCGCGACGTATTTGCCGCATCCCGACCACAAAGCATTTGGAGCCACTTTGCGGCCACACTTGGATAAAGTGTTCGTCGTCGACTATTGGGGCCTTCCAGAAAAGGCCCGCAAAGAGCGTGAGTTGAAGCACGCTCTATTTTTGAAGTTCAAAAGCGCGACGATCAGCGAGGAAATCAAAGAAGTCGAAGACGCGCTGGCTAAGCTACCCTCGCAGTGTCCGTCGATCAAGCATTTCGAGTGGGGAAAAAACAACAGTCCGGAAAAACACGACGAGGGCTTCACCCATTGCTATATGTTCACGTTCGACGATGTCAAAGGCCTCAAGGATTACGCATCGAGTGACGAGCATCGAGCCGCTGTGGGCAAGATCATGGCGGCCGCCGAGAAGGGACGCGTATTCGATTTTTGGACGAAAGAAAAGCCCGAAGATAAAGGCAAGTAGTTGCTCGAATTCAAGATGCCGACGCGCTCCCAGGAGGTTGGATGATGCACCATCAAGAACTTATCGACCAGTATGTGGCCGGTACCGAGCTGATCCAGCGGGCGGTGCAGGGGATGGGCGAGGAACAGCTCGACGCCAAGCCGATTGCCGGCAAGTGGTCGACACGGCAGGTGGTCTGCCATTTGGCCGATTTCGAGCCGATCTATGCCGATCGCATGAAACGCGTGATCGCGGAGGACTGTCCAAGTTTCTTCGGTGGCGATCCAGATACATTCGCCGCCCATCTCGCCTACGATCGGCGATCGATCGATGCGGAATTGAATTTGTTGACAGCGATACGGCAGCATGTCGCGACGATTCTTCGCGAATTAAAAGCCGAAGATTTTCAACGGATTGGGAATCACGCCGAAGCAGGCCGAATGACCTTAGAAGACCTGCTGCGAAACATCGGCAATCATGTCCCGCATCACATTCGGTTTATTGAAGAAAAGCGCAAAGCGCTGGGCGTTTAACGCGAATGTTCCTAGCCACCTGTTCCGAACCCAAAAGGCTGTAGCATTATCGGATGTACTCATAGGCATATCTTGCCAGCCAATTCAGCAAATTGCGAATTGGTTATGCTGACCTCTTCATAGATCGATCGAGCCACGGCGTCGTCGATCCGCGCGAAGTGGCTCATTTCCGTCGTGACGAGAATCCCACACATCTCCAACACCGCGGGACTGACAAGTAGTTGTTCTTCTCCCGTTGCAAAATAGCACGTGGGACGGTGGGCACTGCGAGGGAACAGAACCAATGTATAGCGGTCGTTGGTAAAGTGTCCCAGCAGGTTAAGCATCGGCTCGTCGGTCGTTTCGCTAATTTGTCGCAGAGCCTCGATGGCTTGCTCGACGCTGGTTGTGATTTCGCTGGCGTTCTCTCCGCGAAACACCAGCATATTGCGGCCAAAAGTTGAGTGAGGAGCAATAGCGCGATCGTAGGGAAGCATTGAAAGCTGATCCAGTAGCGGAACTTCCGCCGCAGTTGCCGCCTGCAAATGAAAATGATCGGGTGCCGAGGCCCCGCAGCGCGGGCCGTTGTAAAGCGCGGCCATGTCGGGGCCGATTTCCTGAGCCAGATGAATGAATGTAGTCACTCGGCCGCAAATCGCCTGCGGCCGATGCTCACGGTCAGCGATCGTGCAATGCAGTGGCAGAACCGGAAATGGATTGGGCAACAGCACCAAGTCCTCGAACGAAGCACCGCGCTCCTCGACGGGCATGTTCTCCGGGCACAGGAAGCAGGCCCGCGCGGCGATCGATTTAGCATCGGTCTTGGCCAGCGTCGATCGGCGTCGAGCTGGGTTCACCTGCACAATCACCGAGTCGCCATCCAGGATCAGTGTTTTGCGTTCCAGTTGTTGGAGCGCCGCTTCGCCGTCTCGAAGCGTGGGCCATGTGGCACGCTGCTGGGAAAATAGCTCGTCAATGCGCTCCCGTAGCGGCGTGCCTGGCTTGTCGTTCTGCAGTAATCTATCCCAGCTCATCTCGCACGCTCACTGTTGCCGGGCCGCCAGCTCGATCGACCGCAGCCGATCTTTGTACGTGGAGTAGCGGTTATGTGTTTCCAGTGGCAATGCGTGATCGGAGTTCCCTTCCCAGCGGCGGCACCAATAGAGCGAATCATAAATTCGACCAATCGGATATTCGCGGCAAAGTCGAATAGCCACGGCGTAATCTTCGCCCCAACTCACATTTGGGAAGCCGATCTTGCGAAGCGTCGGTACATGAAACGCCCGCGGCGCTCCCAGGCCATGGATGCGGAGCGCGTTGTTGTGCCCATTTTCTGGCGTCCATTCCTTGTGGTCGATCAATCCCGGGGGGATCTGCTTCAAGTTGAAGTCGACGATCGTATACGAGCCGATCACCGCGGCACAACCACCGCGCCGAAACTCGGCAATGATCCGCGAGAGCACATCGGGGCTGGAGTACAAATCGTCGCTATCGAGTTGCACCGCGTAACGACCACATTGCGGTGCGTTGATTGCTTCATTCCAACATCCGCCGATGCCCAGGTCGTTTCGCAATGGAATGATGTGTACCAGTCGATCGTTTTTCGTGGCCAGATCGCGAAGCGTGTCGGTCGTGCCGTCCGTCGAATGATTGTCGACGACAATTACGTTGAACGGAAAATCGGCCTGCTGCTCAAGCGCGCTCTTAACCGCGTCGCCAACGGTCTTCACTCGGTTGCGAACGGGAATCACGACGCTGCATTCAACCGGGAAGGTCGAATCATCATCGGCCGGCCGCGCCGTCGGCGGCAGTAGCCAAGCCTTGATGCGCTTGAGATATGCCGTCGCAACCTTTTCCATTTCGATCTGATAGCCGCGGTTCCGCGGATCAACATAACTGAAATGGGCCTCCTCGCCAGCAAGCTCGACGGCTGGCGCGGCGAGATAAGTGGGCTCGCTCAGGTGGACGATCGGTCCTCGCTCGCTGAGCCGCAACCGCAGGTCGTACCAGCCGCCGAAGTCGGTTGCCACTTGGTCTTTTTCAATCGCATCGGCGAGTCCACTCACTGCCGCGCGGCTGACGAGTACGGCATGCCCAAAATCGAAATCGTCGCGAATGCTGCCGAATTGATAGTCGATGAGTGGATGGAGCGTAATCGTGCCGTCGGCCTTTCGATCGAAATAATCGGAGTATAGGATCACGGCCTTGGAGTCTTCCGTCGCCTGAGCAAGTCGTTGCAATGTGTTGCTTGTTAACTCGATGCGCGGCGTCAGCAACCACAACAAATGCGTCGCTTTCGTCGACTCAAACCAGCGCAGCGCTTCGACTACATCCGCTGCCGACCGGAGTGCCGTCGCCTTGAGCGCATGAACCTTGCCAGCCGATCGCGCAGCCCCTGAAGGCCCCGCCACCGCCCCGGCAGAAACAAGAGGATCACCAACAATTCGGTCCACAGCGGCGGCCGATTGCTTGTCACCAGTGATAGCCATTACAGCGGCGATCAATGTCATGCACGCATTCCCTATATCACGTTCTCTACGACCATAGCACGGACTTTAGCTCGTTTAATCTAGTTCAATCTAATTACAGAACGGACTGAAGTCCGTTCCACATCGTAACGTCACCCGTAAGCCTAATCTACGGTGTGCGGTAATCTTTCCACAGCCACTCCAGAGCCTCCGGCAGCGTCTGCTGCTTCACACTCCCGTCGCAGTGGCCGCAGTTTCGCGCGAACACGAACTGATAAGGATAACCTTTCTCGGCCAGCACCTTGGCCATGTTCTCGTTGGCCAGGACCCAGTCGTGCATGTTGTCGCGCATCGCGTTCGGGTTATAAAGATCGCGGTCGCCGACATGGAGCCAGATTCGCAGCGGCTTCTTCGGCGTATCAGCGATGATGTTCTCGTGATACCCCCACGCGCCGTGCGGCGTCTCCGGGTTGTGAGGCCACTGTTGATTCACATACGTACCCGAATAGGAAAGCACCCGGCGATAAAGGTCCGGACGATACCAGGCCATCGTCAACGCGCAGGCCGCGCCCGAGCTGCAACCCATCGTGGCCCGGCCATTGGGATCCTTCGTGAGCTTCACGTCGCATTCTTTTTCCACCAGCGGCAACACTTCCGTCTCAACAAACTCCGCATAACGACCAGACATCGTGTCATATTCCAGCCCGCGCTGGCTCCCTTGCGCGTCGCCGCTGCCGTTGCCGATCGAAATGGCGATCATGACTGGCACCCGTTTTTGATCAATGAGATTGTCGAGCGCCGTGAAGAGCAGCTTGTCAGGTCCATCGGCGCCAACGATGAACGGAGCAGCCGTGCCCGGCTTATATTGCTTCGGCACATACACAGCGACTTTGCGCGTGTACGGCGCCGGACGGCTATTGGTGACGATTAGCTTGGCGGGGTCATTGGGGGCGGGCGTGCCGCGCGTATCTGGGATGCGAGCGATGCCCGGATAGATCTTGCTGTCGGATGATTTCATCGTCAGCTCGTGGATAGTGCCCTGCGGCACACCTTTTTTAACTTCCATTTCCGGAGCACGATGATGCGTCGGGCCGATGATGAAGTTCCCATCGGCATCGGCCGGTGGAACCTCGCCGTCGGGCAGCTCCTTGGCTTCGACAAAACCCGCCGTGCGCGGATCGCGCGTCGGTGGCGTCGGCCGATTCTGTTTCGCGCCCTGTGCCGGGCTTGCCGTTAGTAATAGAAGAGCCAACACGATACCAACCGATTTTGATTTCATGTTCATACAAGCCGTTGCCTGGAGTTGAACTACAATGATTGTCTTAGCAAATCGACTTCCGCCTGATAAGCCAGCAGCCAAGTTCCGAACGGGCTGCTTGCCTTTTACAGACGAATGAATAATGCTTAAACGCATGAAACAATCCATCCTACCGAGGTTTTCACAGGCAATGAACAACCGCCCACGAGCCCCGCGAGCCAGGGCGTCCTCGCCCCCGCCCAACCGCTCATTATCCATAAAAGTCTCGATAGCGTGTGCAGCCTTGGCCATATGGACAGGCATTTTCAATGTCCCTGCCAGTGCCCGCGCAGCCGAAGCGACCGACATCGTCATCTACGGCGGCACGTCATCCGGAATCATCGCCGCGGTTCAAGCCAAGCACATGGGAAAAAGCGTCGTCCTCATCGAGCCATCGAATCATCTGGGCGGCCTCACGACCGGCGGCCTCGGCGCGACCGACATCGGCAACAAATCGGTCATCGGCGGCTTGGCCCGCGATTTCTATCACCGGGTATGGAAGCATTATCAAAACGATGCTGCCTGGAATCGCGAAACCCGGCAGCAATACGAAGCCAAGAACAATCGGCATGATCCAGCGGACAACACCATGTGGACCTTCGAGCCCCACGTCGCCTCGCAAATTTATCGCGACTTGCTTGCCGAGTCCCACATCTCGCCTATCCTCGGCGAGCGACTCGATCGCAAGAGCGGCGTCAAGAAAGATGGCGAACGCATCACGTCGATCACCATGGAATCTGGCCGCACGTTCACAGGCAAGATGTTTATCGACGCCACTTATGAAGGCGACCTGATGGCCGCCGCCGGGGTGAAGTACCACGTCGGCCGCGAAGCCAACTCCGTCTACGGCGAAACGCTCAACGGCGTACAACCAAAACTGAACGTAAAAAGCCATCGGTTCATCAAAGGAGTCGATCCGTTCCTCAAGCCGGGCGACTCCGCGTCTGGTCTCCTCCCTGGCATTCGGACTGAGCCCATGCCGCCCGATAGCGCGGGCGACCGGGCCGTGCAAGCATATTGCTATCGCCTATGCACGACCGATCTGCCCGAGAACCGCCGCCCCTGGCCGAAGCCGGCGAATTACGATCCGGTGCAGTTCGAGTTATTATTGCGAAACTTCGAGGCCGGTGATCAGCGAGCGCCGTGGCACCCCCTCTGGATGCCCAACCGCAAGACCGATACGAACAACAACGGCGCGTTCTCAACCGATTACATCGGCGCCAACTTCGACTACCCCGATGCCGACTACGCCACGCGTGACCAAATCGTGGCCGCGCACACTGCCTACCAGCAGGGCTTGCTTTGGACGCTTGCCAACAACCCGCGTGTTCCCGAGAAAGTGCGCGCCGAGTTCAACCGACTGGGCATGGCCAAAGACGAGTTCGTCGACAACGAGAATTGGCCCACGCAACTCTACGTTCGCGAAGCGCGCCGCATGATCGGCCCCTATGTGATGACCGAGCACAATTGCCGCGGCGAGAAGCAGGTCGCCGACTCGGTCGGAATGGGCGCCTACGGCATGGACAGCCACAACTGTCAGCGCTACGTCAACGAGCGCAACCACGCGCAAAACGAAGGCGACGTGCAGGTCGGCGGCTTCAAGCCGTACCCGATCAGCTACCGGTCGATCATTCCCAAACAGGAGGAATGTGAGAACCTGCTGGTGCCCATCTGCCTCTCCAGTTCGCACATTGCCTATGGCTCGATCCGCATGGAACCCGTCTTCATGATCCTTGGCCAATCCGCGGCAACGGCAGCAGCCTTCGCAATCGATGACGCAGTCGCGGTGCAAAAAGTCGACTATGACAAACTCCGCACTCGGCTCCGCTCCGACGTCCAAGTATTGAACCGGACGCAATAACGCGGACGCCAACAGAAACTTTAGCGGCGGCGTTTACGCCGCGCAACACCCTCATCCCAATTCCCATCTCGCGCAACAAAAAACCGGACCGCGCGATTGCACGGCCCGGTCATCAAAAACCCGTAGCTGAATTCGCCAGAATTCAGACAGATTCCGTAAACATTGACACGCTACTTCGACTCGCCTTGCTCCTCGGTCGAATCCTCAACCGGCGGATTGTTGCGGCCATTCATGCGTTGTTGCATTTCATTGAGCTGCTTCTCCATCCGTTGAAGCTGCTCGAGCATCCGATTGCCGTCTGGGCCCAGTCCCATGCCCGGTCCAGGCGGCGGGAAATTCGGCAGGCGTACGCTGCCAGAGCCTCCCATGGCGCCGCCCATCCCGCCACCGCCATGTAGCATTCGTTCCACCGTGGGTCGCAAATCCTCGGGCAGCTTCTTGAGCGCCTCGGGATCATCACCCGTAATGTCCCACTTATCTTCACCACGTTGGACGACAATATGGGTCGGCTGGCCGGTTTGCTTTTGAACGCTGATCGAAACGCCATTCGGCAAACCTGCGAACGGATCGCCGCCGACGATCACGCCAGGACCGAAGTTGCGGAAGTTGAACTGCATCGGGCCGTTCGGACGGGGCATGCCCGGCTGCCCGCCAAACGGGCTGCCTGGCGTGGTGGGGGTTTGACCGAAAGCAAAACCACCACCGCCGCCGCCACCTTCGCTCTGCTGAATTTCGGCGTCTGCCGGTCGATCTTCTGGTTTCAAGACGACCGTTTCATGTTTGTTGCGACGCAGCACATCAAGCTTGATTTCGCCCTTCTTCGCGCCTTCGCTCATGACCAGGTCGATCAAGTCTTTCATCTCGTGCAGATCGTTGCCATTGCCTTTGAGCAGGATGTCGTATTGTTTGAGGCCAGCTTTATCCGCAGGACTCTTCGGCACCACGTTAGCAACCAAGAGACCTTGCTGCTCGGGCAAATCGACATGAGAGCGAAGCGGATGATCGGTCGGAATCGCGCCGCCCAACAAACCGATCCAAAACTTCGGCGGAGCAGGGCGCGATGGCTCACCTTCATCCTCCGCCACAGGTGGCAGCACCGGTCGTTCCGGTTGATCCGCCCGCCCGATCTGCACGACCTTGCCTTCCGACTTCTCTTCGGCCTGCACAATCGCACTGGCTCCAAATACGAATCCGACTGCAAGCGCCCAGCGGAAGGCTTTGTGTAAATAGCTCCATGACATGGCGTTCTTCTCCTTCTCGTGATGGAAAATTATTGAAGAGTGCGCGGTAATAGGACCTGTTTTATCTGGCCGATAGCTGACAGCCGATAGCCTTCACCAAGTTCAATTGCCGCACAGCTCTCAATCGATTTCTAATAAATGTGATTGCTAACAGGAACGATATTCGTGTCCTCGACCGGTAAAATCATCGGCCGGCCATTCTCCAACCACAGCGGCGCGTACTGACGTTTCGACTGCACCGTGTAGCCGTTGTTCTTTAATTGATTGCGAAAATCGTCGGGAACACCGGTTTGAAATGTCACTCCTAGTTCCTTATCCAGCGCACTAGCGTCGACCAACGGCACGCGCACCGGTTGCATGCGACCGTTGTCATCCTTCACAAACAACGTCACGGCATCGTTCGACTTCGCGCCCCCAGGCGTCGTGGCCTGGCTTGGCGGCGGGACGCTGGCCACTTGGCTGCCCGAACTGGTCGGCCCACCAGCAACCTGCGTTCTGTTTTCATGCTGCAACCAGCCGAGGCCAAACGCCACGAGCAGACTAGCCGCCATTGCCAACCACATTGCCATCGAAGATAGACGAGATTTTTCTTTGGAGATAACTGCAGGTGCCGGCGATTCAGCATGCTGGATTGCCGTTCGCTCGCGACCGACCTGCTTCATTTCTTCGCGCCATGCCTGGGCTTCCAAAAAGGCCAGCGCACAACGTCGCCAGTTCTCCGGTCGCTTGCCGAAAGACTCCAGCAGTTGGTGCCGCTCGTCTTTCGACAGCTCTCCATCGACCAGACGATCGAGCAAAATATCTACGTTGGGTGAGGTGCTTTCGTTCATTTCGTTAATGTTGGGTCCAATCGATGCAACTCGCCGCGCAACTTTTGCCGCGCCCGATGCAACCGGGCCTCGACGGCGCTTTCGCTCAACCCCAGATGTTCGGCCATCTGTCGATAAGACCAATCCTCCGTATACTTCAGCAGCAATACTTCCGCGTCGCGGCGGGGCATGCACGCAAGCGCTCGTCTCACCATCGCCTGTCGCTCATCGGCCAGCAGCCAGTCGAGCGGATCGCGTTCCCGCGAGTGGTGTTCCGCCGGCGCTGCTCGATCGGCATAACGCTCGATGAGCTTCTTGCGACGACCTTGCCGCCGCCGATATTGCAGCGAGCCAATGACCGCGAGTCGATATAACCACGCGCCGACGCGATTGGGATCGCGAAGTTGATGCCCTTTATGAACAGCCGCCGTCGCTACCTCTTGCAAGACGTCGTCCGCGGCCGCGGCATCGCCCACTCGCGCCAGTGCCACCGTCCGCAACCAACGGCCGTGTCGCTCCAACTCCGCAGGCCAATCGATCGGACCGGCCCCGGTTTGGCTCCGCATCGCAATCGTTTTTTCGCGGGGCATGGTTACAGGGATAGTTGCCGTCGAGTCGCTTATCTTGCGGCAAATAGGGGATAAAACAGCTTGCGTATCACAAGTATTGTGGCATCAAAGAGTTACGAAAAGAATGCAAAGCAATTTAATTCAATGATTTTAGCGTCGGCCGCCAGGCCGAATCTCCCGCCCCTACGCGCCACCGGGTCAGACAAATCACCCACAACGAGAGCCCAACTCGAAACCGCCACCTTACCCCCGTTTCCCCGGTATTACCTGGTTGCTCAACGGCCACACAACGCCACGTGGCTGTCGCGACAGGTACCACCACAAAGCTACCCCAAAAGCCAGCAGCCCAATGCCGACATTCTGCGAGATAGATAGTCCGGTGCCGAAGACGGCCGGCTCGTCAGTTCGGATGATTTCCAGAAGGAATCGCGTGATCGCATGAATGATCAGCAGCAGAGCAATCGCCTCGCCGTCACGCCGACGATACGGAAAGTACGACCACAACAGCCAACCAATGATTGCCCCATCGATCGCACTGTAGAGCTGTGTCGGGTGAACCGGCCGACTGCGCTCGGGAAGCGTGATCGCGGGAATGTCGACGTTGCGGCCATCTTTGAGCGAAAGCCGAATCGCCTGCTGCGATTTGAACAGCTCGAGCACTCGCAACTTGGCATCGAGCGGCGAGCGAAGCTGTGAATCATTGATTCCGACAACCGAATCGCCCACCTTCAATCCAGCAATCGCGGCGGCGGAGCTTGGCTCGACGTTCGTGACGACGGCTGGTTCACCATCCTGCGAATTCAACCGAAAGCCATGCAACTCGCCGCGCGAAGCCTGATCCATGTAGGGTGGGCTGAATCGTTGCAGCTCAATCGGCTGCGTGGCCTCGAACCGCGAGCTGAATTTCGGAAACGTGACATGCCAAGGCAACTCGGTCGCGCCGCCGTAGCAGCACCCATTGAGGAAGCAGCCGATGCGCCCCAGCGCCAACCCGATCGCCATGCTCGGAGCAATAAGGTCGGCCATCGCCAACAGCGGCAATCGATTCTTCAGCACGAACACCACAAAGCCAAACGCCGCGCCGATCAAGCCGCCAAAAACTACCAGCCCACCTTCCGGAATGTTGATGATCTCCAGCAGCGTGTCGCGCGGATTCTTCCCCGCGAAGCTCTCACTCCAATACTCGGCGACATAAAACAACCGCGCTCCGATCACGCCACAAACCACCAACCAAATGGCGAGCGACAAAATAATCTCAGGATCGAGGCCACCCTGCCGGGCCCGATACATCGCCAATCCAACGCCCGCCACAATGCCGAGAAGCAGCATCACGCCATATCCGCGCACCGGTAGCCCCTCAGGAAAAACTCGCGGCAGAAACACGATCGCCGCGCCGAGCAACAACAACACGGGCAGCGTCCCCCACACATCCGCTTTGCCCCCTTGCTTTCGCAACAAGCCGGCGACAGTCACCGCCGACACGATCGCCCAAATCGCCAGCAATACGCCGATGCCGAATATCGGCACGCCGCCAATCTCATACGGGATGCGAAACAGTTCGCTACACATGGCAAAGGCACTAAGGGATAACTTAAAAATAACTTCGGCAGATGGGATTTACCACGGAGACACAGAGGGCACAGAGAAGACAGATGGAAAACAAGAAGGCATGAATTACCGCTGATCTACGCTAATAAAAACCAGAATGATGCAGAGACAGACGATAGTCTTTTCTCTTTTATTAGCAGGGATCAGCGAAGGTTAGTGTTCCTACCTCCTGTATTTCTTCTCCGTGCTCTCTGTGTCTCCGTGGTCATTCTGTTTTTTGAGCCGTTTTTAACCAATCAGTGTGTTATCGATCAATCGCGTGTTGCCAACCTTGGCCGCGATTGCGATCGTCGTGGGACCATCAAGTTGCTCGACCGGCGTAAGCGTGCCATTGGCCACAATGGCAATGTATTGAGTTTGAATGCCCCCGGCGTCTTCGATCTCTCGAGCAATCCGCTGACGAATGGCGGGCGCTCGCCGCTCGCCAGCCGTATACATCTCTTCTGCCAACCGCAACGAGCGCGAAATTGCCAGCGCGCGACTCCGCTCGTCCGTCGAGAGATACCGATTCCGCGAACTCATCGCCAGACCATCCGCCTCGCGCACCGTCGGGCACACCCGCACATCGATCGGCACATCGAGATCCGCCACCATCTGCCGAACCACCAGCGTCTGTTGATAATCCTTCCGCCCAAAATACGCGCGATCCGCCGGCGCCAATTGAAACAATTTCAGTACCACCGTGGCGACGCCGCGAAAATGCGTCGGTCGAATCTCACCTTCCAGGATGGAACCAATCGGGCCAACATCCACAAACGTCGAATGGCCCAGACGATAAATCGATTCCTCACTGGGAGCGAATACAACGTCGCATCCGTGGCCCACGAGCAGCGACAAATCTCGCGCCGGTTCACGCGGGTATTCGCGAAAGTCCTCGTTCGGCGCAAACTGCGTCGGGTTCACGAAAATCGACACCACGATCAGGTCGCATTCCGCCCGCGCCGCATCGACCAGGCTCAAGTGCCCTTCATGCAGCGCCCCCATCGTCGGCACTAGCCCGACCGTCTGCCCACGCCGTCGAGCATCCAGAATAACTTGGCGCACCTCCTCACCAGTGGTAATCAGTCGCGGCTTGCCTACGCCTTCCGTCGCCGAGTTGGAAATATTGCCGGATGCCACTTTGGATGAACCAGAACCCATACATTCAAGTGTTGTTGCAAGCCTGCTTCATCAATACATAACCGCCCCGCCCTGGGGCAGTTTCAAAAAGCATCGCCCGCGAGCCGGGGCGTTCTCGCCTCCGCCCAACTGTCCGCTATTACTAAAATTATCAACAACCAAGCGTCGCAAGCTTCACGCCCTACCAAGATTCTAGGCGATTCGCGTTTCAAAGGCCTAGATCAGGCCATACACCGGCAACAGCAGCAATCATTTCAGCGTCGATTTCAGCATGATCGGGCGTCTTCAGCCGCAACGTCGGCCCGCGACCCGGCTGGCGAACAAGCGTTGACCACTGCAATTTGTCCGCCGGCTTGGCGAACGGTCCGTCGAGCAGCACGGTCAATTTCGGAAACGCCGCCGCAGCGTAGGGCAGGGGAGACTCATCCACGACCGCCTTCGCAGCAGGTGCCGACACGGGCAGCACGATCCAACTAGTCCACGACGACGGCCAGTGATGTTCAGCAGTCGCGAAATCGGGGGGCTCGGCCGAAGTAGTGCCATATTGTTGACGAACGACTTCAGCCACTCGCTTTCGTGAATCAATCGACGGCGAAACGATCGCTACCATCTCGCTCGCCGCGTCGAGGTGAAGCAGCAACCGCTCCACCGGCCAGCCGATCGTCGGGTGCAGCATCTTCGGCGCCACCTCTGCCGCCGGCTCCAGCACGAACTTACGATACGACATCCGCAGATGAGGCAGCGTAAGCGTGGTCGTTTCCGATACTTCGTTGTCGTAGAGTAGAATGTCGATATCGATCGGCCGAGCCGCCCAGCGCTCTCCCGCGCCCCGTCCTAGCCTCGCTTCGATCTGGTTCAGTTCTGCTAGCAGTCGCGGCGGCGGAATCGTCGTCTCAATCACCGCAGCCCCGTTGAGGAACTCACCCTGTCCGGCGGGTCCGCCGGCAGGTTGCGACGTGTGCCATTTGCTGTGCTGCACCAATTGCGCATCCGGAAGCGCTGTAATAGCGACCAGCGCGGCGCGCAACATGGCTTCCCGATCACCAAGATTCGAGCCCAGACCAAGTAAACAAGTGGGCATAAGACTTTGCCACCGAGGACACGGAGATCACCGAGAAGATAGTTAAGTATCCGCAGGTAAACACAGATCAATGCAGACAATAAGGATCTCTAACCCCCCTCCCTTTGGGAGAGGGCCAGGGTGAGGGGGCCCTGGAATCGGTTTTGTTAGAGCTCCTAAAGGAAAAGATGATTCTATCTTGCTCTGTACTACTTATCAGCGTCCATCTGCGTTTATCTGCGGACAAACTTAATTCTTCTCCGTGCTCTCTGTGACCTCTGTGGCAAAAAAACTCGCCGATTTAGCGCGCCCACCAACAAAAACGGTAAGACGAGCAGCCATGCTCATCTTACCGGTTGGTGCAACGCGAACGAGCAAAAATGCTCGGGAGGGACGTCAATTTGTACACGACTGTTGAGCCGCCAGCGGTCGATCCGTCAGTCGCACCTCCCAAGATTTTCGCACAATACGCGCTGTCACGAAAAAGCGCAGACACCCCCCTCGCATCGACCCGAGCATGCCGCAATCGCGAAACC
>CAZJWY010000083.1:0-21584 GCA_964549545.1 uncultured Planctomycetaceae bacterium | reverse complement strand
AACGTAAGAAAGCATCTTTCGGCAGTTAGGCATAGATCAATCTAAGGGACAGTAAGTGGTCCACTTCAAGAGCCCAAGAGCCTAACTGTTCAACTTGCCGGCCGCGATGTGGAGGCGAGCCTCGATACCGCGGTTCATGTTGATTTCAGACCTCCCTCGACCGACCTGCCAAACCTGACTCTGGCTGTCTACGCAAAAACGGCAGACGGGCAGGTTTTCAACAGAAAGCAAACGCTGACTATCGGCGATCCGCCGGCTGTGGTCGCGCGCTCGCGAACGCGCCCGATTGAAGTCGCGCGGGCTGCTGCCAAAGAGGAGCCCCAAGCGAACGACGATGCGCCGCCTGCACCCGAGGCGCGCGAGCCGGAGGTGGTCGGGCCGTCTATGCTCGGCGATGAGCCATTGGAAATCGAGCTGCCATTTCCATTTGATAAGGTTGTCAGCGGCGGCAATGGCCGATTTCTTATCTTTCACATCCCCAGCAACAAATCGCTGGCTGTCCTGGATATCTCGAGGGGCGAGATCATCAAAGAGTTGCCTCTTTCGAGCGATCAGGTTCTATTCGCCGCTGGTCGAAAAAAACTGATGGTCGTGCTGCCCGGCGAACGGCTCATCCAACGTTGGGACCTTCAGACGCTTACCCGCGAGCGAATAGCGACTGTGCCTAGCGCTAAGACTCCCCTCAATATTTACTTAGGGAGCGACAGCGAGGGGCCGCTGTGGATTTGGACGGGTGGTAGCCTCGAAGCCTTTAGCATCGCTCGCATGCAGATGCAGCCCATCAAAGGCGACGTCCTTGGCGGCGAACCTCAGTACGGCTTTACGGTGCTCTTCTCGGCCGATGGCTCGACGGCAACGAGTTGGGAGAACGGCTTGTCGAGCCCGCCTTATGGGCTGATGCGTCTTATTGGATCAAAAGCAACACGGATGAATTCGCCCTTCGGCGAAGGATATAACGGGCGCTGGATGTGGCCCAATGCCGATGGCTCGCTTATTCTGGGCCACGGCGCCCGGGTGTTCGACGCCAAGTTCAAACAGATCGCGGCGGATTGGCTAAAGGGTGGCAACTTGCTACCGACCATTGACCGCCGCTACTTCCTGCTCGTCAAACCGGAAGGAAAAGGCAACTCGAACGTTTCGATTTGCACCAGCAACGATCGTCGGATCGTCTATACGCTCACCGAAATCGAGGATGTCACGCCGGAAGAGTCGCATTTGAATTGGGGCCGCATTAAGAGCGAGCCGCGAGTCTACTTCATTCCTTCCGCCTCGGTGCTCGCCACCCTACCTGCTGGCGACGATCGGGTAGTGCTTCGCCGCTTGAATCTGGCGGAGAAGGCGAAGGCACAGGAAAGGAGTGACATCTACGTGGATTCAAGTGCCCCTGCCGAGGCGCGCCGCGGCCAGGTATTTCGATATCAAATTGCAGCGCATGGCAACGGACAGGGGAAGCTGGCCTACCATCTGGAAAGCGGCCCGCGTGGCATGAGCGTCAACGCCAACGGACTTGTCGTTTGGAGTATTCCCTCACGGTACAAAGAGGAGCAAGTGTCGGCAGTTGTCAGTATTCGTGACGATGCCGGTAACGAGGCGCTGCATACGATTAGTTTTTACCTGGCAGACCCATAATTCGATGGCTTGAAGTTGAGCGTACGATGCACTAGCAAAACCGGCGTCACCCTACGCCGTTAACCTTAAAAAGATCTCACGCAGAGGCGCGAAGGCGCAAAGGATAAGCCAGAAAGAAGACAGGGATTGAACAGGAGGAAACAGAGAGAACAGAGAAACGAACACGTTGATTACTCTCCGTTTCCTCGGTTGCCTTCTGTGGAAAACGATGGTTTTTTGCCGAGTTGAATTGGAAACTTTGCGCCTTAACGCCTCTGCGTGAGTCTCGTTTGAAAAAGGTTAACGGCGTTGGGTGGCATCCGGCGTTTAGTAAGAACGGTTCGTGAATTGCGTCAGAACGACATCGCCGCCGGGCATGTGGGCGATCACCTCCAGTCGGCCGCCGAGCGAGATAACGATTCGTTCGAGCGTGCCGATCTGCATATCGGATTGCTTTTCCATTTTGGAAAGACAGGGCTGTGAAACGCCGAGCTCGTCGGCAAGCTCCTGCTGCGTTTGGCCGGCGGCCGTGCGAAGCTCGGACAGCAGCATTTCTTTATGCAGCTCGTTCACACGAGCCTTGGAACGCTCGTGCTGAGCGGGCGTCAGCTTGTCGCGAAGCGATTGAAACTTGCGATGTCCGGCCATTAGATGAGCCCTTCCTTTTCGATCTCTTTCAGGTACTCGTCATACAGGTTGTCGGCGATCGGCACCATGCGGTCGTAAAAGCGATTGTCGCCCGTCTTATCGCCACCGATGAGGAGAATTGCGGCGCGACGCGGATCGAAGGCGAAAAAAGTTCGCAACGGCTTGCCTGCGGACTGGGTACGCAACTCCTTCATATTAGAATGCCTCGAGCCCTTGATCGTGTCGACGTGAGGACGCCCTAATTGCGGCCCATGACGTTCGAGCAACTCGACGCTCGCATTCAAATCGGCTTGCTCATCTTCCGTGAGGCCCGTCCACCAAAGCGCGAACTCATTAGTATATTCGACTTCCCATGCCACAATAATATAACCTTTATGTTATATTGTCAAGCTGCACCAATTCGGACTGAATCTTAACGCCTGCTAAACGGCGGAAGTCAAAACGCTGGAGCGCTTGAAGGTGGTCGAGTGCATGCAGGTACTTACCCGCCCATACCGGCATTTGTAGGGACTGCCATTCATTCACGCTTCCGGTTGGCACGCATATCGAGGCTGAACACAGAATACACTAGGCATTGGAATGATGGACTACCTGACTTGAAATTGGAACAGTTTTTGAAATCCTTTAGACCTAAATGGAAGACGGCTGCGTCTCTGTAATAGAGAATCCGACAGGCATCGGAGTTCGTTGCCTTGTTCGGGCACCGATACCAGGGTTTGATCACGGACGATCGAGCCCTGGACTTTGATGTGAAACGCCGTTGGCGTATCGAAAATGCGAAATTCGCGAGAGAGTTCGTGTGGAACAGGAACGCTCTTCCATCCGCTCTATCTCGCTGCGTCGGCTAAGCCTTGAAATGTGGGCTTGTGGGTGGCCATTTGGCCGGTGTCGCGGGCTATGGTGAGGGTGTAGGCGGCCATGTCGAGGCAGTTGTCTTCGACGCCGAAGGGGTCTTCGATTTCGACGCTGGCTTCTTCGATGCCGAAGAGACTGAGGGCGGCCATTGCCATAACGACGGGGGCCCACCAGCCGCAATGAGAGGCAAGGACGAAGGGTAACCCAATCAGGTAGACGAGGATCAATTGCTTGAGCATCACGACGTAAACGAACGGCAGTGGAGTCTTGCGAATTCTTTCGCAGGCGCCTTGGGCGTCGACCAGTTTGGAAAGCTGGTCTTCCATGTGGCGAACCATTTGGGAGTCGATCGTGCCACGTCGGTGCTCAATCTCGGTCCATGCGGAAATCGCGAAGGCGACGGCAGTGGGAGGGTTGCCGAACGACTCGGCGCGGCGGCACAGGTCGGCCGGTAGAAAATCGTCTGTCTCGTGCATATCGAAGTTGCCTTGTAACGAGCGGCGCAAGCAAATGACATAACCGGAGACGAGATCGGCCAGGGATTTGCCGTTGTCCGTATAAGCCACGCCCGCGCGGACCAGATTGCGGCTGGCATTGATGATATGCCCCCAGGCAGTGCGTCCTTCCCAGTAGCGATTGTTCGAGGCGTTCATGCGGAAGACGAGCAAGAAGCCGAGAAAGGTGCCGAGGACCGCGTGGGCGGCCGGTTCGAGCGCGGTGAACACCGACTGCACGCGCTTGTCGCCAAGCGAAACGGCCGTCTGATAAATGAACTGCAGGACGACGGCATAGAGCGTCATGGCCAGGATGCGGCCGGCCGCGTGGCGTACGGCGGTGCCGCGGACCGAGCGGACTGCTTTGATCCAGTTTTTGCGATCGTAATCAATCATGGCGGAGGCGAAATGCGTGGTTGGGGGCCACCCGAGTTTAGTTTTGGAGGGGGACGGGGGCAACTTTTTGACCGCGAGAATTGGCGGTTAGCAGAAGACGGGAGGGAGCGGCATTGGCAGGTTTCGGGTCGAAATCACGCCAAGCAGCAAAGCGGCAGAGAGGGGGGGAATATCGAAAAAACTTGGAAACGCCGGGCAGCAACGCTTCTAGAAGTGTTCGCCTGGCCTGGAAAACAAGCTATAACAATACCCCCATCTCGTTTAGGCGAGGGGGATGTGCCGAGGCGTGCCTGGATAAGCTTTTGCTAAAAGGCTGGGTTAATTGTTGTAAGGGAGAGAATGGATGTTGATTCGTAAACTGGTAACGGAATTCATTGGAACGTTCTTTTTGGTGCTGACCATTGGTTGCACGGTGATCCTGTCGTCGGACGCGAGTCGCGGGATCATTCCTCCGCTGGCGATTGGGTCGGCGCTGATGGTGATGGTGTATGCCGGGGGGCATATTTCTGGTGGGCACTACAACCCGGCAGTGTCACTGGCGGCGAGCGTGCGAGGTCGACATCCGTGGGCGGAGCTTGTGCCTTATTGGATTGCACAGATCGTGGGGGCACTCCTGGCCGCTGGCGTTGCGATGTTTTTGACCGGCGGTGTGACACAGCCCACTGCTCCGCCCGCCGATGTTGCCAAGGCTTTCGTGGCAGAGTTTCTGTTTACGTTTGCGCTCGCGTATGTGGTGCTGAACGCCGCGACGGCCAAGGGAACGGATGGTAATTCGTTTTACGGGTTGGCGATCGGCTTCACCGTGCTGACAGGGGCGTTTGCGGTCGGCTCGATTTCGGGCGGGGCGTTCAACCCGGCTGTTGCGGTGGGAGCGAGTGCGTTGGGATTGATTCACATTCCTTCTGCCTGGATTCACATTGTGGCCGACCTTGCTGGGGGGTTGGTGGCCGGGTTGGCATTTTTGTTTTTGAATCCGGATGACAAGTGAGTGGGGCTTGTTGAAGAGAGGGGGACTTAAGATCTCTTTGGGCAGGTGGATGCGCTAAGCCGCAAGCGGCTGGATGGGGGATCGGCCTGGCGGCCGACGCTAAGTTTGCTGGCGGTACTGCTGCCGAGAGAGCGATTTCGTTTTTGGCTGCGCGCAAAAAAAAGCAGCTCGGGTGGCTCGATTGAGCCAGCACCGAACTGCGCCCCCTGGGAATGCGTTTTTAACTGTATCTTGGCCGGGTATGAGAGGTTATCGGCAGGCGGGCTGGCAACCTTTGAGAAACCGTAGCGGTTCTATCGCGCGTACGGATTGGCGAATCCGGGGTAAATCGGCGCGACTTTCTCTCATCAAGTTTGCGGATTAGGTCGATTCTGAGGGACGTGGGTTGCTCACCCGGCTTGAGGGCTGCGCGCCTATGGACGTTGATGTGCTGGCAAAAGGATATGCTAGCTAATCGTCAGGCTAAAGCCTGATCTACGGGGTGGATGCTGATGAACGCGACAGGGATGATCGAACTTGTAGTGGGCCTGGGGGTGGTGGCCACGGTACTCGCGGCATTCAATGCGCTGGTGGGCAAGGGACCGCGGGGAACGGTGTGGCTGCTGGCGGCCGCGGTATTTACCTGGGCGTCGATGTTGCCGTTTGGGTTTAGTGATTCGGACGGCGGTCCGCTGCCGCATAAGATCGAGATGCTGATCGTCGTGCTGCGGATGTGTGGGCTGGCGGGGCTCGTCGTGGGAATCGTCGATGCCTGGCAGCAACGGAAGAAGCAGGGCGAACATCGGTTGGCCGAGACGTTGATCCGGCAGCCGTTTTTGTGGGGCGCGATCTTTGCGATCAACTTTTTCGCGCTGCTGATGCAGGGCGCGTTTCACAGTCCGCTGTTGTCGCGGTATTGTGCGGGGCACCCGATCGAGATCATCGAGTTGACGGTGTTCTTCGTGGGCCTGTCGGCACTTTTGCTGCGGTTCTGCGAAGTGATCGGGCAGTTTCCTTCGCTGAAGGGGGAACTGTTGCCGGCGATTCCGGGCGGTGGGCAGCGGGTCGAGGAGTGTGGCCGGCTGATCGATTATCTGGATAGTCTCATGGCGATTCAAAACTCGTTCATCGTGCGACGGTTGCGCGAGGCGATTGAGTTTGTTCGTCGCAAGCAATCGGCGGATGGACTCGATGGGCACCTGCGGCACTTGGAGGAGTTGGAAGCGGTACGAGCAAACGGCGCCTACTCGATGGTTCGGATCATCGTGTGGGCAATTCCGATTTTGGGTTTGTTGGGCACGGTTATCGGCATCACGATCGCCGTGGCGAACTTGAACCCGGAGACGCTCGAAGAATCGATGACGAAGGTGACGCATGGCTTGGGCGTGGCGTTCGACCATACGGCGACCGCGTTGTCGCTGACGATGATGTTGATGTTTTTGAAGTCGGGCGTGGAGCGAGTGGAAGATCGCTTGCTGGGCCGCGTGGATGAGCGAACAGGGCAGGAACTGGTCGGGCGGTTTCAGTCGAGTGGCACCGCAGCGGAAGAATCGGTCGAACAGCCGCTGCACCGTGCATCTAACCAGTTGGTGACGGCAATCGAGTCGTTGGCTGGCAAGCAGGCGGAAATCTGGAAGTCGACTTTCGACTCGACGCACGAGCAGTGGCTCGAAGTGAGCGTGGCCGCGGCCAGGACGATCAAGGAAGCGCTGAGCGATGCGGTGGAGGAAAACCTGGTGCGTCATGCGCAATCGCTCAACGACGGAGCGTTGAAGATATTCGACCGGCTCGATTCGAGTACGGCGCATCATGCGCAAGAACTGAATCGCAGCACGGTGCAATCGGCGGCGCGGCTGCGCGAAGGAATGGAGCGGTTGGCCGAGCTGCTGATCGAGGCGCTCGAGCGGCACGGCGAGGTAATGACTGCGAACGAGCGAGAGCTGGCCGAGCAGAATCGGCAGCATTTGTCGGAGGTGCAGGTGGCATTGGGCGATTCGATGGTGAGCGCTGCCGAACGGCAGGAAAACTTGATTCGGCAGAGCGAGCATTTACTCAAAGAGATGCAGATCGCGCTTGTGGAGGCGGCCGGGGCGACGATCAAGCAGCAGGAGCAGCTTGTGCGCCAGAGCGATGTGCTGCTGAAGGTGGTGGGGGCGACGGGTGAGATCGTGTCGCTCGAAGAGTCGCTCAATCGCAATCTGGAGACGGTGCAGAAGTCGTACGATTTCGAGGAGATGGCGCTTGCTCTTTCGGAGGCTATTCAGGCGCTTAGTGCGCGGCTTGGAAATCTTCCGCCCGGCGCCCGAGTGCGGGAGGTGGCTGGCGGTGACGCCGCCAAACACGCGGCATGAGTCGTGCGAGAGTTCACGAAGTATCGAGCCCAATCTCGCTGTTCCCGTTCATCGGCATCTTGCTATGCACGATGGGTGCGCTGCTAGTGATTCTGGTGGCGGTGAGCCGGTCGGCGAAGGACACGGCCGAGCGCGACGTTCGTTCACCGAAGCATGTGGCTGCCAAGGCCGCGGTCGAAGGGGCGCGCACGAAGATTGCCGAGGTGCAAACCTATATCGGCAACCTCGACAGCGTGCGCGGCAAGGCGGAGGCGCGGCTGCGCGACGAGCAGGCGCGGCTGAGCCATGTGGAAGACCACATTCGCCGGTTGCACGAGCGAATTCAATCACTGCAATCGGCGGCGGTAGAACTGCAAGCGCTGGAGCAAGAGCATTACGACGACCACAAGCAGGCGATTCGAGAAATCGATCGGTTGAACCAACTGATCGAGGACTCGAAGAAGACGATCGTTGATTTGCAGGAGTCGAGCAATAAGACGCCGCGGTCGTATGCGGTTGTCCCGTATGAAGGGCCAAACGGGACGTTTCGTCGGCCGATCTATATCGAGTGCGTGAAAGGCGAACTGGTGCTGCAGCCAGAGGGCGTTCATATCAAATCGGACGACCTGCGGCCGCCGTTTACGCCGGGCAACCCCCTGGCTTCGGTGCTGCGGGCGACACGCGATCACCTGGTGCGACTCAATCCGAAGATGGGAGAAGACCGAGATTTGTCGCCGTATCCCTTGCTATTGGTGCGGCCGGATGGGTTGATGGTGTACGACCGAGCGCGACAGGCGATCGAGGCGGGTGATTTCGATTTGGGATTCGAGCTGGTGGAGAGCGATTGGAAGCTGCAATTTCCGCAGCCAGATTTGCAGTTGGCGGAGGTGCAGGCCCAAGCGCTCGAGCAGGCGCGGGCAAGGCAAGAGGTGTTGGCAGCGGCGGCGCCGCGGGCGTATCGCGGTGGGTCGTCGATGGCCTCGGCTGGGGAATTTGATGATGACGATTTCGGAGGCGGGGGCCGCGGAGGTGGATTCGGCGGCGGAGGCGGGAGCGGTCGATATGACGGGTCGCGTGAGTATGTCGTGTCTCGCAGTCGACAGCATGGCGGAGGTGAATACGGTATTGAAGGAGATGGCGAGGGCGGAGGCGGAGAAGGTGGCAGCGAGGTTGGGGAAAGCCCGTCTGACAACAGTGTTGGTGACAGAAGCGGCGGCGGCAGTGAGGGTGGTCCGCCATCGGGGACGTTGGCTGCGAGTGGTACGCAAAGCGGGAGCGGAGTCGCTCCGGCCGATGGTATGAGCGGGCCGGGAGGAAGTAGTAGCGGCGGCGGTGGAAGTGGTGGAGGAACGGCGGTTGGTGGCGGAAGCAATAGTGGTGGAGGCGGGAGCAGCCCACCGCCAGGAAGTGCGCCGGATAAAAACCTGGTGCCGGATGGTTATCAAGGGCAACCAGGTGGCGGCTCGTTTGTGGCGGGTAGTGGAGCGCCAAGCGATTCGGATGGGCCAAGTGGACCGGACCTGCGGAGCGCGAAGGAGCGGGCGATGTCCGCCGAGAGCCGCGGGAAGGACTGGGCGCTGAAGCAGAAGCCGCCGCGAGCGGTGCCGGTGCGGCGGACGATTCGCGTCTCGGTGGCTAAGGATCAACTCACGATTATGCCCGACTCGGGGCTGGCGGCCGAGAGAAGCAAAACCATCAAGCTGCAGGGAGACACGGTCGAATCGGTCGAGGCCTTCGTGAAAGAGGTGCGCGATCACATCGAAGGCTGGGGCATTGCGGGGAATAATTTGTATTGGCGGCCAGTGGTCGTGATGAACGTGCAACCAGACGGGCAACAGCGGGCCAGCGATTTGACGCGGCTGCTAAAGAACAGCGGCTTGGAAATCCGCCCTGAGGAGACCGCCAAGAACGCGCCGCAAGGGGGTGGCCATGAAACGCGTTGAAGTAGAAGCCGACCAGATGCCGGGCCAGGATTCGTTTCTCGACGTGATTACCAACATCGTCGGGATTCTGATTCTGCTGGTGCTGGTGGTGGGGTTGCGAACTCAGCGGTCGGCGCAAAGCGGCACGGGTCTTGTCGTTGCCGAGCAGGCGCAGGCACAGGATCAACTACGAAACGTAACGAATAAGGCGCTCGCGACGGAGCTGAATGTGCGTGACCTCGTTCACCGCGTCGGCACTGCGTACGGCGAAGCGAGCTTTCGCGAGGCTGAGCGGCAGTTATTGAGCAATGCCATAGCTCAGGCGGAGCAGGAGATTGCCGCGCGCCGCGCTACCTTGAGCGCGGATGGGCAGCGCGACTTCGATACGCGGCAAAAGTTGAATGAGGCACAAGCGCGGCTGGATGACTTGACACGGCAACAAATTGCCTTGATGTCACAGGAAGAAGCGCCCGAGCAGCTTGAATGCCAACCGACGGTGCTGGCCAAAGCGGTCAAAGGCAAAGAGGTGCATGTGCTCTTGTCGGATGATTATGTGGCGATCGTGCCGTTCGACGAGCTGATCGAGGAAATGAAGGAAGACATCGGAGCGAATATCTGGCGGCTCAAGCAGCAAGACGAGATGGAGCGGACGATCGGGCCGACGAACGGCTTCCGGCTCAAATATGTGTTCGTGAAGGAAGACGTGATGCGGCAAAGCTCGGCTGGCACGTTTATGACAGGCAACATCTCGCGATTTTCGCACTGCTACTTTTTGCCGGTGGCGACGCCCGTCGGCGAGCCAGCCGCCGATGCGATGAAACCGAACGCGGAGTTCTTTCAACACCTAAAGCGACTGCGGCCCGAGGGAACTACCGTCACGATATGGACCTATCCAGGCAATTACGATCGGCTTCGCTTGCTGAAGCGGTCGGTCCGGGAGCTCGGGTTTCAGATCGCCGTTCGGCCGCTGCCCAAAGGGATGCCCATCGGTGCTTCGCGGCATGGCAGCGAGTCGCTCAGTGAGTAGGGGTTGGATGATCGGGTGGGGGGTCGAATTCATTTGAGTGAGTCAAGTGGAGAACGGGCTCCAGACAGATCAGACCATCGGGGCATATCGCTTCTCAGTGCTTGCATTGGCAGTAGCGATAGTGGCTTTGCCGCCTACTCTGCTCGACTGGAAACGAGAGATTACGGCCCTCTATAGATAGAACCGTAAAATGCGCGCGAAACCCGACGCGCATTCTGGAAAGAATCTAGAAAAATCCTGTGCGAGAGAGGCTTGCGGTTAAATCGAGCTAAACCGCAAGCGATTGGGATACCGATTTTCGATAGTTGGCTGATCTAGCAGCTTGGCTCACGTTAGGCCCAATACCAAGAAAGAGGTGAACGATTAGGCGGCTTTTTGCCCGAGCGATTGCTCGGGATTGAAGAACTCGTGGAGCAGCAGAATCGCGACGCCGACGACCAGCAGAGAGTCGGCGATATTGAAATTTGGCCAGCGCCATTGATCGTTCGCCTGCCAGAGGACCCAGTCGCGGACAGCGTGCTTGGCTAACGGGTTCGTATTGCCGGGACCAAACCAAGGGTCGCCGGAAAGGCCGAGGCGGTCGTAGAGGTTGCCGAGAATGCCGCCCATGATGCAGCCGAGAGAAAAGGTGATCCAAGCGTTGCGAGCACCGCGGAACCAGAAGAGCCAAACAGGAACGGCAACGGCCGCGATGATCGCGAGCACGGCAAAGTAGGCGAACTTGCCCTGCCCCATGCCGAAGAGGGCGCCGAGATTGCGGCTAAGCTGGATGCCGACGTGGCCGGTCCAGAGCCAGGCGATTTCGCCAGCTCGAAGACTCTCGGACGAGAAGCACCAGGCCTTCGTCAGAAGGTCGGCAGCGCATCCGATCGCGGCGACGACCACGAATAGCACATAGCGGCTACGAGGAATCGCGCTATTGTGGGTTCCTGCCGCGGAGGGCGGGAGCGCAGAATCCGCTTTCATGCCTAGGGTGAAATCCATTTCACCTCCGATGGGGTAGACGGTGCTACATATAGGGCGATTAGCGAGGGATTCGCTCGCCGCCGTTTTCTTGCCGTTCCGCACATTTGATGCAGACGGGAGTATAAGGGATGGCGTTTAAGCGGGCCTTAGCAATTTGGCCCTCGCATTCGACGCACTTGCCGTAATCTCCTTCGCCGATGCGATCCAAAGCGGAATCGATCAGCTCGATCGTGTCGCCATCGACCTCGATAAGACCCAGCGTGAATTCTTGCTCGAAATTGTCGCTACCAAGCTCGGCCATGTGGATGGGCATGGCGTTGCTATCACTGCCTTCGATGCCGGATTTCCGCAGCGCGACTTCCGCCATGGCGGTGACGTCGCCTCGCAGCCGGCTGCGAAGGGCGTGGAGCTTTTCCTTGTACGCGATCATTTCCGACTTCTTCATGTTGGTTCTCCGAGTCGCTCTAATCCATTTCGCCACGGATGCCGTCACCCGCGGCAAAGACTCATTATTTTAGACCGCCTCGGGAGCATCTGTCCAGCACTTGGCAAGCATGCAACCCGCTTGGCTCGGTTGCGATAGCACCTGCTGCGGAGTAGACTGACAGGGAGTCTGGCCTCCGGGGCGAGCAGCTCCTTCGGTGGGCAATTGAAAGTCGCTACGGTCGACCATTTCCAGGTCGCGCCGGGTAGGCTGCGCGCCGCCGTTCGACATTTCTGCCTCTCGAGTTGAAGCAACCGGGCTGGAGCAGCCGGAAGGTATTGCGGTGGCATCTACAGTGAAAACGAAGACTGATCTCGCCTTTCAGCAGTGCGTCATGCCCGATTGCGCGGCGACGTATGATGTGGGCGATGTGCGGACGTCCTGCGAGGCGTGCGGGGCGCTGCTAGACGTAGTGTACGACTGGGATTCGCTGCCGGTTCCACGATCGCTCAAAGAGTTCGAGAAGAAGTGGACACAGCGGCACGACCCTCTCTGCTTCAGCGGCGTGTGGCGGTTTTACGACCTCCTGCCATTCGCTCCTCAGAACAAAATCGTAACGATCGGCGAAGGGCAGACGCTGCTGCACTCGTCGGAGGGCGTGGCCAAGTATGTTGGCGTACAAACGAATAACTTGTTTTTGCAATACGAGGGGATGAATCCCTCGGGCAGCTTCAAAGACAACGGCATGACGGCGGCGTTTACGCATGCCCACACGACCGGAGCAAAGCGGGCCGCGTGTGCTTCGACCGGCAATACGAGCGCGTCGCTGGCGCTCTACTGCGGCGTCAGCAAGTTGATGCAAGCGGTAATCTTCATCGGCTCGGGCAAGATTTCTTACGGTAAGCTCTCGCAAGCGCTCGACTACGGCGCGCTCACGATCCAGATCGCCGGCGACTTCGACGACGCGATGATGCGCGTGCAGCAAGTCAGCAAGCAGCTTGGCATCTACTTGGTGAACAGCGTAAACCCGTTCCGGCTGGAAGGTCAAAAGACAATCATGCTCCGCGTGCTGGAGGCGATGAAATGGCAGGTGCCAGATTGGATCGTGGTACCGGGCGGCAACTTGGGCAACAGCAGCGCGTTTGGCAAAGCGTTTTATGAGTTGCATGAGTTGGGGCTGATCGATCGCATTCCTCGGCTCGCGGTGATCAATGCAACTGGCGCGAATACGCTTTATCAGCTCTATGAGCATCGTGGCCTAAGGTGGAACGGCGGCCGACCGGACGCGAGCATCATCAACAATTACTATGCCGAGTTGGATGATGCCTCGAAGCGGGCGTCGACCATTGCGAGCGCGATTGAGATCAATCGGCCGGTGAACTTGACGAAGTGTCTGCGGGCGCTCGAGTGCTGCAACGGCGTGGTTCGCGAAGTGACCGACGAGCAGATGCTCAATGCCAAGGCGCAGGTGGGAGCGAACGGGCTCGGCTGCGAACCGGCGAGTGCCGCGAGCGTAGCGGGCGCGAAATTGCTGCGTGAGGAGGGCGTCATCGCGCCGAGCGAGCGGGTCGTGTGCATTCTGACCGGCCATCAGCTCAAAGACCCGACGGCGACAGTAGCATATCACACGGCCAATCAGGAAGAATTCAATCGCGTGCTGGGGAGCCGGGGGGTGAGCCGGGCCGAATTTGCGAACCGCGCGGTACAGGTCGAGAACAATCTGGATGAGATCGTTCGCGCGATCAATTTGAATAGCTGAACGCGGCGGCGTTAGTTTATATAGCCCGGCCATTCTGGCCGGATTTCGATATCGCCATTCAGGCAAGAGCCAACCCGAGACGGTCAAAACAGGGACCGACCCAAGATGGGTCGGCTATGTAGGAGTTTTTATGAAGCTTGCGATTCATGGGGCGGCGGGGCGGATGGGGCAGCGGGTAACGGCACTCGCGGCGAAGGATCCTCGTTTCAAGATTGTGGCGGCGCTCGAATCGGCCAATAGCCCTTTACTGGGCAAGGACGCGGGCTTGATCGCGGGCATCGGCGAGATTGGCGTGCCGCTCGGCGTTGTGGGCGAATCAAATGCCGATGTAGTGATCGACTTCTCGGTGCCCGATGCGGCGGTGGCCGTGATTGCTCATTGTGTCTCGGCGGGACGCCCCGTCGTTGTGGCAACGACAGGACTGGAAAAGGAGCAGCAGGAATACATCGTCAAAGCGGCGAAGAAGATTCCGATCGTGTGGTCGCCGAGCATGAGCACGGCAGTGAATGTAGCAATGAAGCTGACGGACATTGCGGCAAAGGCGCTCAAGGACCTGCCAACGGGGGTCGATGTCGAGATCATCGAGCGACATCATCGCTTCAAGGAGGATTCGCCCAGCGGCACGGCGCTGAAGTTCGGCAAAATCGCGGGCGAGGCGATGGGCATCACGGAACACACGCACGGCCGCTCGGGCCGGCCTGGCGTACGGCCGCGGAACGAGATCGGTTTCCATGCGGTGCGGACGGGCGATAACCCGGGCGAACATACGATCGTGTTCGGCATGTTGGGGGAAACGCTCGAGCTTCGCGTTGCGGCGTCGAATCGGGATTGCTATGCCCAGGGGGCGCTACTGGCGGCGGAATGGCTCGTCGGTAAGAAGCCCGGGTTGTACGGCATGAGCGATGTGCTGGGGTTGTGAAGCGGAACCGCGTGGAACCAAATGACATTGGCGTCGGCGGCAACGCCGAATCTGCACCAGTAAATTCGGCGTTGCCGCCGACGCTAAGGCTATGGCTAAATGCGACGAAGGGTACCTGTGTGACGTGTGTGGCCAGGATGTGGCGGAGCTGACGGATAGCGATTTATATCTGCGCTATATCGTCGGTCTGCTCGATCCCGAGGTGCTTCACACAACGGCCGAGCGGCACATTCGCTGCAACCCCACACTGGCACAATATATTGTGGCCGACGACTTCGCGCCGGTCGTGGTAGAAGGAGCATTTGATAAGCGGCAGCTTGATTTGGACTACGTTCGCGAGCGCGAGGAGCTTGTTTCGCGCGGTTGGCGGCGGCTGAAAGAAGTCATCTCATTAGGCGTTCCGATTATTGAATATCCGCTGCCAGAGGTGATGATAAGAATCCGGTCGCGGAGCATCGGTTCGAGCTAACGACGTTTGTGTGACTGATCTTGTACCGATGATCTTCTCTCCGTCATACTTTCGGTGATGACGGTTTCGAGTGTTAGCAATTCGCACGACTCACCACAGCCTACCCTCCACGTAGTGGAAGTTGAGGGCGCGGCGCCGCGCGACGACCTGCCGCAACTTTATCATGACCAGAGCTTCTGGGGCATGGCTGCGACGCAATTCCTGGGTGCGTTTAACGATAATCTGTTCAAGCAGCTCGTATTACTGCTGTCGATTCAAGGCATAGCTGCCGACAAAGCATCGGATCGCCAAGGCTTGGCGATGTTCATTTTCGCAGCTCCGTTTTTAGCGTTTACCGGTTTCGCCGGCTTTTTAGCCGACCGATTGTCGAAGCGACTGATCGTGGTCACTTGCAAAGCGGCGGAGATTGGAGTGATGGCGCTCGGTGCTGTGGCGTTTGTATCGTTTGAATCGAACCAACGTCTCTGGCCGCTGTATGTGGTCCTGTTTCTGATGGGAGCCCATAGTGCGTTTTTTGGGCCGGCTAAATATGGAATTCTACCGGAGATGCTTCGCGAGCGAGACCTGCCGCGTGCGAATGGTTACCTGCTGATGCTGACTTTTCTGGCAATCATCTTCGGGACCGTGGTGGCTGGAGTGTTGCTGCAGTTTTTCAGCGAAGAATTGTGGGTGGCATCGCTAAGCTGCATGTCGATTGCGGTCGTGGGTATGATCACGTCGCTGCTCGTGCGACGAGTTGCCCCGGCTAATCCGGATTTAAAGTTTGAACTCGCGGCGATCACAGTGCCTCGCGATATGCAAACGCTCTTGCGCAACGATCGGCCGCTGCTGGAAGCGTTGATCGTGTCAAGCATTTTTTGGTTGCTTGCCGGAATGGTTCCTCCGGCGGTCAACGCGCTCGGTAAGATCGACTTAATGGTCGGCGACGGTTTGACAAGCGTATTGACTGGCGCGATCGGAATCGGCATTGCGATTGGTTGCGCGATTGGCGGACTTGTGTCACGAGGGCGCGTGGACTTTCAACTGGTTCGCCTGGGAAGCTTTGGAATGCTCGTGTGCCTGCTGCTCGTATCGATCCCAGGCGGAGGCGACGCCGCACGGCTCATGAGCGAAAAGGGGGCGTTGCTTCCTGAAGTTGGCGAATCGGCCCAGTGGCTTGGCTTCTTCGCGAGTCTACCGGTGTTGCTGGCGCTCGGCGCGTTCACTGGCATGTTTGCCGTTCCTCTCCAAGTGTTCATGCAGTGTCGACCGCCAGAAGGCAAAAAAGGACGAATGATCGCCGTGATGAATCAGGCGAACTGGATCGGTGTCATCATTTCGGCAGGCCTCTATCAGGCGCTTGCCTGGGTACTTGAGAAATGCGGTTGGCCCCGCTGCACGATGTTTTTGTTCATCGCGCTGCTGATGCTGCCCGTGGCAATCTTCTATCGGCCGAAGGACGAAAAGCTGGCCGACGCAACTACATAGCCGACCCATTCTGGGTCGGAACGGCGCGGTAGCCAGAATCCAGTGGTAGAAACGGTGCGCAATACTCCCGGCCAGAATGGCCGGGCTATTTATTGAACAGGCGCTGTTGAATCTTTTAGAGTTGAGCCCTTGAACTGGTGGTCGACCAGCGCGGCGATCGCCTGCTTGGCGTCGAACTTCTCCTTGTCGACGGCGACCTTCACGGTCTTGGTTTCGAATTCCACCAGCACGTCCTTAGCTCCCGGCTGCTCCGAGAGGATTTCTTTCACTTTCGCGCCACACCCCTCGGGGCACATCATGTCTGGCACGGTGAACTCGATAGTGGGAGCGCCGGCGGTGTTGAAGGCGACGGGGGTTGTCTTTGGTAGGGATGCGGTAGGACTATTGCCGCTCTCCTTGGCACATCCGATACTCAAGACAATAAGACCGATCGCACTTATGCATCGCGCTCTAGTATTCATCATCAACTCCTTCATTCCGCCGACGATGCTTCTGCCAACCGGTGCTCCAACTCGTCGGATACCCCAAAATCGGCTGCCCAACGCCGCATATATTGTAAGTCCAAATGCCCTTGCATGAAAAGCACGTCGGTTACATCACCTAAATCACGCGGTCTGCCGGCCAAAAGCTTGAGGAAGACCAAATCCTCCGGACTGACGAGCCCTGGTACTCCGTACGCTCGCACCGCAATGCCTCCCATCACAGCGTACGGAATTGCCAATCGGTCGAACAGCTCGATCAACGCATGCAACGTGTTGGCAAGATTCGACATGGTCACCTACGGTCCGCGCGAGCCATGGCTTCAAGCATGCGTCTGTTTCGCTCGTCATTCTCGCGGCGTAACAACTCGAACTTCCGCTTTACCTGCTCGGGCGTACCGACGAATAGCCACGGCTCAGACTCATCTATTAGTTTAAACGTCAGCGCTAGCCGCTCGCCGGGCGTCATCTGACGGTATCGTTCGAGTGTTTCGCGGCTGAGCATGGGACAGAGGACTAGTTATCGAAACAGTTCATCGATCGAATATGAGAAACCCGGCACGACTGGATCACCGTGCAAGATGTCGGCTATTGACCTCGTTTGAATATCGGTGTGTGAACGATATACGGTCACGGTTTTTAGTTTAGGATTCACGATCCAAACTGCGGCGCAACCAGCCTCCAACCAAGCATCGATTTTTTCGTCAACTTCGCCCGTCCGATCACCTGGGGAGAGGATTTCAACAGCCAGATCCGGCGCACCCGGCCAAAAACCATCCTTAGGTTCCTGCTCCGGAAAATTGCGATTCGAGATGAACGAAACATCAGGGGCCAGGACTGTGTCGGGGTTGCTGGCCAACCGAAAGCCTGTCTCCGCGCCGAACACGACCCCCAAATCATGTTTGGTGATGTAAGACTCAAGCTTTGAATTTAGTCGGCTTACTAATTTACCGTGCCGCCAGCCGGCTGGTGACATCACGCGAAGTTCCCCCAAAATAAGCTCATAACGTTTACCCATCCCCATGGGCATGGCCAAAAGCTCGTCGGCAGTAAAGACAGTCGAGGTACTCATACACAAAGTATACCAACTGGTACCAGGACAGGTCGCATAGGATTTGCAGGCTATGGAGCTACAACCGGCAATTCCAACGGCTTCTCCGCCGCCATCGCCCGAATCTCCTCGGTGATCTTCATCGAGCAATATTTTGGGCCGCACATGCTGCAGAAGTGGGCGCTTTTGAAGGTGTCGGCGGGAAGGGTCTGGTCGTGGTAGGCCTTGGCCGTTTCCGGGTCGAGCGAGAGGCGGAACTGTTCGTTCCAGTCGAAAGCGAAACGGGCCCGTGAGAGCGCGTCATCTCGGTCTTGAGCGCCGGGACGCTTGCGGGCGATGTCGGCCGAGTGGGCCGCGATCTTGTACGCGATCATGCCTTGCTTGACGTCTTCTTTTTCCGGAAGGCCGAGATGCTCTTTCGGCGTGACGTAGCAGAGCATCGCCGCGCCATACCAGCCGGCCATCGCGGCGCCGATGCAGCTCGTGATGTGGTCGTAGCCGGGAGCAAAATCGGTCACGAGCGGACCGAGGACGTAGAACGGCGCGCCGTTGCAGATTTCGATCTGCTTCTCGATGTTCATTTGGATCTGATCCATCGGGATATGGCCGGGACCTTCGACCATGACCTGCGTGCCGCGCTCCTGGCCGCGTCGAGTTAGCTCGCCAAGGACATCCAGCTCGGCGAACTGGGCTTTGTCGCTGGCGTCGGCGATCGAGCCGGGGCGCAGGCCGTCGCCGAGGCTCCAGGTGACATCGTACTGCCGCATGATGTCGCAGAGGTCGTCGAAGCTCGTGTAGAGCGGGTTCTGCTGGCGGTGGGCCATCATCCACTTGGCGATCAACGAGCCGCCGCGGCTAACGATGCCGGTCACGCGACCCATCGTGAGATGCAAGTGCTCGAGCATGACGCCGCAGTGCACCGTCATATAATCGACGCCCTGCCTGGCCTGGTGCTCGACCATGTCGAGAAAATGCTGCGGCCGCATGTCTTCGATCTCGCCCCCTAGTTCTTCAAGCATCTGGTAGATCGGCACGGTGCCGATCGGCACGGTCGACGCGGCGATGATAGCAGCGCGGATTTCGTCGATGTTCTTGCCGGTCGAAAGATCCATCACGGTGTCAGCCCCGTAGTGGACGGCAAAGTGGAGCTTGTCGAGTTCGCCATCGAGACTACTCGTCACGGCCGAGTTGCCGATGTTGGCGTTCACTTTGCAACGAGTGGCGATGCCGATGCCCATCGGCTCAAGCCGGCCTTTGAGATGGGCCGTATTAGCCGGAATGACCATTCGACCGGCAGCCACTTCGCTGCGTACCAACTCGGGCTCGAGCTGTTCGCGATTGGCGACATAGGTCATCTCTGAGGTGATATGGCCGGCGCGGGCATGTTCGAGTTGCGTGATGGGTTCGGGCATCGGTGTAGTCACCCTCCGTGACAAACGGCAAATTTCAAGCGATTCAAAAGGGCGGAAAACTGTTCCACATGGTCTCGTTCATGGTACTGCTGCAAGGGCCGGTGTCAACGAACGGAACCTTTGCCGCCGCTGGCAAAGCTCGCCTCAATCGCGTCTTTTACGCTACCGAACGGTCAATCGGCATTGCGTCGGCTGGGGCTCGTGGCGACAATTCAGGAATAACCTCTACAGATCCGCGCGGTGCTGTGTGCCCTCACGAGTAATTGCTGTCAGTGATATCCATGGCTGCGGGGCTGCGTTTCGCGCGATGCTTAAGCTCATCGCCTTGCAGCCGGAAGACACTCTGGTGGTGCTAGGCGACTGCGTCGATCGTGGCCCGGAAAGCCGGCAGGTGATCGACGAGTTACTAGCCCTTCGTGAACGATGCCAGGTGGTTCCGCTTCTCGGCAACCATGAAGAAATGATGCTGAACTTCGTCGATGGCAAGCATCAGCCAGATAATTGGCTGGATGTGGGAGGCGCGGCCACCGTGCAGTCGTACAGCAGGAAGTCGGACCCAGGTGAGATTCTGCCCGCGCATGTAGAATACATTCGCACTTGGGCGGATTATTACGAAACGAGCTCCCACTTCTTTGTACATGCCAACTATGAGCCGGATCGCCGGCTGCCCGAGCAACACTGGCAAAGCCTACGGTGGCGATCGCTGAAGAGCTGCACGCCGGGACCGCATCTATCGGGCAAGACCGCGGTGGTTGGGCATACTTCGCAGAAAGATGGTGATCCCCTCAATGTGGGACACTTGGTCTGCATCGACACCTATTGCTGGGGAGGCGGGTGGCTCACGGCCCTGGATACAACCCGCGGGCATGTCTGGCAGGTAGCCCACGACGGCAAGGCCAACCGCGAGTCTTCGTTGCATCAACAGCCACAAACGACAGCCGGTTAGCCTTCGGCTCAATCGTTCGTGGGGCGGACTCGAGTCTGTCCATGAAGCTGAGGCAGGGGTGAATGCCAAGCCAAACACGGACTAAAGTCCATGCCACGACAGGCACCGGCCTCCCAAGTGTTGCAGCCGAAACGAGTGGAATAACCCCACCATTTCGTTGTCCGTCAGGTAGCGGCTTGATACGATGAACGAGGGGAAATGGGCCAGTTTTATCAGAGAACCGGAACATCTGATGGCCCTCTCTACCGCAACTTTTCAGGAACTGGTTTGCCGTTCCACTTGCGCATGGACGTCTTGTTTGCGGCGAACCTTGGTAAGAGAAGCAGGTTGATGTCAAAGCCGCTGCTACTAGCCGGTCTTGTCTGTCTTGCGCTCACCGCATCGGCTGCGGCCGATACGCTGAATGTCTTGTTGTTTCCACTCAGCGGCGAAGTGCGATTCCAGAACCCGAGTGCTGCCGCGGTTCCGCTCATTTACTACTCGATCAAGTCGAGCACAAACCATGCCGGGGCGCTCAATTCGACCAGCCCACCATGGCGCTCGATTTCCGATTACTACGATGCCAGCGGGAACGGATTCATCGATCCAACTAACCAATGGACCAAGCTAGCCGCAACGTCAATCGAGTTGACCGAAGGCGTGTTTATCGGCCCGGGTGGCAGCCTGCCGACGTTTCGCACGGTGTCGCTGGGCGCGGCTTGGAACCCAGGTGTGGTCGCGTACACCGATCTTGCATTTGATATCCAGCAGCAGACCCAAGCGATTACGACGAATATCCAATTGGCAGTCGCGGGCGATTACGACCACAACGGCACGGTGAACCAGGCCGACTACACGATTTGGCGGCAAAGCTTCGGCTCGACGACCGTGCTGGATGCAGACGGCGACCTGAACGGCGTCGTCGACGCGGCCGACTTTGTCGTGTGGCGGAAGAACTTTGGCAACAGCTTGCCGGGTTCTGGCTCGTCGGCCGGCGGCTTGTCGTTGGGTCTCGGCAGCGTGGCGGTGCCGGAGCCTTCGGCAGGACTGCTTCTGTGCCTGGCAGGTTTTGGTTTATTGCCACGGGCTCGGCGGCAAGCTATCTAAGACGAATGCTTAGAGGCTGGTGAACTAGGCGTTGTCTCCAAACGATTAGCCGCCGGGCGTTAGCCCACGGTTTTGGCGTTTAACCGGCCGCTAGAGCGCGGTCCGACTGATTGCCAATCCACATTTTGAGACAAAGCTTAAAGCTTAGTCCTCTACCTCTTCCGCCCCTCCCTCGTCGCCGCCAGATGGCTTGCCGAGGCTCGCGTGGCCACCGGAGGCCATGATCTTTTGCTTGATCTCTTCGGCGATTTTTGGGTTCTCTTTCAAAAACAGCCGGGCCTTTTCCTTGCCTTGGCCAAGCTGCATGTCGCCGTAGCGGAACCAGGCGCCGGTGCGGCCGATGATCTTCTCCTCCATGC
>CAZJWY010000082.1:13502-22042 GCA_964549545.1 uncultured Planctomycetaceae bacterium | reverse complement strand
CTTCGTAGCCTATTGGCCGAAAAATGGACCAGACCCCGACTTTGCAGTTCTCCTGCCGCGAGGGTAGAATTAGTTGATATACGGTTGGCCGTATGGTAGCCTGCAATCGTAGGCGATACGAAATCCGAGGTTTGGCGGATTGGGGTTTCATCTCTTATCTATTATCCCTATATCTGGCCATCGCTCGTCCGGAAATTGAGACTGAGGCAGCATAGCAAAGAACTTACAGCGGGGAGCAACGAGTAAGGTGTCCTTACTCTGTTTCCCGGTTCGTTGTGCTTTTGCGTCCTATTCTAATTCCTCAGCAGTTCGGGAGGCCGGCCGAACATGGGTATTCAAGTCGAATGTCCGCACGGACATATCTTCAAAGTCAAAGACAAGTACGCGGGTAAGAAAGGGCTCTGCCCTCATTGCGAAGGGCAGGTGATCGTCCAAGTGCCCGACGCACTCACGGCAACCCCAGTGAGCGAAGTCTTGCAGCGCGAAGCAATCGCCCGGCGACACTCCACGCCTCAACCGGCGGGCACCCACGAGTCGTCGAGTGGCTCACACGTGTTCGACGACCCGGCCGAAGGCCCCTTGCCAGCAAGCAGCGGCACCAGCGGCAGCCTCCTGGGCTCGAGCGTGATCCGGCACAATATCAAATGCCGGTGTGGGATGCATGTGCCAATGTGGTATGCCCGCTGCCCAGGGTGTGGGCAGTATTTGGAGCACTAGACTCAAGATAGTCAGCAAAGAGAAGAATTGGCTCAATCGCCGCGCGATCTTTAACCACAACGACGAGCATACCTCAGTGCGCCTTTTGCGGCCGTTGTAAGAAGCCAATCAGCACACATGTGGTTAGGATCATCAGAGTAGTTGGTTCAGGAATCGCAAAGTCCGTGATGTACGCTTTTTTGGGCCATCCAATTGTACCGGCGATGAGTTGACTTCCGTCGTAGTCCAGTGAGAAGGAATAGTTCGCAAGCCCGCCCGTATGAGGGCCTGACGTGGTGAAGCGGGCAAATTCTTGGCCACTCTGTACAGAAAATGCAAAGGCGGCACCACGTTCCCAAACGTGCTGCATTTGGCCAGCCGGATCAATAGGGAAATAATCGGTTTGCCGCTGGGCGCCAACTATTGCGGTGTCTCCATGAATCGCGACGGAATAACCGAACGATGGGGAGGGCTGATAGATGCGGCTGTTTTCTTCCAGGCGATGAAGTAGTTGGCCGGTTGTCAAATCAAACAGGTAGGCGCTGCCTCCATTGTCTCTGTTCGCACCGACAACGACGACATTGTTGTCGGCCGCTACTGATATTCCGAACTGAGCGCCATCCTGCATACTGTCAGGAGCTAGGTTGTAGAGAAAGTGTCCGGTTTTTGAATCAAAGACGAACGCTGCTCCTGGGGTAGTCCGGCTGTCAGGGCTAAGTGAGCCTATGACCGCGAAGTCACCCGAAAGCGCGACCGAGACTCCACCTGCCGCTATTTCCGCCAGCCGCTCTCCTGAAGAGAGGCTGTAAACCCCGCGTCCTCCGATGAGCACTCGTTCGTCATCGACATCAACGGCTGTGCCCCAAGGGAGGACATGCAACAATTCATAGTTGTTGGCATTGTAGACGTAAGTTGCTTGATCCGATCCCACAACTGCATACTGACCTGTCATAGCAACTATTCGCCCGAAACTTGATGAACTGCCGTTTGTAGGCGATAGCGTGTGTAATAGGGCTCCCGAGTGCGAGTCATAGAGATGTGCATTGCCTTGGCTCACCTCCCGCGACTCACCCACGAGTGCAATGCCATTGCTAATAGCAACGGAGCTGGCGAAATGGCCAAACTCGGCAGGATCTGGGATGGGCGAAATAACAGCTAAGTCTTCAACGTAGTAGCCTCCGATCGGCCCTGCGGAAAAAGACGTGCTCGAAATTGCGAGCGCAAGAGCTGTCAAAAGTGAACAAGACAACTTACGATTCATGACGGGCCTACTTTGTTGATGGAATGCCTTAGTGAGTTTCTATATCAATACCTGCTTTTATCAAACAGGCTATCTACTTCTGTAGGCCGACTTCAACTCTTGGCGCTACGTCGGCCTGCCAGAGATGTGAGGAACCATTGCATTCACCGCTTGCATTCAGCTTTGTAGCGTTGAATTTCTGCATAGACAGCGACCCTAGTCTTCTGCTATTCTCCCCGACCTTTTCGCGCGGACGATTCGAGAGCTTTTCTTTGTGAATCCGCCGAGCTGATTGCTCGCAAACGTGTGTACGATGCGACGACTTCGACAAATTACTGGGCTACTGGCGCTACTGCTGATGGTGAGCGGCTGCGCCATGTATGAGCGCTACCGCCCTACCTACTGGCCGTTTCCCGAGCGGGAACTCACGACATTTCATACGCCTGCCATGCGCGTGGACGCGGTCCGCGAATTTGCTTCGAAATCGACCGGCACCGATTCGCCTGAGCAGCGGCAGATTACCGATCAACTAGCGCGGCAGATTCAGGTGGAGCCTGATCCGCTGGTGCGGCAGGCCGTCGTGACCTCGATCGCGGCATATAAAACGCCGATGGCGCAACAGGTACTGGAAGCGGGGCTGGGCGACGACAGTGCCGCGGTGCGGGTCGCTTGTTGCCGGTCGCTGGGGAAACGGGCCGAGACGGCGTCGGTCGCTAGCTTGGCGAACGCCTTGCGGAGCGACAAGGATCAGGAAGTGCGGATGGCCGCGGCCGACGCGCTGGGCAAAATCAATTCGCCCGAGTCGATCAAGGCGCTGGCCGTGGCCCTGGACGATCGCGACCCGGCGATGCAGTATGCCGGCGTGCAGTCATTGAAATCGATCACGGGCAAGGATTACGGCCCCGATGTGAAAGTCTGGCGGCAGGTGGCGGCGGGGGAGAACCCCGAGCCGTACACGCCTTCCATTGCCGAACGGCTGCGGAAGGCCAAGCCGTTCTAGCGATGGCCTATCGGCGACCGCCTGAAATCTTGGCCACGAAAAGACGCAAAAAGACACGAGAGTTTTTTGCGGCTTTTCGTGCCTTCTTGTGGCTAACTCAATCCGCTAGCGCTCTCTATAGGCTATAGCATCTCTCGCAAAGTTGCGAAGGCGCCAAGCTGGAAGCGGAGCTTTGCGAACACCAATCTGCGCTAATCTCCACGAATGAGAAAGCTAATCTTCTTTTCGAACTAGCGAAGATTAGCAGTCTCTTCGTTTGCCTTTTCTCTTTGCTCGTTCGTGCCTTTGCGTGAGATCATTGCTAGCAACTGGCCGCGGCAGCGCTCTCTGCTCAATTTGCGCAGTGTTCTTCCACTGCTAGCTTTGGTGAAAAAAACTCGGTCCGCAGACTTTTACCAACCTCTCTGAATGCCTGTGTCGCTCTTAGAAAGTCTAGGCTTGGCTGGAATTTGGGTCGCGCGCGGCCCGATACCATCCACTGGGCACTGAGCTTGTTATAAGCGCCAGTCGTGCTGGTGGGGCGTCGTTTGAAATGATGGATGCCCCTACCCACGGCAGCCGCAATTGGATCGGTGCGATTTATTCGGGCTCGCGCTGATCCTTGATACGTTCCCGAGTGGTCCATGCGCCGGCCAACGTGAAGCGACCGGTGAAAAATCGAACCTGGCCGTGGGGCAGGCCTGCGCCTGACCCAGGGCGTTGCTTTTGTCCGATTGGATTGCCAGCTACCAGAGAAGCCGCACGCATGAAAAAAGCTAACCGCACAATGGGTCGGCATCGTTGGGAAACTACGAAGCGTGGAGCGGGCCACAGCCGCGCTGGTACGCTTCGAGTGAAGCTGCGCTGGCTTGCAGTTGCGTGCGCGGCGCTGGCTTGCCTCGGGCTGTTCACCTCGCGCAATGGCGCCGAGCAAGTGGACTCGGGTTGGGCCGTGGCCAGCCCGTCGCCGTTCGCCAAGGGATCAAAACACAATCTTCAACAAGAGCTGGTGCTTCGCCACGTATTGGAGCAAGCGCAGCAGCCGATTCTGCAGGCTGCTCCCAAGCCGCAAAACATCGCGAACAAGACCGACAGCGGGCAAGTGGAGCAAGTGGAGCCGGGCGTGCGTTTTGCCGTCCGACCGGAGAAGGCGGGCATCGATGGTTGGCGTGTCGCGCTGGGGGTTGGCCCATCGCTTGCCCCGGCTGGAGAGAGCCATTCGACATCAAACGCGGCGGCGCCGTTGAGCCTGCCGACGTCTTCCACCAAGCGTAGCAACGAATTGGAATTTGATTGCAACGGCATTGTCGAAGCCGCCCCCCGCAAATCGGACGCGATTTCCGTATCTTCGGCAGCAGGGCCGGGCTTGGAAACTTCGTCCACCGCCGACGAGAAGCCAGCGGTCAATCAGCCGATTGATGAAGCAATAGAAGAGGAAGAGGCCGAAGGCGACATGGCTGAAATGACTGAGGCTGATGATAAAGCCTCGGCAGTAGCCGAATCGGAATCGGCCGCTTCGCAGCCTGCCGTTGCACCAGCCCCGCCAGCAACAAACGCCGGGAACAGCGAGGCGCAGCGTGCGCAGTCCGCTTTGCCAGCGGCCAACTCGCTCGCGACTAAGTCGCCGCCCGCGGATATTACGCCGGTCACCGAGCTGCCCCCATTGTCCAAGCAGATGATCAGTCTGAAGAGCCGCGTTCGCGCGGTCCTCAAAGGATACTATCGCAAGGCGCTCAGCAGCCGCGAAAACGATCCTTGGGAAGTGATGCACGGGATGCTCGCGTATGGCGTGCATAGCCGCATTCACGATGGCGGACCGAACGGGCAACTCATCACAAGCGTCGGCTGGCTCTGCTACAACAAGCCTTGCAAAGGACAGACCCTATTATACGTAACGCCGTCGGGCGAGTTGCGAGCCAAATATGGCGTCGGTCTGCAGGGGCACTTGGGGCAATTTCTGGCAATGCTCGCGCAATGCCATGTTTCGCCCGACTACCCCATTCGCGTCGGAGGGCATGAGTATACGATCGCGGATCTGATCGAAGCGGAAAAGAAAACGTGCTACCCTAAGAGCGAGCTGACATTCAAGCTGATCGCGCTACAGCACTATGCAGACTTGAACGACAAATGGGTCAACGACCAGGGTGTCGAGTGGGACTTCCCACGATTGATCCGCGAGGAGCTGGCCCAGCCGATTCGCGGAGCGGCCTGCGGCGGCACGCACCGGTTGTCGGGGCTGAGTCTGGTGGTGAAGGCCCGGGAACGTCGTGGCGAGCCGCTGGATGGCGAGTATCAGAAAGCCAGCGACTTCGTGAAGAAGTATCAGCAGTATGCGTTCCGGTTGCAGAATCGCGATGGCAGCTTGAGCACATCGTGGTTCCGCGGCGCCGGCGACGAGAACGATGACGATCGCCGTATCAAGACAACCGGCCACATTCTGGAGTGGCTCTGCTATTCGCTCAGCGACGAACAGCTTCGCGAGCCGCAAACGGTACGGGCTGTCACCTACCTGGCCAATTTGATGTACAACAATTACAACCACGAGTGGGAAATCGGCCCCCGCAGCCACGCGACGCATGCCCTCTTGTTGTACGATCAGCGCGTCTTCCAGCCTTACGACAAGGAAGGCGAAATGGCTTCCTACCGGCCCAATACGTCGGTGGCCAGGAAGAACCAGTCGAACAGCGGAGGCGGCGTCATTCGACGCTAATCGTAGGTCGGGCTTTAGCCCGACATCTCACCGGCTAGGCAAAGGTAAGCTATACTTTCCAGGGTTGGCTGGCGCGGATACAACTCCCCGCGGTGTTCTTGGAATGCCGGGCTAAAGCCCGACCTTCATGCCGCTTCTTGCATTGAATTCGCGGGCGCATCGGTTTACATTGCGTCGGTGCGTTTTCTGAATGGGCCTTCTCGTTGGGTATTGCCGTGGCGTTTCCCCGTAAATTTACCGACCAATTGCAGGCATTTTGCGAGCTGGCCGATCGCCTGGCCACGCTGCACGAGGCCGACGCTATGCTCTTTTTGATGGAGCGGCCCACCGATTGGGTCCGGCTCCGGCAGGCCAGTGGTTCTCATCCGGTCCTTTTGGCCGGCGATACGGCTGAGACCCTCGAAGGCGTTATCGAGGGCGAATTCGCCACAATCCTCTTGCACATGTCGCCAGAGACGCCGGTCTACGAGCGACTGACCCAGGCCCTGCTCGAAGCGGTCTCGCGCGAGCTGCTGCCGCCCGGCGCTTTGGTCGTGGCCGTTTATAGCGGCTTCGAGCCCACGGTGATCGATTCGCTCAGCATCATCCGCCTCGGCGAGCACCTGGGACAACTCACCGTCCGCGACCTGCGCCAACTCAAAACGCGCATTCCGCTCGATACGCTCAAAACCGTCGTCGATCTGGCGGTCGATGTTGGCCGCGAAGGACGCGAAGGAAAACCGGTCGGAACGATCTTTGTCGTCGGCGACCATCGCAAGGTGCTCAGCTTCTGCCGGCCAATGGGCTTCGATCCCATGCGAGGCTACAGCCGAACCGAGCGGCACCTGGGCGACTCGAAGGTGCGCGAAGGGATTAAGGAGATTGCTCAACTCGATGGCGCGTTCATCGTGTCGAGTGACGGCCATGTGGTCGCGGGGGCTCAGCAGATCAATGCGCCGCGGTCGACCGACGTATCGCTGCCGAAGGGGTTCGGAGCGCGCCACTGGGCAGCCGCCGAGATCACCCGGGCGACTTCAGCCGTGGCAATCTCCGTGAGCGAATCGACCGGCACCGTGCGATTGTTTCAAAACGGCGAGGTGATGCTCCGCATCGAGCCGTTCCGCCGAGCCATGAAGTGGATCGACTTCGACGTCGAGCCGCCAGGCGGTCCGGACGAGGATGACAGAGAGTAGATAGCCCGGCCGTTTCGGCCGGAATCCGCACTACTCCCCGTTCGTTCCATCGCCTGCTCAAGCCGAAACAACCGGCCGAAACGGCCGGGCTATTTGTCGGTTATCAATGCGGCCAGCAGCTCCGCCACATAATCGCCCACCTCGCGAACGACTTGCTCGCGCGGTTTCTCCGAAGCAGTTGCGATTCGTCGCACGATGGCCGAGCCGACGATCAGTCCGTCGGCGACCGGCGAGAGCAATTTCACATGTTCCGGCTTGCTGATGCCGAAGCCAATGCAGATCGGCAGGCTCGTTTGCGTACGCAGCCAGCCCACGTTGTCGACCAGCTCGGGCGGCAATTGCGTCCGTTCGCCCGTGATGCCGGCGACCGAGACATAGTAGAGAAAGCCCGTCGATGTTTCCGCGATGCGTACGGCCCGATCCCGCGGAGTGGTGGGCGTCACAAGTTGGATGAGGCTGATTTCGCGCTTACTGCAAATTGCCGCTAGCTGGGCCGATTCTTCTACGGGCAAGTCCGGCACAATGAGGCCAGCGAGTCCGCGGCTTGCGGCGTCATCCACGTATTTTTCCAATCCGTGGCGATAGACGATCGCGTAGCTGACCATCGTTACGAGTGGCGCTTTGACTTGCGACGCGACTTCGCCGAGCGAGTTCAGAATGTCGGCCAGTTTGATCTTGTGCGTTAACGCCCGCGTGTAACTGGCCTGAATCACGGGCCCATCAGCGATCGGGTCGCTGTACGGAATGCCGACTTCGCATAAATGGCTTCCGCGGCCGATTACTTCTTTCAATACTGCAGCGGTAAAGGCGAGGTCGGGATCGCCGGCCGTGATGAACGGCATGAGCGCTTTGCGATTTTCGCGGCGGAGGGTCGTAAAGAGTTGATCGATCGACGACATGAAATTCTTTAGCTCGCTTTAGCGTGGGACCAATTCTGCTTTGCCACGGGCTACCATCTGAGATGCCGATCGCATAATCGGCAACGGTCCTGACTTTTCCGGTGACATCTTGCGAATGAAACGATTGATTTTGCTCGAAATTGCCGTTACCGCTTTCCAATCCCAGGCAGAGGCTGGTCCGAGCTTGTCTATATACAGTTCTTCGCGCACCCGAACTCGTTTTTCCGTGTTGTGATTCGTGTGAGAATGCCTAATTCGATTTTCATGCACGCCTTCTAAGTGTAGCTGAATTAGTCCCCATCCAGTCACGTCAAATCGCCAGGAAGCTGGTCGCCACGCTTTAGCTTCCCAATCCGTTCGCACGATCCTGATATCGCCGCGCATTGACGGAGAGTAAATCTCGGACAGGAAACTCCCGCCGCCAAAACCACTCTTATAAACTGCCTCTAATTCATCGACCACAGTAAAACATCGCAGGTCCTTATTCGGTTGGGAACACGATTCGTAAATCACGCAATCCGTTTCGCTAAAGATGAACTGCGCGAGTCCGATGATATCATCGTGTACTGCGTAGAAATCACAATTGGGCATTGTATTTATCCCTTCAATCTTGCGATCTCGGCTGCGTCTTTATCGCCACGGCCGGACAGGCAGACCACGATCGCGTGATCTTTGGATTTGCCGCGGGCGAACTCCATTGCTGCGGCGACGGCGTGGGAGCTTTCGAGGGCGGGCAGAATTCCTTCGGTGCGGGCGAGGGCGTCGAAGGCGGCCATGGCGTCTTTGTCTAAGCAATTGGTGTAAATGACGCGGCCGGAATCCTTCCAGTAACTGTGCTCGGGAC
>CAZJWY010000082.1:1877-13492 GCA_964549545.1 uncultured Planctomycetaceae bacterium | reverse complement strand
GTCCTGCATCACGTAGCTGTAGCTGCCGTGGAGGACGCCCGGTTGGCCGTGACTGAGCGGAGCGGCGTGATCGCCGGGTTTCGCGCTGCGGCCGCCGGCTTCGACGCCGACAAGGGCGACTTCTTTGTATTCGATGAACGGATAGAACATGCCGGCCGCGTTGCTGCCGCCGCCGACGCAGGCGACTACCGTATCGGGCAAGCGGCCCAGTTGCTCACGCGATTGCTCGATGGCTTCTTTGCCTATCACAGATTGGAAATCGCGAACGATCCGCGGGAATGGATGGGGGCCGACGACGGAGCCGAGGATGTAGTGAGTGGAGTCGACGCTCGACATCCAGTCGCGCATGGCTTCGTTGATCGCGTCGCGGAGCGTGCGCGAGCCGCTCGAGACCGGCCGTACTTCGGTGCCGAGCAGCTTCATGCTGAAAACGTTCGGTGCTTGGCGACGGATATCTTCCTCGCCCATGTAAACGACGCAATCGAGACCGAAGTGGGCACAGGCGGTTGCGGTCGCGACGCCATGCTGGCCCGCGCCAGTTTCGGCGATGACGCGCTTCTTGCCCATACGGAGCGTGAGGAGCGCCTGGCCGATCGTATTGTTGATTTTGTGCGCGCCGGTGTGGTTGAGGTCTTCGCGCTTGAGCCAGATTTGAGCGCCGCCGCATTGCTCGCTCAGTCGCTTGGCAAAGTAGAGCGGCGACGGGCGACCCACGTAGTTTTTCAGCAGCGACGAAAGTTCGGTTTGAAACGCGGCATCCTGACACGCTTTGTCGTATTCGACGGCCAGTTCATCGAGCGCACGGATAAGCGTCTCGGGGACATAGCGTCCGCCAAATTGGCCGAATCGGCCGGCTTTGTCGGGAACCTGGGTAGTTGCTGTGCTGATGGTCATTGGATCGATTCTCGACTGCAGGCCCTTATGAATCAAGTCGCGGGAGAATTACCACGGAGACACGGAGGACACAAAGAAGAGGAAAGGGAGTATGATTATTGGGTTGAAACGACTTCGTAGCTGGATTCGCCAGAATTCAGCCAACTCCATCCCCGCCTGTCGTTCAAGGCTGGCGACTCAGCTACGAAATCGCTCAGTGACTGAACTAGACAATTTTTCTGGCCGATAGCTGGCAGCCGATAGCCGACAGCTCAACAGTTTTCTCCATGCCCTCTGTGTCTCTGTGGTGAATCTTCATGCCTGAGCTACCCGAAGTCGAAACCATGCGGCGGGGCATCCTCGGCATCGTCGGCTCGCGCATAACCGACGTCGAGCGAGTGGCTTGCCAGCGACGGCCCATCGCGATCGCGCCGCGGATCGATCGGTTTCGCCAACGCGCGGTCGGTTGCCGCGTGACCGACGTCGGGCGCGTGGGCAAGCGTGTCCTGGTCCATCTGGAATCAGGCGATGCCATCGTGCTCGAGCCGCGGATGACGGGCCTGGTCCTCGTGGCCGATCCGCCGACGCGCGAGCACTTGCGCTTTCGCTGCGCGCTCTCCGGAAACGGTATTCGCGAGTTCCTGTATTGGGACCGGCGCGGCCTGGGAAATGTTCGCCTGGTTTCGCCAAAAGAGTTCGCAGAAACCTTGGGGCCGGCAAAGCTAGGCCCCGATGCGCTCGCCGTTACAGCCGAGTTGTATCGCGAGCGACTGGGGAAAAGCGTCCGCGCGGTGAAGGTCGCGCTGCTCGACCAGCGGGCCGTCGCGGGCATCGGCAACTTGTATGCTTCGGAGATTTTGCACCTGGCCGGCGTCCACCCTGGTTTGCGGTGTGACAAACTTACGCGAGCCAAGTGGCAACGAGTAGCCGACGCCACGCATGAAGTACTCGAACTAGCCATCCGCTACGAAGGCTCGACGCTCTCCGACGGCACCTACCGCAACGCGCTGAACCAATCCGGTGGTTATCAGAATCATCACCGCGTGTACGACCGTGCGGGCGAGGCATGCTCCAAATGTGGCACGCCGGTCGTCCACATCGTTCAAGCTCAGCGCTCCACGTACTTTTGTGCGAAGTGCCAACAGCGATAATCACTCAGGCAAACATCAATCGACGACCTTTGGGTGGCGGAACGGGGTCGCCGAATTCCCGCGCCGTATCAATCCACAATTGCATCGCTTCTTTGACACTGGCCAAAGCTGCCTCATGGGTTGCTCCATGCGCAGTGCAGCCAGGTAACTCAGGGACCTCGGCCACGAAGATTCCGTCGTCGTCGCTCCAATAGATGAGAATTTCATAGTTTAGCATTATAGTTCACCCGCCAATTTGTGTCGCAAAATGACAGACCGAACCTGTCGCACCTGGTACGGCTTCGCGTTGTTGCCATCGCGCTGAATGTTGATTTTCTCCGGTATGCCGGCCTTGCGAAAAATGTGATGACTACCACGAATCCGCTTTTCGAAGCCGAGCCGCTCAAGCAATCGACGCAGGTCGTCAAAGCGAATATTGGCGTCTGCCAAGCCGCTGAGAATTTGCTTTAATACGTCCTCGTGCTTGCCCACGCATTATCTCCCAGACCGATTACTCAATTCTAGCATCCCATACGCCAATTTGGCCACGGAACTTTGCAAAGGGGCGATGATTTCGCTCTAATAGATGTGCGGCTGGGTGGTCGAATTCATCAGTCATTTGTGAGAGAAGGCCGATTATGAAACCGCGCGAGAAGAATCAGGTCACGTGTGATTGCTGCCAAGAGCTTCACGAAGAGCAGCGGATGCCACGGCGCGATTTTCTGACCGCCGCCGGCGGCGCAGTGCTGGCGGCGAGCACAATCGGCGGCGTCTTGCCGGCTGGTCGCGTTTGGGCCAACGCCAAAGCGACCGCCCCTGCCGCCAAGTCTTCCCCCGAATCGCTCGTGAAGACACTCTACGACACGCTCTCGCCCAAGCAGCGCGAAACCATCTGCTTCGATTGGGATCACAAAAACCCCAAGCTCGGCCTGCTGCGCACGCGAATCGCCGCCAACTGGAACATCACCGAACCGTTCGTCGTCGATCGCGATTTCTACACCAACGACCAGATGGCGATCATTCGCGGCATCTTCGAGGGCATCATCAGTCCCGATTGGCATGAGCGAATCGACAAGCAGCTCGAAGATGATGCGGGCGGCTACGGCGTGCAAAACAGCATCGCGATTTTTGGCAAGCCGGGAAGTGACAAGTGTGAGTTCGTCATGACCGGCCGGCATATGACGATCCGTGCCGACGGCAACAGCGCCGACCACGTGGCGTTTGGCGGCCCGATCTTCTACGGCCACGCCGCAGAGAGTTTCGACGAAGAGCCGACCCATCCCGGCAACGTCTTCTGGCCACAAGCGCAAGCGGCCAACAAGCTCTACCAAATGCTGGACAGCAAGCAGCAGAAGCAAGCGCTCGTGGTCCAAGGATTGCCGCCCGAGAGCAAAGTCGGCTTCCGCGGCAAGAAAGGCGAATTCCAAGGTATCGCGGTCACCGATTTGTCGAGCGATCAGCGGGAGCATTTGCAGAAAGTTATGGCGATGCTGGTCGAACCCTACCGGCAGAGCGATCGCGACGAAGTGACGAAGTGCATCAAATCCCAAGGCGGCCTCGACACCTGCCACCTCGCCTACTATGCCCAAGGCGACATCGGCAACGATAAAGTCTGGGACAACTGGCGCATCGAAGGCCCGTCGTTCGTGTGGCACTACCGCGGCGCGCCGCACGTACACGTGTGGGTGAACGTGGCGGATGACCCGGGCGTGAAGCTGAATGCATAACGGCAAACTGAACACATAACAGCGAGCCGCCGGGTTTATCCCGGCGGAATAAACCCCGCCGCTCGCTGGAGCCTTTTTATTGCGTGTTGTGGATCAACGACGGCGGCACACCGATGTCGCACACATGAACCATGCCGACGTATGGTTTCGCCTCTGGTTGCAGGAAGCCGATCTTCATCGCCGCGAACGTGCAAGTGTGGTCGGCTCGCACCGTGTGAGCCGATGGCTCGCCCGTGTCGCAGTCGAGCCCGCTGGGGACATCGACGGCAAGAAGTTTGATGCTCGGAGAGCGAGCGTTCATCCAATCAATCGCCGCGTCGAACGGCGGCCGCGGGTTGCCCACGGCCCCCGTGCCGAGCAAAGCATCGACCAGCCAATCAGCATCACGTGCGTGAACGTCGAGCTCGAAAGTAGGTCCGCCGAGCCGAGGCGGACCCGCATGCGTCCCTCCAGAAGGTACCGCTCCGCTCGCAACACCTACTTCCACAATCGGCACATTCATCTGCCGCAGAACGCCAAAATTTGCAGCCGCATCGCCACGTAACTCGGCGGGCGGCGAGAGAAGCAGCACCCGACATTCATAACCACGAATCGCAAGGTGCCGAGCGATTACGAAGCCGTCGCCAGCGTTGTTGCCTTTGCCGCAGAGAATGACAACCGGCCCGTCGATGCCGAGCCGCTCCAGCACATCGACACACCCGCGTCCCGCGTTCTCCATGAGAACAAGGCCCGGCATGCCAAAATCCTCGATCGCTCTCCGATCGATCTCGCGACACTCCTGGCGCGTCAACACCGGATGTTGCATCTGCGTCCTCTTGAGAGCTAATGAAATTGTACTGGTACCGATACCGAACAATCGCCCGCGAGCCGGGGCGTCCCCGCCCCCGTCCCGTCGTTTCCTATCCACAAAAACACCAACACCCCGGCCCATTCGCCGCAACGCCCCCACCCATATAGGGACCAAACGTTTGTCCTTCCCGGGAAAATCAGCCTCAAACCGAGATTGTATCCAGCGAACGCATAGTGGAAACTTAATACGAACCGTGTAGAGTAGTAGTCGAGTTCGGTCTTAATCTATCCGTTGTACAAGGCGCAGGGAGTTGCGATGACCATCCGAAACGCACTCATTCTCAGTCTCCTGTTGGCTGCGTGTCAAACCTCGCAAGCATGGGCGGGGTTTACGGTTAATGCATATTCGGCCCAAGCGACGGTAGTGGGTGGAGAAGGAGTGTACCAGAAGGAGAACGCAGGTACGAAGGTTCACGAAGCCCCGGATGTGAGGAAGAAGTCTGCGTCAGTATCTTCGGGTAGTAATTCGAGTGAAACGGTCATTCGCTGGACTCTCTTAGGCGACTCAGCAAACTTGAAGGTATCCTTTTCGCACGTACTTGGGAGCGCAGAGTTAGTTGGCGGAGCTTACAGTATCTTTGAAGTGCAATTTCAAGTATCCACGCCATCCATTCTTACCGCTAGCGGTTTTTTTTATTCGGATGGTACTTCAACTGCTCAGAATATGGAAACGACTTTGATCAGTTCGCTTAATGACTGGAGTTTGGAGACGCCGGCTATTTTTAATAGCACGGAAGTGAGTCATGGAGCGTCAGCTCCGTTCATCCTGGGTGATCAGGAAAGTTATTATATTGAACCTCTTGATCTTGATTCTAGTCTAACTGATTCGAAGTATATATGGATAGGAAGCATTTTTACCCTGCCACAGGATTTTGATTCGCCAACACCAATTTCCGGATCAATTTCCGGTGAGCTCTTGCTTACAATCAGACCAGTCCCCGAAGCCGCTTCCTTCATCATCTGGTCGGTATCATTAGCAATGATGTGCGCCATTAACGGGCGGCACCGATCGAAAGCGCGTGTTATAAACTAACGCTCGCACACCCCCCCTTAGCGTCGGCCGCCAGGCCGACCACTACCAACAAATCCAAGCGCCCCCTCGAAAGCAACGGCGCACCAATGCCCAGTTCCTGTGCGTACGTTTTCCTTGACGGGCCCAACGAATTGGCGGGTGCGCGGCCGTGCCCGCCGCCGCTAAACCCTTGGTTTTCTTGCAACCTTCCTGGGAAACTTTCATCGCAAAGCGCGCAGTCTTCCAGGATTGCCGCGCGAATCTGTCTTGCGTGCTTTCGCGGCTTCGCCGATGATCTGCCCCGCGCGAAAGGCTAGCCGCGGCGTCCCTGCCGCGCCTTGCCTCTTCTAAGGCGAATACCGGTCGGTCGTCGCAACCCTGCGAGACCTCGGCCCCGACGGCTTGGACAACAGAAAAGCCGCCGGGATGACCGCATTCGCCCACCGTGAATGAGAACAAAAACTGGAAGCGACGTGGATCGCCGCGGGTCGGAATAAAACACGAAGTACTCTCTAATCGATGACGAAGTGCCAACTTATTCTGACGGTCGGATTTTTTTCGGTTACGAGCGTTCTCGGGCCGACTTTGCCCGTTTCGTTCGCAGCCCCTCCGTACTCGCTGACCAGCGAACCAGCGGCGAGAGTAGCTCAAGCACCGGGGCAACCGCAGCAAGTGGTTCCGTTTGGACCACCGCCCGTCGCGGTCGGCCAGCCGCAGCCGGAGTTGATCCCACTGCCGAGCCCGCCATCGCAAGGAACCGCGATCTTTGGCCCGCCCGTCGGGGCGCCAACTGTCACCGCCGCGCCGGGAATGCCCCCAGGCGTGATCGTGGGCCCGGCGCCAGGACAACCAGGCATGCCAGTCGCCGCGGCTTGTCCGCCAAACACGATCCTGGTCCCCGTCGTGGATGAGAATCTGGCCTGGGACCAGATCGCCGACGTAGTGGACGACTACTTCCGTATCTTCCGCGAACAACGCGCGCGACGGAGCGGCGAGGCCTGGACCGAAGGCTATATCGAAACGGCAGCACTCGACGGAGCAACCTGGCTCGAACCCTTCCGCAAAGACTCCGTGGGGTCGTTCAATCGTTGGGAAAGCACGTTTCAATCGATCCGTCGTCGCGCCACCGTTCGTGTGATTCCCGATCCGAACGGCTATCTGGTCGAGGTCATCGTGCTGAAAGAGTTGGAAGATCTTCCCAAGTCGATCAAAGCCACTGCCGGGCCGGCGGCATTCAACAGCGACCAAACCTTGCCAAGCCAGCGTCTAGCCGATATAAACCGCACGCGCGCATCGCGAAGATGGATTCAACTCGGGCGCGATCCCGCGCTCGAGCAACGCATGCTGGCCGATATCCAGGCCCGGCTGGCGGGCAGGTCGGTCCCGCAGTCGATGTTTGGCGAGTGAGCGAAAACGATTTTGCTCGATGGAAAATATAGTCGCCCCATCCTGGGGCTGTGGTTTGCGGTTGAAAAACCGCCAGAGACTCAACCTGCGCAGTTATCCGCTTAATGCTTCGAGACAACCATGGTGACTCATCGCGAATTTGCTTCACCACAGATTGCCCAGTTACTGGAAGCGAACGGAATCCATGATCTCGACTCGGCGTTTCGAGTCGGAGAGCCTTTGGACGAAGAACACGAAGGGCGGGCAACGCGCCACTTCAATCGTCGGGTGGTCAAGGTCACGCTGCGAGACGAATCGGGCGCCACGACCGACGCCTACATCAAGCGCCAGTGGAAACGGGACCGGCTACTGCCCCGACCGACCGACTTGCGCCACCGCACGGGCCTGTTATGCTCACCCATTCATGAATGGCGCGGCCTCCAGACCTTGCAAAAGGCCGGTTTCCAGGTCTCCGAGCCGTTGGCCCTGTTTTGGAGCGGATGGGGATTCTCGCGCGGCGCAGTCGTCACCCGCGCGGTGCCGCCGGCTCGCTCGATTTCAGACCTGTTGCACTCGGGTGATTTAGAGCAAATGGATTCCGCGAAGCGGAGTTCTCTCATCGAAGCCGCGACCAGGCTGATCGCCCGACTTTATAAGGAACGAATTGCCTGGCGATCGATGAAGGCCAAGCATTTCTATCCCGAGGAACTAGGCAGCAACAACTGGCGAATCTGGTTGATCGATTGCGAAGGCGTGTGCCGCCGCGCTAGCCGGAGCGATTGCGAACGCGATTGGCGAATTTATCTGCAGTCGTTGACCTCGCACGCGCCAGCCTTGCACGATGCGTTCATCGAAGCCTACCAGATGGCGCTGGGCATGTTCTAGCTGCCCGTGTTCTGATCAGCTTATTTTTCGCTCTCGGTGAGGCGTTGTAGTTCAATTCGCGCCTTTGCGCGAAGCTCCTCACCGCATGGGCATTACGCCCGCCGTGGGAATTCCCAGTTGGGGTAGGGGCAACGCCGTGCTGGGTTTAGCAGGGGCTGCCGGCAGCTTCAGCGTGAACGCCGTGCCGACGCCGACAGTGCTTTCGACCCGAATCTTGCCCTGGTGGGCTTCAATGATTTCGCTGCAGGTCGATAGCCCCACCCCAGCGCCCCCCTTGCCCGTGGCGTCGGGGCCTTGCTTCGTGCTGAAGTAGCGGTCGAAAATTCGAGGCAACACTTCCGACGGAATGCCGCTCCCCGTATCGCGCACGGTGAGATCGACCATGTTGTTAGCCGCGTCGGCCGCGATGCGAATGAGAATCTGCCCGCCGCGCGGCATGGCTTGTCGGGCGTTGGTCAAGAGATTGAGCAGCACTTGTTGAATTTCATTGCCGCATACGAAGGCGAGCGGCGCCGGCTCGAACTGAGTCACGATCTGGATGCGGTACTTCTGCATCTCGCGCTCCAACAGCACGAGCGACGATTCGATCAATTTGGCTAGGTCGGTCGGAGCGCGCTCATGCCCACGATTGCGGGCCATTCCTAGCACGCCGTTCGTGATCTTCTCCGCCCGTTCGGCCGCGCCCAAAATCTTGGTAAGCGCTTTGTCGCGCGAGGCTTCGTCTTTGTGACGCAGGCCCAGCTTGGCGTAGTTGATGATCGTGGTCAGCACATTGTTGAACTCGTGCGTCGTGGTGCTGACAAGGTCGCCCAGCGAGGCCATGCGGCGAGCCTGGCGCAGCTCGGCTTGGAGAAGTTCGATCTTGTGCTGGAGTGAAACGTGTTCGTCGGACATTGTCATGGATGGCTGAGGTTATTGAGAGCGTACTCATGAGTGGCTTATGGCAATGAATCTATAATTCCTAGCCGAACCGCCACGCGGTCCGGGATCTACCAGGCGCCCTTTCAATAGTCCTGCTGTGAAGTAGTAGCAGCGCGAGCATTGCTGGCAGGCGTATTCTGCCGAATAAAATACCCTCGTCACCTGTTCGCTGTACTCTCCCTGCCTGCCGCAGCGACGCCTGCTTACCGAGAGGATGTTTCTTAACTCATTGCCGCGATAATGGTTACGGCTGTAGCGTTGTATCGTCGAATCGCGCTGGTCAACTACACCGGGGGGAGCTAGAATCTGCCCGCTTATTCGCAGAGAGGATTGTGAGTTTGGCGAGCCTGGCCAGACGATGAATAAATACGAAGTCCGGGCGACTCGAGTCGATACCTTCGCTCGTTGCCTGGCATCTTTTGTGCCGCGATAGCTGACGGCACGACTTGGGAGTGCGTGGGGAAATGCATACGGTCGAACTTTTGAACGAAGCAGTAGATACAGCACGCCGCCTGGGCTACGAAGTGCGCCAGGACTGGCTCGGGGGCGATGGCGGTGGTCACTGCCTCGTCCGCGGCCGCAAATGGCTGCTGCTCGACGTTGCGCAAAGCGCGGACGAGCAACTCGAGATCGTGGCCGACGCGCTGCGTTGCGAAGCCGGCGCACAACGAGCGGTCCGCTCGCCGCAGCTTGCCGAACGGCTGAACATTCAAACTCGTCGCGCTGCATAAGTTACTCGGCGATAAAAGTAGGTCCCGCGAGCCGAGCGGGACCTGTTCGTTGTTGTAGCATCTGCTGAACAGACAGGCTAAAGCCTGTCCTACGGTGGATTATTTATAAAGACTGTGCTCAAAAATAAATCGGGCGACGACCGGCGGCACGAGATCATCAATCGCTTCGTCGGCAGCGATTCGGCGGCGAATCTCCGAACTGCTCACATCCATTGCCGGCATCTCAATCCATTGCGGCTGAGTGGTTGCCGTGCAAAGTTGGTTGAGCGGACCGTTTTTTTGCTTCTCTGAATTCGCCCGATGGACCACAAGCGGCGTTGCCAGCCGAAAGATTTCTCGCGGCTCCTTCCACTTGGCAACGTCCTGAATCGCATCGGCCCCGATCAGGAAAAACAGTTCGGCGGCCGGCAACTCTTCATAAATCTGCCGAAGCGTATCGATCGTGTAACTGAAGCCACCTCGATCGATTTCCATCGAGCAGGCCCGCCACGTCGGTTCATTCGCAATCGCTAGTCGAAGCATTTCCAGGCGATGCCGGTCGCTCGCACGTGGCCCCTGGCGCTTCAATGGTTGAATGGCCGTCGGCGTGAACCAAATCTCGTCCAACCCGGCCTGCTGCTGGCATGCGCGAGCAATCGCCAGGTGGGCGTTATGCACGGGGTCGAAGCTGCCGCCAAAAATGCCGAGTCGCATGTTGGGGATTGGGGTAGGGGGTTGGGGACTAGGGGGAGTTATGGGTTACCGGATACGATACATCACATCCATTGTGGTCGATCGAGAACTTACATCCAAAATCGGCGTTCTTCGTCCGACCCGAAACGGGTCGGCTATATAGCCCGGCCGTCCCGGCCGGATTTGAATATAGCCCGGCCGTTTCGGCCGGGATCGAATTTCAATATTATTCTGCCCATGACCGCCAAGCAGCAATCTCTTTTCGATTCCGAGCCGGCGCCTTGGGAACTCGACGATGCGGCTGCGGCGCTGGTGGCGACGGTCGTCATGCCCGAAGGGCCACCAGGGGAATTCGACTACCTGGTCCCGGCCGAGATGAGCGGCGGCACGCGCGAGCGAACCTTGGAGGCTGGCCGCAGGGTACGCGTACCGTTGGGACGAAGCAATCGCAGCATCGTAGGCTATTGTGTCGATGTGTCGACGAAGCCAACGGGTGGGCGAAAGCTGAAGTCGGTCGCCGCGATGCTCGATCGCGGGCCGCTGCTGTCGCCGGAAATGTTGCGCCTCACGCGTTGGATGGCCGAGTACTACCTGTGCCCATGGGGGCAGGTGTTGGAAGCGGTCGTGCCCGCGGGCGTGCGGCATGATGCAGGCCGGCGCGATGTCACTTTCCTGGCACTCGCGCCAGAAGCACTGGAGCGAGCCGCGCAACTCAAGCTCCCGCCCAAGCAGGCAGAGCTTCTGCGGCTCTTGGCCGCTAGTGGCCAGCCGCTGGCGACGAAGGAGCTTCTCGTTCAGGCGAAATGCACAAGCGCTCCGTTGAACCTGCTCCGCAAAAAAGGGCTCGTCGTCGCCACGGTGAAGCGAGTCGGCGCCGAGCAAACGCACGAAGCGGATTATCCTCGGCAGGCAGCCCTGGAGCTGAATGCCGACCAGGTGGCGGCCCTCGCGGCGATTCGCGAGGCGCTCAACTCGGTCAATCATCAGACGATCCTGATTCACGGCGTCACCGGCAGCGGCAAGACCGAGGTCTACATTCAGGCCATCGAAGACGTCGTCCGATTCGGCCGCCAAGCGATTTTGTTGGTGCCAGAGATCAGTCTTACACCGCAAACGGTGGCTCGCTTCCGCGCGCGGTTCGATCGCGTGGCGGTGCTCCACAGCCACATGACCGACATCGAGCGTCACGAGCATTGGCGACGAATCGCGACTGGCCAGGTTGAGGTGGTCGTTGGCGCCCGCAGCGCGATTTTCGCGCCGACACCCAATTTGGGACTGATCGTGCTCGACGAGGAGCATGAGTCGACATTCAAGCAGGAGACCGCGCCGCGCTACCATGCCCGCGATGTGGCGATTCGTCGCGCGGCCGATCAGAACATTCCACTGATCCTGGCCAGCGCGACGCCGTCGCTCGAAAGCTGGCAGCGCG
>CAZJWY010000082.1:0-1867 GCA_964549545.1 uncultured Planctomycetaceae bacterium | reverse complement strand
GGCAGCGCGCCAAACGCGGCGAGTCCTTGCTGGTGGAGATGCCGCGCCGCGTTCTCAATCTGCCCATGCCCGAGGTACGGACGATCGACCTGCGCCACGAGATACATAACAAGAACTCGCGGGGCGCGATCAGTCGGCAGTTGCATCGAGCAATGGACGAGGCGCTCCGCGACGACGGCCAGGTCATTCTCATGCTCAACCGCCGCGGCCACTCGACGCACATTCAATGCCCGGCGTGTGGTCACTCGGTCGTTTGCCCGCAGTGCGATTTGTCGCTTACGTTTCATCGTGAAGACAACACGGCCATCTGCCACTATTGCGACTTTCACTCGGTAGCGCCGAACACCTGCCCCGAATGTGATTTCAAGGGAATCCGTTTTAGTGGCCTGGGTACGCAGAAGCTCGAAGCCGAGGTGCGCGTGCGGTTTCCTGGTTATCCGTGCTTGCGTATGGATACCGACAGCATGCGTGGCCGCGGCAGCCACGAGACGGCGCTCGCGAGCTTTCGCGACGGGAAGCATCGCATCCTGGTCGGCACGCAGATGATCGCCAAGGGGCTCGACTTTCCGAACGTGACGCTGGTGGGAGTGGTCAACGCCGATACCGCGCTCCACTTCCCCGATTTCCGAGCGGCCGAGCGGACGTTTCAACTCGTGACACAAGTCGCGGGACAAACGGGCGCGGGCCGCGAGGCGGCCGCGTGCTCGTGCAAACCTTGTCGCCCGATGCGCCCGCGATTGTCGCCGCGGTGCGCCATGACCTGGCCGCGTTTGCCGAGCAAGAGCTGCCTCATCGCGAAGCCCTGGGCTACCCGCCGTTCGGCTCGATGATTCGGATCGTCATTCGTGGCGAACGAGAACTGGCCACCAAGGCGTTTGCGGAAGAGATCGCGCGGCGGCTGATCGAAGGCTCGAAGGCGTTGCCGACGCCGGTACGAGTGCTTGGTCCGGCGCCCGCGCCGATGGCAAAACTGCGGGGAAATTTCCGGTATCAGATTCAACTGCATTCGGCCGAGGGAGAGCCGCTGCGCGAACTGGCTCGGCGAGTAACCGCCGAACTGAAAGACCCGGATGGTGTGGCGTGGATCGTCGACGTCGACCCGATCGATATGATGTAGCAGGGAGCAAGGTGCGGGGAGCAGGGAGCCCGAAAGCCGAAAAACGCGGCTTGCTCCCGGCTCCTTGCTCCCCGCTCCCGGCTTCTTTGCACTTGGACCCTTTGCGCGCCCGGCCTTACAATTAAGGCAATGTCGTATCGAACGATCAAACGAGTGCTGGGCGAGACGAACCTCGAGCGCAAATGCCGCTGGTGGTTTGGGACGTCGCTGTTCATTTTGTTGTCGCTGAGTTTTTTCTGGCATGGGAAGCGAACGGAAGCGATTCTGAAGGATTTCAATCCGAAGTTCATGGGCCCGGAGCTGGTGCGGGCCGGTTGGCTGGAAGTGCATCTCGCGCATCTCGCCGAAATTGGTCGTATTCAACGTGGATTGCGCTCCGGCGGCACGGCGACCACGACGGGCGGCAAGGACGACTTCGAAGACGATTTCTATGGCCAACTGGCCAAGAGCAGCCAGAGCTTCGGCCGCAAATATACTTGGGACGCAATTCTTCCGCAGAGCGAATACAAGTCGACACTGCCGGAGAAGTATCAACCAAAACATGATTACGAGAAGAAATGGTTAGCCCAATGGGCCACGCCGCTTGAGCCTGGCTCCGAAGCACCGTTGGCCGAGAAGCAATCGGATCAAGCGACTGCTGCTCAACCGTCACCTCCTGGAGCGAAGGAGTATCGGGAGCGCTACCCCGACGAGGAAGGTGGCAAGTCTTACCAATATTATCAGCCGATGTATGCGGATGAATCATGTGTC
>CAZJWY010000081.1:0-22450 GCA_964549545.1 uncultured Planctomycetaceae bacterium | reverse complement strand
TACGATGCGGACGTTCCACATCGGCGGCGTCGGTCAGCACGACGTTGAAGAGAGCGATATCAAAGCCAAGCGTGGCGGTATCGTGAAGTACACTCGCCTCAAGGTGGTGACAACCGAAGAAGGTCAGAAGATCGTACTGGCTCGAAACGGCGAGGTTTCGCTCGTTGACGAAAAAGGCCGCGAGGTCGAAAAGTACGAAGTGCCCGCCGGTGCTATTCTCAAGGTTAATGAGGACGATACCGTGGCCGCCGGCGGCGTCCTCTGCGAATGGGACCCGCACAGTATTCCGATTCTGGCTGAAACGGGCGGTAAGATTCGCTTCGAAGACCTGGTCGAAGGTCAGACGATGCGGGCCGAAAAAGACCCCAGCGGTCACATTCGCTACGTCATCATGGAGCACAAGGGCGACATGCACCCGCAGGTCGTCGTTGAAGATCCCGTCGATGGCAAGATTCTCGACTTCTACTACATGCCCGAGCGGGCTCACTTGGAAGTCGACGAAGGGCAGATCATTTCGCCGGGTGCACTGGTCGCCAAGACGCCGCGCGAAGCTTCCGGTACGCAAGACATCACGGGCGGTCTGCCGCGCGTGACGGAAATCTTCGAAGCCCGCAAGCCGAAGGACCCGGCCGTTATTGCTGAAATCGACGGCACGGTCGAAATCCTCAGCGAGAAGAAGCGCGGCAAACGCTCGATCATTGTTCGCAGCGAAAGCGGCATCGAACGCGAGCACCTGATCACGCACAACAAGCACTTGCGAGTTCACTCGGGCGACGTGGTACGAGCCGGCGACTCACTCGTCGATGGCCCGTTGGTGCCACACGACATTCTTCGCATCTCCGGCGAAGAAGCCGTGCAGCAGTACCTCACTCGCGAAATTCAGAACGTCTATCGTAGCCAACGCGTCGAGATCAACGACAAGCACATCGAGATCATCGTCGCGCGGATGTTGCGAAAAGTCCGCATCGAGCATCCAGGCGATACCAACCTGCTGCCCGGCAGCGTGATGGATAAGTTCGACTTCCGTCAGGCGAACGAAGCCGTGATGCAGTGTCTCAAGATCAGCGACAAGGGCGACAGCGAGTTCGCCGCCGGCTCGATCGTGCCGAAGGACGTCCTCGAACAGGCCAACGCCCAAATCGAAGGCCTCGGCGGCACTCCTGCCAAGGGCACCAAGCCAAAGCGCGCTACGGCAGCGACGCAGCTCTTGGGCATTACCAAGGCGTCGGTGCAAAGCTCCAGCTTCATTTCGGCTGCCAGCTTTCAAGAGACGACCAAGGTTCTTACCGAGGCCGCGCTCGCCGGTCGCACTGACCACCTTGTAGGTCTGAAAGAGAACGTGATTCTCGGCCACTTGATCCCGGCCGGCACCGGCTTCCGCACGATTCACGAAGCTGAAGTTCGCATCCGGCCCGAGGCGCTCGAAGCGCTCGCTGCCGAGAAGGGTCGCGTGCTGGAACGTGCCTTCCCGCTGCTGCAAGGTGGAGAAGGTGGAGAGCGCAGCAGTGGCAATGGCGATGGTGCCCCAGTCCCGCCACCGCCACCGGCCGCCCCCAGCAGCCTGGATGCTTTGTTGGGTGGCATGGAGCCTCCAGCGGGCGACGAAGGATAGTCGTAACCGACTAATTCGAAAGACTTTAGGCGGGATCTGCCTTCGCGTGGATCCCGCCTTTTTCTTTTTGCCCTTTGCAAAACGTTGACCCTGAAATCGCCACTGGTACAATTGATTGAAACATTTGTTTGAAACACTAGTTTCGGTGGCTTCCATGTCAGCAAGCGAAATCGACACAACCCGCGAACGAATTGCCGAGGCGGCCGGCGAGATCTTTGCCGAGCGTGGCTTCGACGGAACGACGGTCCGCGACATCTGCCAGCGGGCCGGCGCGAATATCGCCGCGGTGAACTATTACTTCGGCGACAAGCAGCGCCTCTATGTCGAGGCGGTCGTGCGGGCGCATCGTTGGCGCATGGAGCAAGCGCGGTTGCCCGCGTGGTCCGAAGGTACGCCGGCGGAAACCAAGCTCTTGGATTTCATCACGACATTCTTTCGACGTGTGCTTACCGGCCCGGAAGATACTTGGCACACCAAGCTGATGATGCGTGAGATGGCGCATCCAACCGCTGCCTGTGCCGAGTTGGTCCAGTCGTCGATTCGTCCACAATTCGAAATCTTGCTGTCGATTCTGCGCGACTTGCTGCCAGCCGATGTCAGCGATGACCAGTTGCGGCTTACTGCGTTCAGTATCGTCGGCCAGTGCGTCTTCTATCATTTCGCCGATCCCATCGTTCGCAATCTCTTGTCCGACGAACAATACTCCGAGCTGAGCGTCTCGACGCTCGCGCAACATGTGTTCGACTTCTCGCTCAATTCGATCAACCGAGCCACGCGCGGCGCTCGCAAAGGAGCGGTACGATGAGTTGGATCGCCCTCAAGATGTTGACCGGCAATCGTGGCAAGTACCTGGGCATCATCCTGGGCATCGCGTTCGCGTCGCTCCTGATCGCCCAGCAGGCCTCGATCTTCTGCGGGCTGATGCTGCAAACGAGCGGCCAGATTCGCGACATCCAGGGCGCCAGCATCTGGGTGATGGATCGTAACGTTCAGTTTTCCGACGACATCAAGCCCATGTCGGAAAACGATCTGTACCGGGTGCGCGGCGTCGAAGGGGTCTCTTGGGCCGTCCGCTTGTACAAAGGCCTCACGCGCTCGCGCCTGGCCGACGGCAACTTCCAACAAACGATTCTGATCGGATTGGACGATGCCACGCTCGTTGGCGCGCCCCCGAATATTATCCTCGGCAATTTGTTCGACCTGCGCAAGCCGGATGCCGTCATCATGGATCTCGAAGGCTACCAGTTGCTTTGGCCGGGCGAGGAGCCGCGTATCGGCAAGCGCTTCGAGATGAACGATCACGTGGCCGAGATCGTCGGGATTTGCAAAGCCAGCCGCACCTTTCAGACATTTCCCGTGGTCTACACACGATACTCACAGGCGCTTGAGTTCGTGCCGCCCGAACGCAAGGTTTTGTCATTTGTCCTGGCCGAGGTGAAGCCAGGCCAAGACGTCAACACGGTTTGTCGGCGAATCGAAGCGCAAACCGGTTTGCGAGCCGTGACGGGCGAGCAGTTCGAATGGATCACCATGACCTACTTCATGCGGAAGACCGGCATTCCGTTCAATTTCGGCATCACCGTGGCCCTCGGTTTCATCGTGGGCACCGCGATTGCTGCGCAGACTTTTTACCTGTTCACCATCGAAAACATCAAGCAGTATGGTGCGCTCAAGGCCATGGGCGCCGGTAACTGGTCGCTCATGAGCATGATTCTGTTGCAGGCGCTGCTCGTGAGCTTGATCGGCTTCGGCCTGGGGATCGGCGCGGCAACATGGTTCGGGAAAATCGCCACGGCACCCGGCTCGCGGCTGGCGTTCTACATGCCGTGGGAAATCTTTATTGGCACTGGTCTGGCCGTCGGCGCAATCAGTATTTTTTCGAGTTTGCTCAGTATGCAACGAGTGATGGTCGTTGAACCGGCTGTCGTATTTCAAGGATAAGAAGAAGGTGTCGGGTGTCAGGTGTCGGAAAGAAGAGAGCTACATGTTCTTTCACTGACACCCGACACCCGATACCTAACACAAACAAATGCCTTCCAACTCAGCCCAACCCCTGATTACTTGCCGCAACGTCGTCAAGACGTACGGCAGCGGCAACGCGGAAGTCCATGCGCTTCGCGGCGTCGATCTCGATGTCTACCCGGGCGAGATCACGATGCTCGTGGGCCCGAGCGGTTGCGGCAAGACCACGTTGCTCTCGGTGATCGCCGGCATTTTGAAGCCGACAAGCGGCAGCGTCGTCGCACTTGGCACCGAGTTGACAAGCCTGAACTCGTGGCGACGAACGGCGTTTCGCCGGCAGAATGTGGGATTCGTATTTCAGCAGTTCAACCTGCTGCCGGCGCTCACGGCAGCGGAAAATGCGTCGGTTCCGTTAGTAATACAAGGCTACTCCAAGCATCGGGCCGTGGCGCAGGCCAAGGAATTGTTGACCAAAATCGGCATGGGCCAACGACTCAGCAACTTGCCCGGCAATCTATCCGGCGGACAACAACAACGCGTGGCAATCGCCCGCGCGCTCGTGCATCATCCGCATCTACTTGTGTGCGACGAGCCAACTTCTGCTCTCGATGCCAAGACCGGGCATACGATCCTGGAGCTACTCCGCTCGATTGCGATCGAAGGCGATCGGGCAGTCATCATCGTCACGCACGACAGCCGTATTTTCGAATTTGCAGATACCCTGGCCCGCATGGACGACGGGCGGATTGTCTCGATCGAGCGGCGAACCAAAGAAGGGCACGTACTGACCGCGTGAATCAATGATCATTTTGGTCAGCCGCACGAAGGTGGGCATACACATGATTTCCAAAATAATGAACTTCGCGACCAAATTTGGGCTGCCGATTCTTGCGATCGGTTTGATCGCGTTCTCAGTCAAATACCTGGCCCAGGCGAAAGAGCGCATGCCGAAGGTGCCGCCGCCCGTCCAGCCGGCCGCCAACCCATTCACGAACACCGTCGCCGGCGCCGGCATGGTCGAGCCCGAAACCGAGAACATCTCCATCGGCACGCCGCTGCCTGGAATCGTCGTGGAAGTAATGGTCAAAGTCGGGCAGCAAGTGAAGGCAGGCGATCCGCTGTTCCGGATCGACGACCGCGATCATCGCGCCGAGCTAGGCGTTCGCCAGGCGATGCTCGCCGATGCCAAGGCCGCGCTCAAGCGCTTGCAGTCGATGCCTCGGCCAGAAGAGCTGCCGGCTGCAGAAGCCAAGGTCAACGAGACGAGGGCCGACTGGGAGAATTGGGAACAGCAGTGGTCGCGTGGCGAGAAGCTCGTCAAAGATCGAGCGATCTCCGACGAGGAGTTTCTCGAACGCAAACAGTCGGCCATGCAGGCCCGCGAACGATACAATCGCGCGGTGGCCGATCTGAACTTGCTGAAAGCCGGATCCTGGGGGCCCGATATCATCGTCGCTAAGACAGCTGTCGAGCGGGAACAGGCTCAGGTGAATCAGGCCCAGACCGAGATCGATCGACTTACTGTCCGGGCGCTCGTCGATGGCACGGTGTTGCAGGTTAATGTGCGGCCAGGGGAGTTCGTCGGTGCCCCACCAGGTCAGGCGCTCATCGTGCTGGGGAGCGTTACGCAGTTGAACGTGCGGGTGGATATCGACGAGTACGACATTCCGCGGTTCGTTACCAATGCCCCGGCCCGAGCGACGCTCAAGGGGCAGAACACAGATTTCTTCCCGCTCAAGTTTGTGCGCATCGAGCCCTATGTTGTGCCCAAGAAGTCGCTTACCGGCGACAATACCGAGCGGGTTGATACGCGAGTATTGCAAGTGATTTATGCCATCGAAACGTCCGGCAAGCGGCTATTTGTGGGGCAGCAGTTGGATGTTTTCATCGATGCGACGCCTTCCACGGCGACGGACGTTCACCCGACTTCCAAGCTTTAAGGTGCGGGCCGAGCTTTGAATTGCCGCGTGAATCCGGAAACCGTTCATTTGCGGGCGGATTTCCCGCCCTTGACGGCCTCCCGTAAACGCGTAAACTTATTGGTTTCTACGGATTTCGCCAGATTGCCCTGAGAGAAGGCGCCCGATGCCCACAGTAAACCAGCTTGTCCGCAGCCGCCGTCGGCCGAAGCGGAAGTTCAGCAAGTCGCCGATCCTCGATCGCTGGCCCGTCAAGCGAGGGGTCTGTCTCCAGGTTCGCACGATGACGCCGAAGAAGCCGAACTCGGCTCTCCGGAAGATCACCCGTGTGCGGCTCTCCAACGGCAAAGAAGTCACGGTTTACATCCCGGGCGAAGGCCATTCGCTCCAGGAACATAGCATCGTGCTGGTGCGCGGCGGTCGTATTCGCGATCTGCCGGGTGTGCGTTACCAGGTCGTCCGCGGCGCCCGCGACACCCTGGGCGTTCAAGGCCGCAAGCAATCCCGCAGCCGTTATGGCGCGAAGAAGGGTTAAGCGGGCTGTCGGCTGTCAGCTATCGGTTGTCGGCCAAACACTCGCAGTCATACGTTTAATAGTTCAAAGAATTGTCTGGCCAAAAGCCGACAGCCAATAGCCGAAAGCCTCTTATGGGTCGCATTACCGCAAGCCGCAAGCAATTGAAGCCAGATCCGATGTACGGATCGATTTTGGCCGCGAAATTCATCAACACGCTTATGCATGACGGCAAGAAGAGCGTCGCGCAGAACGTATTCTACGATGCGCTTGAAATCGTCAAGAAGCGAATTCCCGATAAGGAGCCGATCGAAGTCTTCACGCAGGCCTTGGAGCACGTAAAGCCGTCGATCGAGGTTCGCAGCAAGCGCGTCGGTGGTGCCGCCTATCAGGTGCCGATGCAGGTGAATCGCACGCGGCAACAGTCACTGGCGATTCGCTGGGTGCTCATGGCGATCCGTGAAAAGAAAGGCCGCCCGACGGCTCAAAAGCTTGCCGACGAATTCGTCGCCGCGTTCAACCGCGAAGGTGCCGCCGTGAGCCGCCGCGAGAACGTCCACCGCATGGCCGATGCCAACAAGGCGTTCGCCCACTTTGCGTGGTAAGCAAAACAATCAGTACGCCGCGGCCCAATCAAGCCGCGGCGTTTTTCATGCGCGGAGAGTCTCATGCCAAGACGCGAAGTCGCAAAGATTTGTTTGAACCACGAAGAACACAAAGAACACAAAGCAAGCAAGACAAGTGCTTTTCAAAGTTTACTGTCATCGAAGCTTCGTGTTCTTTGTGATCTTCGTGGTTATCTCCTTTCTTGCAACTTCGCGCCTTTGCGTGAGATCAGCCGCATGAACGCATTTTAGAAATATGGCCACTCCCCTCGAAAAAATTCGTAACATCGGCATCATTGCCCATATTGATGCGGGCAAAACGACGGTGACGGAACGGATGCTGTTCACCAGTGGTGCGAAGCACCGCGCGGGCGCGGTCGACTCGGGTACAACGACGACCGACGACGACCCAGAAGAAGCCGAGCGGGGCATCACGATCTACTCGGCGTGCGTGCAATTTCCCTGGAAAGACATTGTCATCAACTTGATCGATACGCCAGGACACGTCGATTTCACGGCCGAGGTCGAACGGAGCCTGCGCGTGCTCGATGGCGGCGTTGTGGTGTTCAGCGCCCGCGAGGGCGTTGAAGCCCAGAGCGAAACCGTCTGGCGACAGGCGGACAAGTACCACGTGCCGCGGTTGGCGTTCATCAACAAGCTGGATCGCGAGGGGGCCGATTTCGAGACGGTTTACGAAGAGATCGGCAGCCGCCTGGGAGCGCGCACGGTCGCTCTGCAAATCCCCGTCGGCCAAGGCCCTGCTCACACGGCGAATCCGTTTCGCGGGATCATCGACCTGGTGAAGATGAAGTTGCTAACGTTCCCCGAAGGGAAAGAAGGCACGAAGGTCGTCGCGTCGGAGATTGCCGATGAAGACTTGCTTGGCGAGGCCCAGCTATGGCGCGAGCGAATGCTCGAGTCGCTGTACAACTATAGCAACGAATTGATGGAACTGGCGCTGGCCGAGGAGCCGATTCCCGAGTCGCTGATTCACAAAGTCGTGCGCGATGCAACGCTCCACCTACAGATTCAGCCCGTGTTTTGTGGCTCCGCTTTGCATGGCGCCGGCGTCGAGCCGATCCTCGATGCGGTCGCCGCTTACCTGCCGAATCCGACGGATGTACCGCCTGTCGAGGGCGTGGACATCGAACAAAAGCACAAGGGTAAAGGTAAGGCTGCGGCGGCAGAGACCAGCGACGTCAAGAAGATCTACCGTAAACCGGATCCGGCCGAGCCTTTCTGCGGGCTTGTCTTCAAAATTCAGCCCTACAAAACGGGTGACTTGGCTTGGGTTCGAATTTACTCCGGTACGCTCGAGCCCAACTCGCGTGTGCTCAACTCGACTCGCGACAAAAAAGAAAACGTCGCCCAACTGTGGCGCATCCACGCGTCGAAAAAGGACGAGCAGCTTCAATCGGCCCGAGCGGGCGACATCGTCGGCGTGATCGGTCTTCGCGATTCGATCACCGGCGACACGTTGTGCGACACTCGCGAACCGATTCTCTTGGCCTCGATCGAATTTCCCGAGACGGTCATTTCGATGTCGATCGAGCCCGAGAGCACCGAGGATCGCAAGAAGCTGGCCGAAACGCTTACGATGCTCCGCAAGCAAGACCCCACGTTTCGCGCGGAAGAAAACCCCGAGACCGGCCAAACGCTGATCGGCGGCATGGGCGAATTGCACCTTGAAGTCGTGCAGCACAAGTTGCTGCGTGACTATCGGTTGAACGTAAAGGTCCACAAGCCGCGCGTCAGTTACCGCGAGACGGTGGCTAAGGCAGCCGAGGCTACAGGCGAATGCAACCGAATGATTCAAGGCACGATGCACGCGGCCAAAGTGCGAATTCGCCTGGAGCCGTTCGAGAAGGGTATCGGTCCGCTGACGGTGACCAACTCGCTCGATCATGGGCTTCCGAGCGACATGCTGGCCGTCGTGCTGGAAGAGCTGGAAAGTGCGGGGCAGGGGGGCGGCCTGTTGGGCTTCCCGCTGATGCGGCTCAAGGCCACGGTTCTCGGCGGCGAGATCGGAGAGTCTGGCATTTCGGAAATCGCGTTTCGCACGGCCGCCAATCAAGCGTTTGACCAGGCGCTCCGCGCCGCCGGCCCCGTGTTGCTCGAGCCGATCATGAAGCTTGAAATCAGTACGCCGGATGAACATGTGGGGGACCTGGTGAGCGACTTGCAACAACGCCGCGCGATTATTCAAAGCACCGAATCGCGTGGTACGGCGACGGTGCTTCATGCTGAAGCGCCGCTTGCTAATTTGTTCGGTTATTCCAGTGCCATGCGTAGTCTTAGTCAGGGCCGCGCGAGTTGCTCGATGGAGCCGAGCACGTATGCTGCGGCACCGGATGACGTGCTGCAAAAATTTCTTGGTGAATCATAAAACACAATTTCACCACGGAGACACGGAGAGCACGGAGAAGACAAAGAAGTAGCCGCAGATTAACGCAGATGAACACAGATGTTTTCCAATACAAATCCATATCTGTCTTGCATCTGCGTATATCTGCGTTCATCTGCGGATAAAATTCTTCTCCTCTGTGCTCTCCGTGTCTCCGTGGTAAATCTTTATTCTTCAAATCATGAATGAGCGCGCGTTTGTTTTTGGCGTCGATCTCGATGGCGTTGTCGCAGATTTCTACGGCGGCCTGCGGCCAATCGCAGCCGAGTGGTTGGGGGTCGCGCTCAATACGTTGCCGGAGCGAGTTTCCTGGGGACTCGGTGAATGGGGCGTCGCGCAAGCGCCGGGTGGATACGATGCGCTCCACAAGTTCGCGGTGATGCAGCGGGAATTGTTTCTCGAGCTGCCGCCGATGGCGCGGGCGCCGCAGTCACTGCGGCGTTTGTCGAAGGCGGGCGTGCGCATTCGCGTGATTACGCATCGGCTGTTCATCAAGTACTTTCATCAAATTGCCGTGAGCCAGACCATTCAGTGGCTCGACAAGCATGATATTCCTTATTGGGACCTGTGTTTCATGCAGGAGAAGAACGCAGTCGGCGCTGATTTGTATGTGGAGGACTCGCCGACCAATGTGGAACGCTTGCGAGCCGAAGGGGCCAACACGATCGTCTTCACCAACTCGACGAACGAGCACCTGCCCGCGCCTCGAGCCAGCACGTGGGACGAAGTTGTTGAAATGGTTTTGGCCGAAAAGGCGGCTTGGGAACGTCGGATTGCCGAGTTGCCGTAGTGGTTAGTGATTTTTGAAATCGTGCGTTCGGCGTGTCCCGGGCCGCGTGACGGTCCGGCTAGGAATTGCGAATTCGTGCATTGTGGGCCTCTGCAATACTTATCCAGTAATCGGCGCGCCGCGGAACATGAAGTAAACGGCTCCGCACATGCAGAGCGCTGCCCAGAGAAAGTCGACCCGAATCGCCTGCTTCATGTAGAACACGCTGAAGGGTACGAACACGCTGAGCGTGATCACTTCTTGGATCATCTTCAATTGAGGCAACGTGAGCTTGCCGAAGCCGATGCGGTTGGCGGGCACCTGGAGCAGGTACTCGAAGAACGCGATCCCCCAACTCGCGATCACGGCGACCAATAGCGGTTTGTCGCCCAGGTTGCGCAGGTGGCCGTACCAGGCGAAGGTCATGAAGACGTTGGAACCGATCAGCAACAAAATGGTGGTGATAACGGGATTCATCGAATTGGATTCCGGGGGAGTATCAATGAACGGAGCCGCGGATTCTACTTGGCAACTGCTTAGCGAGGCAATCTGGAAGCAGCTGTTCTGTTGATGGTTGGAAAGATTTACCACGGAGACACGGAGAGCACAGAGAAAAGTCTTTTGAGAAAACGAATGAGGGGTATCAACCTTCGCCAATGCCATTCAGAGGGCCGAATTGAATCGGAAGCATTCTGGATTAGTGCCGATTAGCGTTGACTGGTGTTTCTCTCTCTTCTTATTTTTTTCTCTGTGAACTCTGTGTCTCCGTGGTGAATTGCATTGGCCCTAATAGATTGCGCGCGATAAAATCTTGCGATAGGAATTGTCGAATGCGATGGGATGTGAAGGACAAAAGTATGCGATCGTTCATGCTCTCGATGTTAGTGTTGGTCGTTGTCAATACAGTCGCGCCGATCTGGGCCGACGACTGGCCGCAATGGATGGGGCCGCGGCGCGATAACGTGTGGCGCGAAGAAGGCCTCCTCGACAAATTCCCCACGGGTGGTCCTCGTGTCGTGTGGCGTGTTCCCGTGGCAGGCGGTTATGCCGGGCCGGCTGTCGTGGGAGACAAGGTTTTCGTCTGCGACTACATCACCGATGCCGATGTGAAGGTCGACAACTTCGACCGCAAGGAATTCACCGGCACCGAACGCGTCCAGTGTCTCGATGAGAAAACCGGCAAGCCGAAGTGGCATCATGAGTACCCGGTGAAGTACACGATGTCGTACCCGGCTGGTCCGCGTTGCACACCGCTCATCGACGGCGGCAAAGTTTACACGCTCGGCGCTGAAGGCAACCTCATCTGCTTCCAGGCCGACTCTGGCAAGGTTGTTTGGCAAAAGGATCTGCCGAAGGAATATCACACGAAGACCGCGTTGTGGGGCTACGCCTCCCATCCGCTCATCGACGGCGAAAAACTAATCTGCCTGGCCGGCGGCGAAGGGACCCATGCCATCGCGCTCAACAAAAACACGGGCAAGGAAATCTGGCATTCGTCCAATTCGCCCGAGCAAGGTTACTCGCCGCCGACGATCATCGAGGCGGGCGGCAAGCGGCAGCTTCTTTTGGCGCGGCCCAATGCGCTCGCTGCCGTCGAGCCCGAGACGGGCAAAGAGATCTGGTCCGTGCCCTACGAGGCGACGAACGGTTCGATCATCATGTCGCCGATCCACTCGGCCCGTTATGTTTACTTGGGCGGCTACGCGAACAAGTCGCTGCTCGTCGAGTTGGATGAAACCGGCCGAGAGGCCAAGGAAGTTTGGCGAGACAAGCCGCAGCATGGCCTCTCGCCGGTCAATGTGCAGCCTTTCGTTACAGACAGCGTAATGTACGGCTTCGACCAGAACGGCCGAATGTATGCCGTCGAGCTACCCAGCGGCAAACGGCTCTGGGACACCACCAAACCGGTCTCCCAGCGTCCCACGATCAACGCGACCGCGTTCATCGTGCGGCAGGGTGACCAAGGCGATCGTTATTGGTTGTTCAACGACAGCGGCGACCTGATCATTGCGCGACTTACGCCGCAACGGTATGAAGAAGTCGATCGCGCCCATCTCATCGAGCCGACGAATACGGCGTTCGGCCGGGACGTCGTCTGGTGCATGCCGGCGTTTGCCAATAAGCGGATGTACGTGCGGAACGATAAGGAGTGCATCTGCGTGGATTTGGCGAAGTGATAGACTGTCGTTGCGATTGGCGTCAAATTAAGGGCCTCGGACGGCTACGCAAAAGTTGAGTTTTGTGCCCATCGCTCCACGAGAGCAGGAGTGGCCTATCTAGCTTCTGTTCCGTCGGCAGCGAGTACAGCGGATGATGAACTTCTTGAAAGCAATACTAGCGGTCGTAACTGGTGTGTTAGTGGGCGCTGCATTGGGTTTGGCCTTCGCACTCGCAGTCGCCATGTATGAGCAGTGGCAAAACCCAAGTGATCCAAGCGCAGGGGCGATTGCAATAGTCGCGATATTCACGATGCCCCTTGGGGCAGTCATTGGACTGATAATTGGGGGAATTGTTGGATTGGTGTGGCTTTAACTGTCAAGCAACTCTTGACGAAGCATATCGCGTTGCAGCGAAGAATTTCAGGGAGCTATTTTCTTGATTGCGAGGTGATTGATATTCGGCGTTGCCGCCGACGCTAAGCAGGATTTATCGGTAGGCGCCGGCTGCTGGCGATACCGCCCTTGACTCACCACCCGTTTGTGCTATCCTTGTACGTAACAACTTAGGTGCGAGACCGGCACCCGGCGTTAGCCGACCGGTTCATTCAAATTCGATTGCAGCGGCCATCGGGGCCCTTTTTTCAAGCGACGCCCCGGTATCTCTTGCTTACGACCGCGACTGATTATCTTGCTCCTGCGGGTTCCTGCTGATGTCAGCAGTTGAGCCAATCCGTATTTAGCGCAGCGTCAAGGTCTCCGCGTGAGCACCACTCGCCAGCGCTACAGATTCCCTTTTGGGAAAGATTGAGACATTTCGTGACAGCTTTTGATCAACTTGGTTTGTGTGATTCGCTCCTCCGAGCCGTCCACGCCGCGGGCTACGAAACGGCAACGCCGATCCAGCTCCAAGCGATTCCCGTGGTTATCTCGGGGCGCGACCTGATGGGCTGCGCCCAAACCGGCACCGGCAAGACCGCCGCGTTCGCGCTGCCGACGCTTCATCGTTTGAGCACGAGCGTTAGCCCCGCCGTGGCGAATGACCCGGCGCCGAAGCAGAAACACAAACAACATGGCAAGTCGCGCGATTCATTTCCGCGCGCCGATCGTCGGCCGATTCGGTCGTTGATCCTTGCTCCGACACGTGAACTGGCCGTTCAGATCGGCCAAAGCTTCAAGACCTACGGAAGCTTCACCGGACTGCGCTACACGTGCATCTACGGCGGCGTAGGGCAGGGCACGCAAGTTCGCGCGTTGCAAAACGGCGTCGACGTGCTGGTCGCCACGCCGGGCCGGCTCCTCGATCTGATGGACCAGGGCTACGTCAATCTGCGGAACGTGGAGATTCTGATTCTTGATGAAGCCGACCAGATGCTCGACATGGGCTTCATCATTCCGCTCCGCAAGATCGTTGCCGCGGTACCGAAGAAGCGGCAGACGCTGATGTTCTCGGCGACGATGCCGCCCGAAATTCGCAAACTGGCCGAGGAGTGGCTGACCGATCCTATGAACATTCAGGTGGGGCAAGCTGCGAAGCCGATCGAGCTCGTCGAGCAATCGGTTTACTTTGTCGAACAACGGAACAAGCCGCAGTTGCTCACTCACTTTTTGCAGAACACGGCTTATTCACGAACGATCGTCTTCGCTCGCACGAAGCACGGAGCCGACAAGATCGTGAAGCACTTGGATCGCGCGGGCATCCGCGCCGCCGCGATTCATGGCAACAAGAGCCAAAACGTTCGCCAGCGCACGCTGGCCGAGTTCAAGTCGAATCGGCCGCCTGTGCTCGTGGCGACCGACATTGCCGCTCGCGGGATCGACGTAAACGGTGTATCGCACGTGATCAACTACGAGCTGCCCGATGTGGCGGAAGTGTACGTGCATCGCATCGGCCGCACGGGCCGCGCGGGCGCGACGGGCATTGCCACGTCGTTCTGCTGCCGCGAAGAACGCGATCAACTGCGGCAAATCGAACGGCTCACCCGCAAGACGCTTGTCGTCGAGCAGAATCAGCCGGAGTACACCAAGGTTGCAGCCCCTGCTCGTAACGACCAGGCGAATAAGCATAGCCATGAATCGGCCGGCGCGCGTTCGCATACGCCCCGCCCACCTCGCGGTGGTTCGGCAAAGCCACGCCGTCCGGGACATGGCAAGCAACTTGTAACCGCTGGCGCAGGCGCGAGCGGTGGTCCCGCGGGACGTCGCCGCCGACGTCGCCCGGCAGGCGCCCGCAGAACCAGCCTGTAGTTCGCTTTGCTGAAAACATAGCCGACCCATCTTGGGTCGGTTACTCGTTGTCGATGACTCGCCATCACACGGAGCAATGGCCGGCCAAGATGGCCGGGCTATGTATTCGATAGAGCGCGTGCAGTTCTACGCAACGGGGATTAAATCGAGAGCCCGCAAGTCCGACAATTCAGGGCTTGTAGTGCTCGAGAAACAATCCCCGTTCAGTGTTCAGGACATGATCGACGAACCGCTCACTGACGAAGAGCTGATCCTGCGCGATCACCTGGCACTCGATCGCACGCGGCTGGCCAACGAGCGCACGTTGCTGTCCTATTTGCGAACCGCTCTCATGCTAGTCGTTTCCGGCGCGACGGCCGTGAAGGTCATGGGCGACAGCGTGGTCCTTGTCGTCACGGGCTGGGCGCTCATCGGTTTCGGCGGAGCCGTGGCCGCGTTGGGTATCTGGCGATTCCTGTCGATGCGGCGCGAAATTAACCGCCGGCACATGCCATCGGATCGATTCTAGAACGGTTTCAAACCGGGGGCCGTCACATGTCGCCCTTTCAGGACGAGCGTCTTTTCCGGGATTCAGGCATTGTCTATCCGGTTCGGGAAAAAGTCCTGGCAAAAGCTGGCGAAATGTCGTGGCGGCCCGGATAATGATCGACGGTTCAACAATCTTCCGGTTCCCTCCCCTCGGCGGGGAGGGTTAGGGAGGGGGGAGAACGGGAAATGTACCGCGACCACGAGCAGCGCGACTTCGCCCGTCATCTGCGCAACAACGCCACCGAGCCAGAGCGCAAGTTATGGCGGGCGCTCCGCGCTCAGCAACTTGCCGGCTACAAGTTTCGTCGCCAAGCGGCGATCGGTCCATACATCGTTGATTTTGTCTGCTTCTCGCTCAAGCTCGTGATTGAGCTCGATGGCGTGCATCATGCGCTGGACCAGTCGCCCCAGCGCGATGCGGCGCGGACAGCGTGGTTGGAGTCGCGCGGTTTTCAGGTGCTGCGATTCTGGAATCACCAGTTGGATGAGGGTTTGAAGTTGGTGGTGGATGAGATTTGCGGGGCGCTGGAGAAGTTAAGTCCCCCCTCCCCAACCCTCCCCGCCGAGGGGAGGGAGCAGGAAAGAATACAGGGAACGCGGCGGAGGGAGCCGGAAGGAATGGATAAATGAACTTCCTGCCCCTTTCGGAGGCAGTGGCGATGACACTTCGTGCTCTCAAGTCTCGCGGTCACTTTTCTCGCGTGCGGCGCCTCAGCCAGCACGCTGGGTTTTGAAACAGATTTAGAATGCGAGCTGGTGCTGGCCGCCCTGGAATCGCAACTCCAGCGGCTCGGGATCAATCTCGCAGATGGGGTTGGCCGCCAATTCGTCGCGCAAGTCTTCGCTCGCGTAGAGCGTACCCAGGTGGAGCGTGTTCGGGATCACTAACCAACCCTTTTCGCCGTAACGCCAGGCGATGCGCTCGAAGAGTTCTTCATCGTCGCGGAACGTGGCGGGGATTTTCACGCGATCCATGTGGCCGGTGGTGAAGCTGTTGAGGAAGGTTTTCTGCTCGTCGATGCCGTCGCGTAACCGACGAGTGATGAAATCGGCGAGGCCCACTCCGATGGCGTTGCCCTTCGAGGCCTCGGCCAGCGAGAGGGCGGCGATGATGTGGATGACCGGCTTCGTCAGGTCTTCGCCGTCGCGAACGCCGCGGTAGCCGATGACATTGGTGTCCATGCCGGTGCCGCTGTAGGTTTTGCCGATGGCGTCGACGATGAGCACATTGATGTGGTCGAGCGGCAGCCGCGGGAAATAGTGTTTGTGTCGCTCGATCAGCTCGGGCTCGCGGCGGAGGATGTCGGCCGCGGGAATTGCGTGCAGTTCGGCCGTTTTATCGAAGCCATCTTCGAGAATCGCGAGCCCTGCCCAGATCTTGCCTGAGTCGAGCGCGAGCTGGCCCATTTCGAGCAGCATGTGTTTCATCAGCGGCGTGGGCACCGAATGAAACGTCGTCGCTGAAGGGGTTTTGCCCATGCCGACGACGATCATCTTCGTGAGGCCGCTTTGCACCGGGCCTGAGAAGCAGGTGTGGAGCTTCACCCGGTTCAGCACCAGCACGCCGTCGGATTCATACGCGTGGCGATCCATCCACACGTCGCGCATTCCCGGTGGGATGGACTTTAGTCCGTTCGTATTCGGCAGGCCGCTACTGGACGGACTGAAGTCCGTCCCACGGACGGTGCCGATCTTCACGACGTCCATCGACGCGCGGATCGGCATGCCCATCGTTGCTTCGGTGATGCCGAGAGACTCGATCATCGCGCGCTGCCCCTCGGCCGTGCCGCCGTTGTGCGACCCCATTGCGGGAAAGAGGAACGGCTTCGCGCCGTGGTCGCGGAGCCAGTCGCCTGCGGCCCGCGTGATTTCAGCGATGTTGGCGATGCCGCGGCTACCGGCCGTGATGCCGACATCGCCACGCGGGACGTTCAGCTTGAGACTGTCGAGCTGCGCGAAGACGGCAGCCCGGACGTCCTTGATTGGATTGGAAACGAGCTTCTGATGGACGCGGAGGAAACGCATATCACCATCATACAACAGAAAGAACTTGCCCGTTTAGAGGAGCGGCTACGTGCGTGGCAAGCTACGCTGAGCACCTTTTTCCAGAAGAAATTCACGCAGAGGCGCGAAGGCGCCAAGTAAGAATGGATTGAACCACCAAGGACACAAAGAGCGCAAAGTACCTTTGAAAGGGCTGCGAAAAAGCTCTACTCATTCTTCCTTCTTCGTGATCTTCGTGTACTTTGTGGTAAATGAATTCATCTCCTTGGCGCCTTCGCGCCTTTGCGTGAAATTCTTTGGCGATGGTTAACGGCGTAGGTTGTCACTGGACAGACTGAAGTCCATCCCACGAGATCACGTGAATTCCAGATTCAGCCATGCGCGGCGGGCGGAGTAGAGCAGCAGGGCGCCGATGGCCAAAAGCGCCAATGCAATTAGAACGAATGGAGCGTCACCCCATTTCTTGTGCATGGTGGTCCACATCGTCATCGGCGCTCCGAGGATGAACATACTAAACCAGAGCGCAAAAAGCCGCTTGAACGTCGATGGCCAGACCGAAGTTCGCATGCTGAGCCCAAACGTGATGAACGAAAGGGTTGCTGAGAGTAGCGCGAATATGCCGATTGTTCGCAGTGAAACGTCTTCTCGCGATAACAGCACCACGACCCCCAGCGCGGCATTGGCTATGAGCCACACCTTGGCTGAATTGCCAGCCGATACGGTGAACAGGCTATCGATCAATTGCGTTCGCGATACGGGTAACAACATTTCATTGGCGATTCGCGCGCGGCGCCGCGCCATGAGTTCACCGCCGATATAACCAGGGATGATGACGGCAAATTGTAGAGGGAAGAAGAACCTGCCCAATACGTTGCCTTTGTTCGTCATGAAACTGAATTGGCTGAAAAAGAGCCCCATACTCACAATCATGAGAGCAAAGAAAAGAGCTTGAACCTCGATAGGGATTGGACTGAAGCCATACCGAAGCACTCGTGCCCGACCCGCCGAGCTGCCGCCATAGTAGTCGCCGATGCGTGAGTGCCACCAATCGCCGATACGCGAGGTCAGTCGGTTGCGGCCAATTTGCCAGGCGACGATGCGGCGTTCCTCGACCGCTTCGGAGCCAGAGCGCCGCGCGAGCGCGGCTCCGAAGACATTTTGATAATCATCGTCTTCTTCGCGCAGATGACAAATTCGCCAGAGCCAGGCAACCACCAGCGCGATCCCAGCTATGGCAATCGTCGCATGAATTCCTTGGTGTTCGGTCGCCTGCAATATCCACCAATTTTTCCCCCAGGGCGTTATCAAGCTGTAAAACGTCGCCAGCCCAATCAGCATGGGCATGATGCGGTTGAGATGATTGCCCCAGAGAAATGAGGAACCTATTCCTAGAATGAGAGCTAAGATGCCCAATGGCTCAAGTCCGCCTGCGGCGGCCGCTGCCAGAGGAAAAAGCACGAGTAGTAAAAGAAGAATGACACCTAGCACAACCACATGCGAGGGGAAAAAATTCGGAGTCAACCGTGCTCGCGAGTGGGCAAGTTGCGACTTTGCGTGGCCGACCAAGAACGACAATGTAAAGAACAACGGCATAACAACAAAAACCGGTGCTTCTTTGGGGGCACTCGTCTTATGCTGCGACCCAAACATTAACAGCAGAGTCGGCACAGTCATCACAGCCGTGATTACGGCGAAGAGCCAAAACAGGCGCTGCGTCAAATACGTGTTGAGGACCTGCTTAATTTGCGCGAGCATGGGCGGTATTCTCCATTGCGAGGTTTGAATGGCTGGTGGACCTAGGCACAAAACCTACCGCCTCTACTGTGGCTGGCTGCATCCAGATCACAATCGGCTGTTGAGTAGGCCGCGAAGCCAACCAGAACATACCGATGAGCGTGCAAAGCAGCAGTACGCCGGTGACCACGACAGCCGCGATCGCCGGCAAGACCCATGGTTCGACGGATCGTGACCATTCGCTCCAACTCATTGGTTCAACTGGCGACGCCATTGTGCATCTCCACAAAAATTTCTTCGAGGTTCAGGTCGTTCACGGCTACGTCGGCGTTCCACGTTTCGCGCATCTCGCCGACCATGCGTTCGTTGAAGTTAGCTACGCTGACTGTGGCCTGCGAGCCATCGACTTCGCAGCGGAGCGCACCGGGCACAGCGAACGTCGATGGGAGATCGTGGCGTGACGAGATTCGCAGGCGTTTCACGTGGTCTTTCAGGTCGTCCAGCTCGCCGTAGAAGCGGATCTTTCCCTCCCCAAGAATGGCTAGTCGGTTAGCCACTCGCTCCAAGTCGCTCGTGATGTGGGTGCTGAAGAGGATGGTTTGTTGATGGTCTTGGAGCAGGTCGAGGAGCGTGCGGAGGAATTGGCGGCGAGCCGAGGGGTCGAGGCTGGCGACCGGTTCGTCGAGGATGAGCAGCTCGGGCTGGTGGCCGAGTGCTAGCACGATGCCGACGGTTTGCAGTTGGCCGGTGGAGAGTGAGCCGACACGGTCTTCGAGCGGAATGTGCCATTGGTCACACAGCTTCGCGACGAACGCGTGGTTCCAGCGTGGGTAGAACGCGGCGGTGTAAGCGATCACCTGGCGAACACGCATCCAGGGGTAGCTGGTCACTTCTTGTGGCACGTAGCCGAGGCGGGCTTTGGCCGAGGCGGAGAGATCCCAGGAGTTTTCGTTGAAGACGCGAACGCTGCCGCTTGTGGGCCACAGCAGGCCGAGGGCGGTTTTGATGAGCGTCGTCTTGCCGCTGCCGTTGGCCCCGAGCAGGCCGAGCACGGTGCCGGGTTCGATCGCGAGATCGATGCCGCGGAGCACCTCTTTTGCACCAAAGCTTTTGCGCAACTGATCGACGCGGATGACAGGCTCAGTCATGGGGTTGGTCCTGTAATAGGTTTGAGAGCACTTCGCGAATTTGTTTTGGATCGAGGCCGAGCTGCCGGGCTCGATGGATGGCCGGTTCGAGCGTGATGCGGAATTGCTGCTTCCGTTCTTCCAGCGAACCGTTTTGCGAGGGGGGGAGGATCTGCATCCCCGTGCCGCGAACGCGACGGACGATTCCTTCAGTTTCGAGGCGTGAGTAGGCCTTGCTGACGGTCATCGGGTTGACGGCCGCGGCGCTGGCGACTTGGCGGACGCTGGGGAGAAGGTCGCCCTCGCGGAGTAGGCCGCCGGCGACCATGGCATGGACCTGGTCGACGATCTGGCGGTAGATCGGGACGCCCGAGTTGGGATTTATCTCGAAATTTGCAGGCGAATCGGCCATGTGTATCGGTATAGTAATACACTATCGTTCGCAGGTCAATACACCTTTCTGTAGGGCGGGCGAGCTTGGTTGGATGTCGTGTCGATTGGGCCTCTCTGCGACGGATGCCGCTATGCCGTTAACTTTCTCTGGCTAAGAGACGACTCAAAACTAACTGCCCTATTTCTGGAATAACCACAGAGGCACAGAGGACACGGAGAAGACCAAAGGAGAAAACGAAGAGCACGAATGGTCACTCATCCACGCTAGTCAATCAGAAGACAGGAAGAGACGGTAATCGTCTTTTCTCGTTATGAGCGGGAATTAGCGAAGATTAGTGCTCTTGCCTCCTGTATTTTTTCTCTGTGTCCTCTGTGTCCTCTGTGTCCTCTGTGTCCTCTGTGCCTCCGTGCCTCCGTGGTGAATTCCAACTGCCGAAGTTATTTTTGAGCCGTTCCTAAAGGAATTTGCCAGGGCGTCGAGCGGGGCTAGGAAGATCTCACGCAGAGGCGCAGAGGGCGCGGAGTATCAATCGCTTTGGAACCACCAACTTTATTGGCGATTATTAATAATGAAGATGTACGTGTTTGTACTGCTCCTCTGCGTGAGCTTATCAAGCCCTGGCCACGAAAAACACGAAGAGGCACAAAAAGTGCTTGGCTTTTCATGCTTTTTGTGGCTATTGAATTGAAAAAAAGGGTAACGGTGTAAGATGCCGCCCCTGCAAGAAGCCCGCAATTGTTACGGCCTTCGCGATTCGACCATTAGGGTGCGGCTCGTGGAAATTATTTCGCAAGTCGATTTTGTGCCGTTGACAGCTATAAAAACGGGGCGGTATGATTCTTAGTTCCCCACGGATCGGTGAGCGGGTTCATGTGCCTGCTTTCGGTTGGTGAGGATTGATTTTTTGCTGTTTGAAAATCGGGCTGGCGAGGAAGATCAACGTGGCAACGTCGAAGGAAATTATTCGCATCCGTATGGAGGCCTACGATCACTCGGTGCTGGATCAAAGCGCTGCGGAGATCGTCGACACGGCTAAGCGGACCAATTCGGTGGTGCATGGTCCGATTCCTTTGCCGACCCGGATCGAACGTTACACGGTGCTTCGCGGCCCGCACGTCGATAAGAAATCACGACAGCAGTTTGAGATTCGCACGCACAAGCGTTTGATCGATATCGTCCAGGCCACGGCCAAGACGATCGAAGCGCTCAACAAATTGAGCCTTCCAGCGGGCGTCGACATCAAGATCAAAGCAACGAGTGGGTGATGTTCGTTGTGTATTGTCCATTGTGCGTTGCTCATGCAGCGAACGATGGACCACTGGCAACGGACAGCAACATAAGAGAAGCATGATTGGACGTCTGGCGGGTAAGCCGCGGATTTAGTTCGCGAGTCTCCCGCAAGGCAACTGACTACAAGGTACACTTCGATGGCAATTGGAATACTCGGCCGCAAGGTCGGGATGACGCAGCTCTTCAATGAGGCCGGGCAGGTCGTGCCGGTGACGGTCATCCAGGCTGGCCCGTGCGATGTGTTGCAGGTACGCACCGTCGAGCGAGATGGGTACGAAGCCATTCAGCTTGGTTTCGCGGATAAGCCGCGTCGCCTTGCTGCTCGCAGTGTCCGTGGTCAGGTGGCCAAGCTCGAAAGTAAGCGTTCCAAGAAACGCTCTTCCGCTGGTGTCGAGCTGCTCCCCAAGGCGGATTGCGAGCCGAAGCGATTCATTCGCGAGATCCGTGGGCCGGTCGGTGATTTGGCCGTGGGTGGTCAAATCAAAGTCGATGCCCTGGCTGAAGTGCCGGCAGTGGATATCACCGGCATCAGCAAAGGCCGTGGTTTCTCTGGCGCGATCAAGCGGCACAATTTCTCGGGTCAGCGGGCGACGCACGGTGTGAAGAAGTGCCATCGGGCGCTTGGTGGCACGGGTGCGAGCGCGTTCCCCAGCCGCGTTGTGAAGGGCAAGCGGATGCCAGGCCAATACGGCAACGCGACGCTGACCGTTCGCAATCAGAAGATCGTCAAGGTTGACACCGAAAACAACCTGCTGCTGATTTGCGGCGCGGTTCCCGGCCCCAACGGCGGCTACGTCATCGTTCGCCAAACCAACGCGGTAAAGCCCAAGGGCGTTGCCGGCAAGCAAGACAACAGCAAAAAGAAGAAGAAGTAGTGGGAGCGCTGTCGGCTTTTGGCTCTCGGCTGTCAGCCAGAGTTCTAGCCGATAGCTGACAGCCGAAAGCCGATAGCTAACATGCCGAAACTAACCATTTACGATCGCAAGGGGAAGAAAGTGGGGACGTACAACGTCGAGCCCACCGATTTCGCTCCGCGCATCAATAAGCAGCTGTTGCACGACGCGGTCGTGATGTACCAGGCCAACTTGCGTCAGGGTTCGCACCAGACCAAGTCGCGCGGAATGGTCTCCGGCTCGACTAAGAAGATGTATCGCCAGAAGGGCACGAGCGTTACCCGTGCCCTTC
>CAZJWY010000080.1:0-22557 GCA_964549545.1 uncultured Planctomycetaceae bacterium | reverse complement strand
CTCTTCGGGAATCAAACCTTCATAGCATCTGGATCAGATTTTCAATAGCAGGCCAGTCTGGCTTACCCATTTTCAATCCGATTAGGGCAAATTACCTTTTTCCGTGCTTGGAGGGGGAGAGCGTGTTGGTTGGAGATTCGGCCTGGCGGCCGACGCTAAGCTTTGGTTCTGCTTGTAGCTACGTAAAGGGCGGGGCTAGTAAGCTGCTTGCTAGATGGTATCCCAGGACTCCGTTACGTTGGAATCAATCTGCATTGCATCCTGGGTGACCTCCGAACTTTCGGACCATAGAGAGTCGCGCCAATCCGCCGATTCACTGACTTCTTCGAGACGAACCCTTCGCTCGGCGAGAGCATTCAGGAGTTGGGTCCAATCCCGCGGAAGCGTCGATTTTAAGGGTTGGGCTCGCAGGACTGAGCGCGGAAACGAACGGCCGCCATTCTCGACATGTTCGAATGCGAGAAGCATTACTCCAGTGGTATGGGCAGTATCTTGTTCGGTAGATAGTGAAATGGCTGCTTGTTCGGTCTTGCCACTAACGACAGTTCCACTCCCGTTACCCATTTCAATAACGGTGCCGTACTGGCCGCGCCAAATACCGTAGTCGGTATCGTCAACTGCTTGATCGCCATTGGCGTCCCCTTGGCCGAGCGTCGCTCCGCTGATAATCCCGCTGTTCTTGCGCCACATCACGTAATCGCCGGCGTCTACTAGAAAATCGCCGTTGAAGTCGGCGTTCGACTGCACCACATAGTTTGTCGCGTCCGAGCTAAGCGCGAACTGGCCGAGGCTATCTAATCCAAATCCGATGGCGTTGTGCGAGTACTGACCTGCGGCCATGCTGCGCGAGGCCAGGAAAGTCCACGTTTCACCAACATCCAGCACGTTATTGCCGTTCGTATCGCCGCTGACCAGCGTGGGGTTGAAATCATCGGCAGCGATGCCGGGAGTGCCGTTGTCATCCGAAACGGTAACGTTGCTGAGACCCACATTCCCGGTGTTCGTCAACGTGTAAGTAAATAGCCCGTTAGTTCCAACTGTTAAAGTTGGGCCCGGTGGCGAATCGGCGTCGTCGCCATTGATCAACGTCTGCAGGCTGATGCCCGGCGCCGAGCCGAAGTAGCTCGCTGCATTGGTATGAATCACCGTCGTGGTGTTGGCGGAGGCCGTTACTTTTCCAGTGCGAGTTGTCTGGCCAGCAATTACGGGGCGCGTGGCGGTGTACGTCCAGGTTTCGCCGACATCCAGTTGGCCGTTGCTGTTTGCATCGCCGCTGACGTACGTGGCGTTGAAATCATCGGCTGCATTACCGGGGGTGCCGTTATCGTCAATGACCGAAATCGAACCGAGCGAGACGATCCCCGGATTGGTGACCAAATACGTAAATGTCGCATTGCTGCCAACGGCTAGCGTGGGGCCTGGAGCAGAATCGGCATCTTGCCCGTTAACCCTTGTTTGGATGGCGATCTCTCCTCCGAGGAACGAGAGGATATTGCCCATGGCGTTTGTTCGCCGCGTGGCGTTCGTGATGGTTTCGAACGGGAAGGCAAGCATCACGATGCTGCCCTTGCCGCCGGTGCCCGTCACCTGGATGGCGGCCGTGCCACCGGTGCCGCCGCTGTAGGTGAGCGCCGCAATGGCTCCTGCTTGGGGAGCAATCACATCGGGATAGGCCACATCGTACATCTGGCCGTCGAGCTGCGAATAGGCGTTGCCGTTCGAGAACACGAAGCTGCTCATGCCGGCGAAAATGCCGCTCGCGGTGGCTACTGCCGTATAGGTGCCCGCGTCGTCGCTCACATAGTTGGCTTTCAATGTATTTTCATAGAAGGAACGTCCGTTGTTCTGCTGGTCGAGATCCCAGCCGATCTCGGAGCCGCTCAGGAAGACGTTGCCGCCCGCGTTGATGAATGCCGTCAATTTCGCTTGCTCGGTGGCGTTGAATGAGCTGTCGGCCGTCGATTCCGTGCCGGAAATCCAAATGACCGTGTTGTAGTCATTGAGATTCACCGCGCCGCTGATAACCGCTTCGTTGCTGGTGGAAGCGACATGCACGCCGGGCTTCGAGGCCTGAATCGCGCTCGCCACTTGCACGACGTAGTCAAAGCTATTGTTGTAGCGTGGCCAAACCCGATCGACCGCCTGGCCCAGATAGGGATAACGGAAATCCTGCGTCCGATCGTAGCGATCGAAGCCATTGACGATTAGCACTTGTTTCGTGCCGCCGCTGGGGAGCGCCGCCACGACTTCTGTGCTGGTCGACTCGCCGCCGGCGTTGGTCGCCACAACTTTGAAATAGTACGGCAAGTTCGGATCCAAGCCGGTGATCGTGAGCGTCGTCGTTCCCACGCCGGAAACCACTCGCCCGCCGTCAAAACCGTATCCGTCGACCGACGCGTAGACCTTGTAACCGGTGGCCGGGTTGCCATAGACGCTCGCCGGACTGCTCAGGCCGGCCGCCCAATTGAGCGTTACCGCTCCGCTCGCATTGCTCACCACGCGCACATTTGTGGGCGCCGAAGGCAAATTCGTGTTGGCCACCACCGGGCTGCCATACAACGAGAAATACTGCACCGCGCCCTGCAAAGTCGAACGCGCGATCTGGTCGCGGCCCTTCGGGGAACGCATGATGGCCGCGTCTTCGACCGAATCATGGAAGGCCACTTCGATGATCGTGGCATCCATCTCGGCATTCGCTCCAAGGTTGATTTCGCCGAACTGGCCGATGTACGTGGATGTCGTGCCCGTCGTCCAGTTGTATTCGAACACGCCATTCAGGGCCTGCATGTCCTGGTTGATTTGCTTGCCCAAGATATCCGCCAGACCGTTTGTACCTGCCTGATGCGGAGTCCGGTCGGCCACATCGGTATCGATGAGTCCGCGAGCACCGCGCCCACCGCCGGCGTTCGAGTGAAAGCCGATGTAAACCGCCCCGCCAAATGCCCCGTGGTACATGTATTCGGCGTAGTCGGACGGCGCCGAAACATTGGCGGATGACGCGGTACCAATCACGCTGGCTACCGTGGTCCCTTGCCCCACAGAGCGGGCGAGCCAGTGGTAGGAGTTTTCATCCTCCCGCGGGTAACCAGAAATGGTCGTTGCGCCCGAGCCGGTGAAGATGTAATCCCCCATTCCGTTTCCGAAGCGAATCGCGTCGGCAATGACCACCTTGCCCGTTACCGGTGCTTTATTCGTAATGACGACCGAACCTTCGCCCGTCGTGGAACTGCCTTGGTTAAAATGGTACGTGCCAAGATAAACCCACCCCGAGCCAACGAGGCCATGGTTAACGGTCACTTGGGTGCTGCCGCCAGTATGATTGATTGTGTAGGTCTGTTCCGTGCGGTCGCTTCCCCATAGCACCCAGGTGTAAACCGGGTAGAAACCGGCTTGCGGGATATTCGGTGTGTAGCTCACACTTGCTGTTGCCGTGCCGGTAACCGTACCCGCATACTTGTAGGGAATGGTATCGGTCGTTGCGCCATAGTCCTCATCGTAGAACTTGGCGCTACTGCTGTTCGACCAGGCACCGGTAAACGTCACGCCGGGCGAGTCGTTGTCGAGCACGACTTCATTGAGTTGTCGGCCGACGGGTCGCATGGGCACGACGGTCGCGCCGGCGCGCAGCGCGTAGTCGGCGAAGGCCGTCATTTGCTCCTGATTGCCGAAGTCCTCGACGATCTCGTTATTGTCGCCGCGGTCGGTGGCGTAGCGCTTAAGTGTCGTGTTGTACTGCCAGCCGTGGCCGCCGGAGGTGAAGACAACCTTGCCGGTGAGAACGCCGCTGTAAGTTTGCGGCGTCGTAACCAGACCGGCGGCGGCCAACGTCAGCCGCTGTTCAAGCTCTTCGAAAGCGAACTTGCGTCGCCAAGTAGACAGATGGCTGCGCCGCACCTTCCCCTGCAGAGTTCCCTTGGTCAGCGCGCGCTTCGTCCGGTCCAGCCAGTTGCTCATCTCGTGTTCCCATAGCTAAGGCGGATGAAAATCTCCCTCCGATTGTAACTGCTGCCCGCAGAAATAGGCAAGAAATTCGGGTTTCATCCCCCCAGTTGGGCCCCAGTTGAAAGTATTCATGTCGGGTCTAAAGAGCCGTTCCTCGAACGCTTGAAGACAAGGGCTTGGTGATCGACGCTATTGGTTCAAAATCGCAATCGGTCGAATCAACCTCGTCGGTTCTTTCGTCCGGCATGCCGCCGTCGTTTCGAACACGGCTTATGCCGAACCGGCCAGTTGCCAGAATCGTCAGCAAATCCCGCCCGCGTTGCCCACCCTTTTCACCAGCAATTTGGGCAAGCGCACCCGCGGACCCAAGCCGCAAGCGTGTTTCCTCACGGCCACCTAACCACTCGAGCGCAAGGTCCGGCGAAGCAATAGTCTTTGACTCGGCAATGCTCTCCGCAGATGAATATCCGACGGCCGCAGCGGCCTCTACTTCGATCGTATCCACCGCTTCCAACCCAGCCCCACTTCCGGTCGCGGCAATTGTGTTGCCAAATTGCTCGCGCCAAATGATGTAATCATCGTTGTCGACGAAGCCGTCGCTGTTGGCGTCTCCCTGCGTGCCACGCGGCACGCTCGTTCCGTTCGTTTTGCGCCATAGCACGTAGTCGCCCGCCTCAACGACGCCGCTCGCGTTGAAGTCCGCGTTTTTGAAGAAATCGAGTACACGTCCCATCACGGCCGCGCGGTTGGCCGCGGTCGTGATGATCTCGAACGGAAAGCCGAACATCACAATGCTGCCGTTCGTGCCCGTGCCGCGCGAAACGATTCCAGCAATTCCCGCGCCGTTGGCATAGCTCAGCGCCGCTTGCGCGCCGGCTTGCGGCGTGATCACGTCCGCATATTCGGCGTTGTAAAACTGCGAGCCATTGTCGAACGAGAAGCTCAATCCTGCGAAAATACTGCCCGCCGTTCCATTTACCGAGTACGTGCCAGCAGCATCGGCCACGAAATTGCCTTTTAGCGTACCTTCGTAGAATGCTCGGCCGTTATTCGACTGATCGAGGTCCCAGCCGATCTCTGCGCCGGTCACAAACAGGTTGCCGCCGGACGCGAGGAACTGTTGGGTCTTTAGCTGCTCGGTCGCATCGAACGTGCGGTTCGCGGTCGACTCTTCGCCGAGAATCCAGACCACGGTCGCGTATTCCGTCAGGTTTACCGCGCCGCTGATGACTGCTTCGTTGCTGGTACTGGCCACATGCGTACCCGGCACCGCCGCCTGAATCGCGGCCATCACCTGAATCGTGTAGTCACGCGAGTTGCTTTGCCGCGGCCGCACGCGATCCACGAGCCCATTCGCGTCCGTTTGCGGACGCGCCTCACGCGGGTTTTGCGAGCGATCGAGCCGATCGAAGCCATTAACAATCAGCACCTGCTTCCGTCCACCGCTGGGCAGCACGGCCACAACTTCCGAGCCGGCCGATTCGCCTCCCGCATTCACCGCCACGACTTTAAAGTAACATGCTGTATTCGGGTCGTAGCCCGAGAGCGTAGCGGTTGTAGTGCCGCCGCCCGCGACAATGGTTCCGCCGTCGAACCCGTAGCCGTTTGTCGAGGCATAGATGCGATAACTCGTCGCGGCGCCGCCTGCCTGCGCGTTTGCCACTGGGGGCACCCACGAAATCGTCACGCTTCCCGCAGCGTTCGACACGGCCCGCACCCCCGTCACCGGCGGCGGCAGCTCGGTCGCGATCGTTGTGTTGCCGTCGATCGCGCGAAAGTATTTGATGAGTCCTTGGTACGTGGCCCGTGCGACCGCGTCACGAACGTTCGCCTCGCGCATCAATTGGGCATCGAGTTGATTGTCGTGGAAAGCAACCTCGATAATCGTCGCGTCGAACTCGTTGTTGATCCAGTCATTGTTGATTTCCCCATAGTTGAAGTCGGGGTTCTCATACAAGCGGTTGCTGCGATGAGCCCAATCGGGATCCCACTGCGCGTTCTGCGCCACGAGGTCGAAGTTGATCTCGTCTGCCAATGTTTGCGCCAATAACACCTGGTTCGGCGTGGCCCCGCCGTGTGAAGTGTTGTGGAGCGCGAGTACGCCGCGTGCTGTCGTGCCTGCGGCGTTCGAGTGGTAGCTGATAAACACGCGATCTGACGGCAAGCCTGTTAATTCGCGGTTCATATACTCCGCGTACCTCGTCCCCGCCGTCACCACGCTCGTGCCATACTCGTTGGACGAAATGCCCTGCGCATAGGGAGGCGCCGCGTGCTTCCGAATCCAATACAACCCAGCTTCGTCTTCGATCGGCAGCCCCGAGGTTCCCATGCCGTTGCCGAAGCGGATCATATCGGCGATCACGACGCTGCCCGCCGCGCTGTTCGAGCGGTTGCTGATATCGACATACCCGCTCGTTCCCGCGTCGAAGTAATACGTCCCCAAGTAGATCGGCCCGTTGCCGACCATGAGATGATTGATCGTCACTTCCGTGATGCCGCCGGTGTGGCTGATGCGGTACAACTGGTCGCTCGCCCGGTCGCTGCCATAGCGCGTCCAAGAGTACACCGGATAGAATCCTGCTTCGGGAATCGTCGGTCGGTAACGCGCGTACGCCGTTTCGGTAGCCGAGACCGTGGCATATTTATAAGGGATGTCGCCTGCGCTACCGTAAAAAATAGTGCTCGTGCTATTGCTCCAGGCGCCGACAAACGTTACGCCTACATCATCATTGTCGAGCACGACTTCGTTCGTTTGATGCCCGATTGGCCGCAGCGCCGCGATCGTCGCGCCAGAGCGGAACAGGTAATCGGCCAGGAACGTCATCTGGTCGTACGTGCCGAGGTCTTCGATCATCTCGGTGCCAGGAGTTTCCGACCGTTGGAAGCTCCAGGAGCTGCCCAAGTTCTCGTATCCGTGGCCCGGATGGAGATAAAAGATCTTGTTCGAGAAGTTTCCTTCGGGCTGCGCGCCGACGGCAACCAAGCCTGCCGCCGCCAGCGTCAGCCGCGGCTCAAGGGATTCGAATGATAGTCGCCGCGCACTCTTCGCTCGAGCCAGCCAGTTCTTCATCTCATGTCCCTTCGCCCCCGCAAGTCTCGAAAACCGATCTAGTCCGATTGTAAACAACGATGACAAAACGGGCGCAACAAACTCGCTTCGAATCTACGGCTTTTCCGGCAATTTTATCTCAGCGCCGGTAAAAAAATTCAGCACGCGCCGCATCACTGCCGCACGATCGGTCGCCGTTGTGATGCTTTCGAACGGAAAACCGAACATCACAACCGCTCCCGTCTTGCCCGGCCCGGTCCGCATGATGCCCGCCGCTCCTGCTCCATTGGCGTAATTCAGTACGACATTCGCGCCTTCCTCGGCTGAAAGCACATCGGCTGAATTCACATCGTAGGAAAGCGAGCCGTTGTCGAACGAAAACTTCATCCCGTCGAAAATCTCGCCCGGCGCGCCGGTTACCTCGTGCGTCTTGGCGCTGTCGGCAGCAAACTTCGACTTGAACGTATCTCGGTAAAATGCCCGACCGTTGTCCTTCTCATCGAGATCCAGGCCGATGTCGCTGCCAGAGATGAACAGATTGCCCCCGCCGGCAACGAATTTCGCCAGGTACTTCTGCTCCGCCTCGTCCAATGTGTGATCATGGGTCGACTCCGCGCCGAGAATCCAAATCTGCGTCAAATGCTTCACAGGGTCCACGTCGCCATTCGCCACCGCCCGGTGACTTGCCGTGGCGATCGTCGATCGTGGCTCGGCCGCTCGAATGGCCTGGGCAGCTGGCACGGCATAATCGCGCGAGTTGTTCGCTCGCCGCCGCACGCGGTCAACTAGCTTGCCGTGATATTTTTCTTGCGGATCAAGCGTGCGGTCGATCCGATCAAAACCATTGACGATCAGCAGTTGGTGTTCATTTCGATCGGCGGTCGCCGCCGCCACCTCCGACGCTTCCGACTCGCCGCCGTCGTTCACCGCCACGACTTTGAAATAGTAAATCGTCCGTGGATCAAGCCCGCTGATCGTCGCGCTCTTTGCATCTTTACTCGTGACTTCCGTACCCCCATCGAAGCCGTATCCATTCGTCGACGCATAGACGCGAAACGACGTCGCGGCATCGCCCGTATGCGAGTCGGCTTTCGACGGCATCCACGAAATCGTCACACTCCCCGGCTCGTGCGATTCCGCACACACACCAGTGACCGGCGGCGGCAACACAGTGGCCGGCGTTTTGTTGCCATCCACCGCTCGAAAATACTTGATCAACCCCTTATAAGTTGCCCGCCCGATTGCATCGCGAACGCGTGGATCGCGCATCAGTTCTGCGTCTTCCTTGTTGTCATGAAACGCAACTTCGACGATCGTCGCATCGAACTCATCGTTGATGTACCGATTGTTGATCTCGCCGAAATCGATATCCTCGCGATCGAGCGTTACCTTGTCTCCGCGATCGAACCAGTCGTGCTCCATCGTACCTTTCATCGCGACGAGGTCGTCGTTCACTTCCTTTGCGAGCGACTTGGCGAGCAGGAATTGATTCGGCGTTGCGGTCTTCGGATCATTGTTGCCGTTGAGTAGGCCGAGCGTGCCACGTGCCTTTCCCCTGCCGCCAGCGTTGGAATGGAAACTCACGAACACCCGATCCGGCAGCCGTCCATTCGCCTCGCGGTTCATATACGCAGCGTACCGTGGTGAAAACGAAATGGCCGCTTGCCGATCATCATCCGTCGCCCGGTAGTCACTTTCCGCCACGCCATGAGCCTGGTCCGCGTGCCACATCACCCAATACAATCCCGACTCATCCTGCCGACCCCACTGCGAAACCCCCGCATCGCCACGACTGATATCTCCCTTGCCATTTCCAAATCGGATCATGTCGGCAACCACTAGGCTTCCATCGCTTTCCGACTGGTTGCTGATCTCGACATATCCGTCGGCTCCAGCGTCGAAATAATACGTGCCCAAGTAAACCAGCCCGTTACCCACGCGCCGGTGATTCACCTTCACCTCGGTCGTTCCGCCCGGGTGCTTCACGCGATAAAGCTGATCCTCCGCCCGATAGCCGCCCGAGCTCGTCCAGGCATACACTGGGTAAAAACCCGCCTCGAGGATCTTCGGCGTGTAGCGGGCGTGCGCCGTTTCCTTCTTCGACGTCACTGCTTGCCGATAGGGCGTCTTCCCCGTTTTGCCGAAGTACACCGGCGCATCACTCGGCGTGGACCAATCACCTTCGAAGGTCACGCCGTCGTCGTCGTTGTCCAGCACGACCTCGTTCGTCTGGTTGCCAACCGGCCGCAGTGGCACCACCGTCGCTCCCGCGCGAAACAAGTAGTCGACGAGGAACGCCATCTGATCGATGTTCCCCAGATCCTCGATCATTCCGAGATTGGGGCCACGCTGAAACGTCCACGCGCCGTCGCGCTTATTCGCCGCCGTGATGCCATGCCCGCCATGCGTGTAAACAATCTTGCCACTAAGCCCGCCCTGTGGCTGCATGCCTACATCGACCAGCCCAGTAGCGATCGACTCATTTATGCCGATGTTCAGCAGAACGATGAACCCAATGACAAACGTTCGTTTCGCATGGCCGAGCCAAAACATATTATGACCTCAATCTGAATCATTTCGAGTTTTCTAAGCACGACGACACGACGGTCACGGCGAAAGAAAAATTCTTTGACAGGATAACAGGATTGGCAGGATAAACGGGATGAAAGAATCGTGCTTACAAAATCCTGTACATCCTACCGGTCCTGTTATCTTGTCTTGCTCGTCGTGCCCGTCGTGTCGTCGTGGTAAATCAATTCAGTCCCCGGCCGCCTTGCCACCACTCCGCGGATCGGCCACACCGACCAGCTTCCCGTCCTTTGTGACGGCGATTGCCTGCGTCCGTCCGCCGCTTCCAATGTTCTCCACGTTGTGCCCCCGCTCACGGAGCCCCTCGACGAGGTCGCGCGCCAACTCCTTCTCATACATCACGGCATTCGGCCGCCACTGATGATGAAACCGCGGCCCCGTTACGGCATCTTCCAGCGACTGCTCGAAGTCGAGGACTCGCAGAATGGTCAGCAGCACCTGGGTAATGATTTTTGGCCCCCCGGCCGCCCCCACGGTCATCACCGGCTTGCCGTCTTTATTCAGCACGATCGTCGGGCTCATGCTCGACAGTCGCCGCTTGCCCGGCGCGACGCTGTTGTTCTCCGCCCCCACCAGGCCGAACGCGTTCGGCATTCCCGGGTAGATCGAGAAATCATCCATCTCGTCATTCAAAATCACGCCCGTGCCCGGCACGATCACCTTCGAGCCGAACGTCGTGTTGACCGTTGCCGTGATTGCGACCCAATTGCCGGCCGCATCGGCGGCCGCGATGTGCGTCGTATGCCGACCAAACACATCCTGCGAAAGATTCGGCGGCGAGCCATGCGCGGGGACATCGATCGCGCGCTTCCGATCGATTCTAGCCGCCAACTCTTTCGCGTAATCCTTTGCCGCCAAACCACGCGGCACCGACACGAAATCGGAGTCGCCCAGCCAATGGGCCCGGTCAGCGAACGCCAGCTTGAAGGCTTCGCTCACGATATGTACCGCTTCGATTGGGTCATCGTGAGCGATCGATCTCAGGTCAAAGTTTTCTAGAATGTTCAAGACCTGCGCGACATGCACGCCACCCGAACTCGGCGGCGGGAAACCTACGATCTCGTACCCGCGATACGTCGATCGTATCGGCTCGCGCACCTTCGCCTCATACTTGGCGAAATCTTCGGCGGTCATAACGCCACCATTGGCCGCCATCCACGCGCCGATCTTCTTAGCGATTTCGCCGCGGTAGAAATAGTCTGTCCCCTGGGCTGCAATCTGCTGGTACGTGTTGGCCAGATCGGTCTGTACCAATCGATCGCCGGCCGCGATCGGCTTGCCGTCGGCTTTAAAGAAGACCGCCCGCGAGCCCTCGAACTTGTGCAATGCTTTTCGCTCGCCGTAGACCGCCCGAGCATAACCGCTGCTGACTTCGAATCCTTCGCGAGCAGCTTTTTCTCCCGGCGCGAGCGCTCGGGCCAGCTTGATCGACCCGCACTTTTCTAACGCTAGTTTGTAAGCCGCGAGCGCCCCCGGCACACCCGACGCCAGCGGCCCCGTCTGACTGGCCGTCGGCATCGGCTTACCGTCCTTCACGAACATGTTCTTGTTTGCAGCAGCCGGCGCCATCTCGCGCCCATCGATCGCCGTGAACTTACCGTCGGCCGTGCGAATCAGAATCAAGCACCCGCCGCCGATCCCCGAGTTCTCACCGTCGACCACGCCGAGCGTGAGTGCAGCTGTAACCGCCACATCAACCGCATTCCCTCCCTCCCCAAAAACAGCCACCGCCGCATCCGTGGCAATCGGATGCACCGTCGCCACCATATTCCGCTCAGCCGTGGCAGTGTGTGCCCGGGCGTTTTGATTAGCCACGAAAAACACAAAAAGGCACAAAAAGATGAATGGCTGACGCTTTTTGTGATGGTAGTCTGTCTCTTTGTAGAAACGCATTTAAATAGAGGGTGGCTAGAGATTCGGCATAGGTTGTGGACGTAGATTCACAATTCTTTTTTCGCGCCTTTTTGTGTTTTTCGTGGCTAACTCCCCCCAAACCCGTTCTCGCCCATCAGATACTTTTTAACATAAAGCTTCGGCGCACCAAAGTTAATCAGCAGTCCGGTTTCAATACGCGAAGACTTTAAGTACCCAGGAATCTGTGCCACGTGTTCATCGGCGATCAACTTGCAAGCCTTCAATTCAACAATCAAGCAACCTTCCACAAACAAATCAGCGAAATAATCACCAAGTACAGTTCCGTCTTCGTCATACACAGTCAGCGAATAATGCTGTTCAACTCGCAACCCCATCTTTCGCAATCGATGAGCCAACGCGTTCTCATAAACCTTCTCAAGATGCCCGCACCGATGATATTTATGAATCGCAAAACTAGTCTCGCGCACAAGATCACAAAGCTGATTGATATCCCCCCATAACATCTTTTCGTGCCTTTTTGTGTTTTTTGTGGCTACTCCTTCATTTATAAATCTCAAACTCCCTCTTCCGCGCCCGATACTCGTCCAGATCCTTCTCGATCGTCTTCAGCATCGTCGGCACATCTTCCCCGTCGACGAGCTGCTGATACGTTTTCTTATTGCCGAGTAGCTTCAATAGCCGCTGAGTTTCCCAAGTCCGCGGGTAGAGCTTGTGCAACTCGTGCATGACGATCAGGCCAAACTCAAATGGTTTGAACTCCTTTAGGTCCGTGATCATGATGCTCAGCCCGCGGCACTCCTGGCCTTTGAACTTCGACTCGGTCGGAGTGAACTTGATCGGCAGCACCTTCACCCCCGCTGGCTTCGCCGCATTGACCGCATCCGCCAGATCGCGCTCATTGATCCACGGTGCGCCCACGAGCTCAAAGGGCGTGTTCGTTCCCCGGCCAACCGAGATGTTCGTGTACTCGAACACGCCAATGCCCGGATACAGCGCCGCCGCTCGCATCGAACGCATGTTCGGCGATGGGTTCGTCCAGATCATACCCGTATCGAACAAGTACGAGTCGCGCTGCCAGCCTTCCATCGGCACGACGGTCAGCTTTACCTTGAGACCGCGCTCCTTTGCATACATCTTGGCCAGCTCGCCGATCGTCAGGCCATAGCGGATCGGCAGTTGATGAATGCCGACAAACGATTCCTTCACGCCGTCGAGCATTGGCCCTTCGACGATCGTGCCTCCGATCGGATCAGGCCGATCGAGCACGACGAATTCCTTTCCCGCCTCGGCAGCCGCCTTCATCGACAGCGCCATCGTTGCCGTGTTGGTGTAATAGCGCACGCCGACATCCTGCACATCGAACACCAGCACATCGATATCGTCGAGCTGCAGCTTCGTTGGCCAACGCCTTTTGCCGTATAAGCTGTAAATCGGCAAGCCGGTTTTCTCATCGATCGCATCGTTCACATCCGGCTGATCGAGCAAGCCCCGAATACCATGCTCCGGGCTGAACAGCGAAACTAGCGTCACGCCTGGCGCGTTCTTCAATCGATCAATCGTCGTTACGCCCACCGAATCGAGCCCCGTCTGATTCGTAATGAGGCCGACGCGCTTGCGCTTGAGAATTTTGAAATCGTTGGCCGCAAGCACATCGATGCCCAGCCGCATCCCCTTCACGTCGCCGATGTCTTTCGGTTCTTCCTGCGGTTCGTCTTTCTTGGTCTCGGTGATCTTTTTTTCGCTTGCCGCTTCGGTTGCGTCCTTTTCACCCTTGGGCTCTTCGTCACCCGTGCTGCCTTCGCGCTTTTCGACATTCGGCGGAGCAGGGGAGGTCGGCTCCTTTTTGCTCTCCGCTGGGCTTGGCTTAGCGTCCTTTTCAGCAGGTCGGGTGAGCGGGTTCAGCGTGGGCGCCTTACTGAGCTTGCGTACCCCGCGCGTCGTGCGATCTTTCGGCACATCCAGCAGCGCGCCGCATGCCATCGCCCCGATCCGCCCGGCCAGGTCGTTTACTTCACCGTGACCATCCGGATGCAACCGATCGCCGAGAAAGACGACGTATAAATCCAGGTCGGGATCGATCCACATCGACGTTCCCGTGAAGCCGCCATGACCGACCGCCCGATCGCTCATTAGGTCGCCCCGATTGCGCGAGTAACCCGTGCGATTGTCCCAACCGAGCGCCCGCCGCGAGCCGTCGATGTCGCGCGGTCGAATCATTTCATCGAATGTCGCTTCGCTAAAAATTTGCACATCGCCGCGCCGGCCATGCCCTAGCATCATTTGGCCATAAATAGCCATGTCTTCCGCCGTGCTGAAGAGGCCGGCGTGGCCCGCGACGCCGCTCATCGCGTACGCTCGTGGATCGTGTACCTCGCCCTTGATCCACTTGCCATCCCGCTTTTCGGTCGTCTCGGCGCGGGCCTTCAACTCGTCCGCCGGATTGTAACCCGTGTCTTTCATGCCGAGCTTGCCATAAATCTCATCTCGCACGAATTCGTCTTGCGGCTTGCCCGAAACGCTCTCGACGATTTTCCCAAGCAGAATGAAATTCACGTCCGAATACTTGAACTTCGTGCCCGGATCGGAGAGCAATTTCAGATCGCAAATCTTCTTCTCCGCCGACTTCCATCCCTCGTCGTAATCGCCGATCGGATTGTCTGGAATGAGTCCCGACGAATGAGTCAGCAAGTGTTCAACGGTTACGCCTTCCTTGTCGTTGGCGGCAAAGTCGGGGAAGAACTTCGCCACCTTATCCGACAGCCGCAACTGGCCGCGCTCGACCAGAATCATGATGCTCGTCGCCGTCGCCAGCGGTTTGGTGAGCGAGGCCATATCGAACACTGTATCGGTCGTCATCGCCTCGACCGACGGCTCGACCTGCCGATTGCCAAACGCCTGCTCATACACAATGCCTCCCTTGCGGCCGACGAGCACGACACAACCAGAAAGCAATCCACGATCGATCGCTTTCGTGACCGCTTTTTCGATTCGGGCTTTGATTGCCGAATCCATGCCGGCTTCATCCCACGAGATTTTTTGTGCCGCGCCTTGTTCTTCCTTTGCATGACCAATCGTTGTGCAGGTCGCAATTCCGCAGAACACCAAGAGGAAGATTCGCGCCGTGTTGCATCGAAGCAGGTGACGTTTCATGGTTGCCGTATCCAGGGAATCAAAAAGTGCAAGTCAAAGCATTGGACAGGAGAACAAGATAAGCCGGATGAACAGGATCAAAAACCTGTTGCTGCCGGTTGATTATTTCGGATTCAATCCCGTTGATCCTGCCGATCCTGTTATCCCGTCTTAATGTCATTATAGCTTCGAAGTGGCCGCCGGTGGCGGGTCCAGGATCATGCTCAACGCCAAGCCGACGATCACAATCACGCTGCTTCCCACGAGCGTGTACCAGTAGCCGCTGATCGGAGTCCAAAACGCTACATAGCACGTCACGACCAGCCCGACCACAAACGCTATCAAAGCCGTCCGCTCCGATACTCGCTGTGAAATAATCCCCAACGCATACAAGCCGAGAAGCAAGCCAATCGCAAAACCTGCGATACTCAGCACTGCATCGACGACCGTCTTGTTGAGCCCAATTTCATACACCGCAATCGCCACGGCCGCATGCACCACGGCCGATGCCAACGTGAGCAGCCGCGCCATTCTTAGTGTGCTGCGATCATCCTGATGCGGCAACCAGCGGTTCAGCCAATCGCTCATGAGCGAACTGGCTGATGAATTGAACGAGGCCGACAGATTCGACATCGTTGCCGCCAGTACAGCCGCCAGAATCAGCCCGCGGAACCCGACGCCCATATGATCGACGACAAACGTCATGAACGATTTGTCACCGTTTGTCGGCGCCGCGCCAGCCTCGGGCAGCGAATAAAAACAAGCGAGCGCCACGCCAATCAACAGAAACAACGCGAATTGCGCAAATACGACGAACCCGCTGAGCCCCAATGCCCAACTCGCTGACTTCTGATCGCGAGCGCACAAATACCGCTGCACGATCATCTGATCGACACCATGCGTCGCGAGCGAAAGAAATGCGCCGCCGATGAGTCCAGACCAGAACGTCACGCTTGGCTTCGTCAATGATGGATCGAAGTCAAAAAACTGCCAGCGCCCCGTCGCATGGCCGAACTCCGAAAGCTGAAACCATCCCGCTGGCAAGGCCGCCACGATGATCCACACGGTTGCAATCGCCCCGGCCATGTACACGGCAAACTGAACGCAATCGTTCCAAACAACCGACTTCACGCCCCCTGCACAAGAGTAGATGGCCGTGATGATCGTCATCACTACGATGCTGGTAATCAATCCGCCACCAAGTGCGATATCGAGCGCCACCGCGCTCAAATACAGCCGCAAACCATCGGCCAGATTGCGCGTCACCAGAAATACCAGCGACGCCAGCCGTCGTGTGATCAAGCCAAACCGGCTTTCCATCACGTGGTAAGCGCTCAGCATTTCGCCACGAAAATAAGCCGGCAGTAGAAAGAAAATAATCGCGAACCGGCCAACGATATAGCCGATGGCGATTTGCAAAAACGTGAAGTTGCCCCCTTCGACATACGACTTGGCCGGCACGCTCAGAAATGTCACCGTGCTGGTTTCCGTCGCCACGATCGACAAGAGCAGCGACCATGTCGGCAGCTTATGCCCCGCCAGAAAATAGTCCCGGTTGTTTTTCTGCCCACGTCCCAACCAAATGCCCAGAAGGGTCGTAGCGGCGAGGTAGACGACGACAATCAGGGCGTCGAATGTGCCAATGGCGATCGGGATGTCGGCGGGTAGTAGAGGCACACCAGCGAGACTCCTGGACTCGCGTTTTTCCGCAAAAAGAGGCGCGAGCTCCAGAGAAAACCCGCGAGGAAACCAAGTCGAAACTTCACCTTAAATCATGCTGGGCAGCCCAATAGTCCGACCAGCGCAGTTCTGTCTCTATTTTGCGCAACTCGACTACTTTGTAAAATCGCGGCTGCATAAAATGAGGAGCTAACGAGGCGTCGCTGCCCGCTTTATTAGGAACAGTCATTTACCATCTATGCTTGAGCATCTAACCACGGAAGCACGCAATCCGGCTTCTGAAGACCTTGATGGGCTGAGCGCACTGGAAATTGTGCAGCTCATAAATTCCGAAGATGCCAAGGTTGCCGCCGCGGTGGCCTTGGAGGCGGACCTCATTGCTCAGGCGATCGACGTCATCGCCGAGCGGATCGGTCGTGGTGGCCGCCTGATTTATTTCGGCGCCGGCACTTCCGGCCGGTTGGGTGTGCTCGATGCCGTCGAGTGCCCGCCGACGTTCAATACCCATCCGTCGCAGGTCGTCGGCGTCATCGCCGGCGGCTATAGCGCCCTGACTACCGCAGTGGAAGGTGCAGAAGACCGACCGGAATTAGCTGTCGAAGACTTGAAGAACATTCGGCTCACCGATGGGGATGTCGTTTGCGGTATCGCTACGAGCGGCCGTACGCCTTACGTGATGGGCGGCCTGGAGTACGCTCAGAGCATCGGCGCTTATGCGATTGGCTTAAGTTGCAACCGCGATTCGAAAATCGCAACTCGCAGCGATATTTGCATCGCACCGGTCGTGGGCCCCGAGGTTGTCAGCGGTTCGACCCGCATGAAGGCCGGCACCGCGACAAAGATGGTTCTCAATATGCTCACCACCGGGGCCATGATTCGCCTTGGCAAAACGTACGGCAACCTCATGGTCGATCTGCGAGCCACGAACGTTAAGCTGACCGATCGAGCTCGCCGGATCGTGCGGGCCGTTACTCATCTGTCCGAAAACGAATCCGAGCACCTCTTGAAAGACTCGGGCGGCGAGGTGAAAACCGCCATCGTGCGGCACTACACCGGCTATTCGCCCCACGAAGCACGGCAATTGCTCTCGGCCTCTCAAGGGCATTTGAAGACGGCGCTCAAGGGCCATTTGAATAACAACCACGCCAATCATTAACGCCACGTGGTACCAGGCCCCATGTCGAGTAAGAGCGGCGTAACGAAATCGGCGGCAGAGTTGGCCGGGATCGAACTACTCGTCGCCGTCGACACCGGCGGCACCAAAACTGCCGCCTGCGTTGTCGACGCCAACGCTCCGCAGGACATACTCGGACGCGGCCACGGCACCGCCGGAAACCCATTCAGCGTCGGCTTTGCCGAGGCGACTCGGGCCATCGGCAGCTCGATCGACGACGCCCGGAATGCCGCCCAATGCGGTTCGGGACAGATTTCGCGACTCGTCCTTTCAATCGCCGGCGCGGCCAATCCGCAAATCAGCCAGCAGTTCGTTCACTGGGCACACGATACCTTCCACGTCGATCAAGTTGCGATCGTCTCCGATGTATTGCCCATTCTTGCCGGCGGCACTCCCGACTGCTGCGGCATCGCGTTGATCGCTGGCACGGGCTCGATCGCTTTTGGCCGCGCGGCGGATGGTCGTACGAAGCGCTGTGGCGGCTGGGGCTACCTGCTGGGCGACGAAGGGAGCGGCTACAGCGTTGGCCGGAGTGCCTTGTCACACGCTTTACGCGACTTGGAGTGCGAAGCGGTTTGGCACCCGAACTCGCTCACCGAGGCCATCGTGAGCAAGCTCCAAGTGAAGTCGGTCACCGAGCTGACCAAAGCGATTTACACCAGTTCCGATCCACGTTCATTCATTGCTTCGTTGGCACCGCTCGTCGTCACCACGGCCGAGCATGGCGATAAGAAAGCCGAGGCGATTCTCGATTGGGCGGCGACAGAACTAGCCGAGTTAGTCGCCCGCACCGCCGACCTGATGGACGGCAGCGAGGGCCCGATTTCGCTGGCCCTGGGCGGCGGTTTCTTGGTGCAATCCCGGCGAATACAACAGCAACTTATCGAGTGGCTTCACAAGTTCAAAGTAGAGCATGAAGCGCGACTTGTGACCGATCCACTAGAAGGTTGTGTGCGCTTGGCTGATCCGCAATTCGCCGGAACTCTCGTTACTTGGCACCAAGCAGGCTAAACCGCAAGCGATCGGACGGCGTCTATTTGGTGCTCGGCTATGCGGGAATTTAGTGGGAAGCTTTTTAACAAGTCATCACCCCACCACAAACTGATCGACTGCATCCCGTGGTCTCGGGAATGGTCAGCGGCAATCCTTTTGTATGGCGAACAGCCAGCCACGCGAAACATTCCGCTTCCATCGTATCAGGGTTAAGGCTCAATTGACGAACATTCTGCACTTTGCCGAAGTACTCGGTCAACATCCGCATGATGACTGGGTGGTGAACGCCGCCGCCGGTGACCCAAAGCGAGGCTGGCGGCTTGGGCATTGTTTTCACGGCCTTTACGACAGCCCGCACCGTCACCGCACACAGCGTGGCGGCCCCGTCTTCGACGCTCATGCCTGAAACGTCAACATGATCGAAGTCGAATCGATCTGCCGAACGAGGCAGTGGCTTGGAGAAGAACGGAGTTGCCAGCGCGGCCGCCACCAACCCCTCGTTGACTTTGCCTTTGAGCGCGATGCGACCGTCTTTGTCATGCGATTGACCAGCCATCTCTTGAATCCATTCGTCGAGTAGCCCACAGCCAGGGCCTGTATCGCCGGCGATGATTTCTTCGTTCTCGCCAAGCCACGTGATATTGGCCACGCCTCCCAGGTTGAGAATCACCGTGGGACGAGCCTCCTTGGCGAACAGCGCGCGATGGAACATTCCAACCAATGGGGCGCCTTGCCCTCCCACAGCCACGTCGTGGCGACGGAAGTCATTGACGACTCGCATGCTTGTCTTTTCGGCGAGCAACCAAGGATTCGCAAGCTGCCAGCAAATGTACTCACTCGCGATGTGGCGAATGGTGTGACCGTGGAAACCGATAAGATCTGTGCCCTCGATCACGTCTTTTGGCAGCGTACGCAATATTTCGGCCACTGCGTCGGCGTGGTGGAGCGTGATGTCGCGTTCAATGCGAGCGACCTCCAGCAATGGCACATCGTGCTGCGCGGCTTCAAGGACTCGCGCGCGAAGATCGCGATCATACGGCAGCGTCAGTCCACCGAAAAACTGGATCTCGTTTTCTCCGTCGGTGGCGATGAGCGCGACATCGGCTCCATCGCCTGACGTACCGCTCATCAACCCAATTGCCTTCTGGAGTTGTTTTTTTGCCGCTGCCATTTAAGTGGTAATTCCTGACATAGAGGGTTGTATTAAGGGCGACTAACCAACCGCTGAACCAACCGAAATTGGCATTCCGCGCGTAAACGAGATTTACCTGGTGACTTGCGTCGATTGAAAAGCCCATTATAACCGTGAATTATCGCTTAGCATGTCTCTTTTTTGCGCACAAAAATGCCATTTTCATGCTAGAATTAGATAAACACGGCTGAATCGTACTTCTTTTCTTATCGGCTTGTCCACTATCCAGACTGATGGACGCTAGAGCGAGTCCACTTTCCAATGAATAGTCACACAGACAACGGCAACAGTCAGCTTCGTGTTCAGCATATCGCGGTGCTGATCGAAACAGAAACAAGCTGGGGCGGTCGCGTCATTCGCGGCATTGCACACTTCGCGGAGAAGCATACCAACTGGCATTTGTTGATCGACCCACGCGATCACGAGCAACGCTCTGCAGTACCCGACGGTTGGCAAGGCGATGGCATCATCGCTCGAATCACGAATCGAAATCAATGGCAACAGATTCGTGAAAAGAACCTGCCAGTGGTAAATGTCGACGACGTTTATCAAGACCTTCGTAAAGTCGGCACAGTGATCACAGATGAGGCCGAAAGGGCTCGGCTTGCATTAGAGCACCTCGTAGCGCGCGGTTTCCGCAAGTTTGCCTACTTCGCCCCCCCTAGTAACCGCTACTCCAAGAACCGTGGCGAAGCGTTCAATCGAGCCGTAATGGAATTGGGCTATGAATGCCACGAATATTTACCCGGTTATCGAGTAGGACGGAAAATTGGCTGGGAAGAGCAGCAGCGACGCGTCAATCGTTGGCTTGCTTCGTTGCCACGACCGATCGCGATTTTAGCCGTCGATGCCCACCACGCGCGTCAATTGGCTGAGATTTGCCACTTCGCCGGAATCCGCATTCCAGACGAAGTCGCAATCCTTGCAGGCGATACCGACGAGTTGCTATGCGAAGTTTCCACTCCGCCTTTATCAAGCATCTCTGTCGCCTGCGAGCGGCTTGGCCATGAGGCAGCCGCAATGCTTCATCGCATGATGTCCGGCAATGGTCCTGTGAAAGAGCCTGTGCTGATCGCACCGCATGGGGTAATAAGCCGACAATCGACCGACGTGCTAGCGATCGATGATCCAGCCGTGGTAAGAGCGTTGCGCTACATTCGCACGCATGCGCACCATGGAATCGTCGTCGAGGACATCTTGCGGGAAGTGCCGATTTCTCGTCGAAGCTTGGAAATCCAGTTCCGCTCCTATTTAGGGCGTTCTCCAGCCGAGGAAATCCGCCGCGTTCGATTGGAGCGCGGCAAGCAGCTTTTAGGCCGTCGCGAACTTTCCATCACTGAAATCGCCCTGGCATGCGGCTTTTCCAATGCAACCCGCTTTGGCGTGGCATTCCGAAAGTCGTTCGGCACCACCCCTCGGGCATTCCGCAAAACAATCATCGCTGATTGAGCCTGTTGCCACGCGGCAGGCTATCCAGCATCTGTGATTCGCGAGCAAGGCGAATGCCTTGGCCACTCTTTTTACGGCCAACACAGATGTCCGCCTTACGAACGAATTAGATAAAGAATTTCTGTGCAGTATCTTTTACTTGGCAAGCATCTTTAAGCAAGAGAACGACGGGAGAGAACCCTGGCGGTCGTTTTTCGCACAGCCTGGCCAATTGTTAGCCAATTGTCATCCCGTCGTTTGGGCGGTATCTTGCTGGTAAGCGCAGAGCTTGATGCACCAGCAATACAAGGAGTTGCCAACATGGCTTATACACTTCCACCACTTCCGTACCCGAACAACGCGCTCGAACCACATATTGATGCCAAGACGATGGAGATCCATCACGACAAGCATCATAATGCTTACGTCACTAACCTTAACGCAGCGTTGGAAGGTAAGGGTCTCGCGGAGCAGAGCATCGAAGATCTCTGCCGCAACATCGAGAAGGTGCCCGAGGACATCCGTGCAGCCGTTCGCAACAACGGCGGCGGCCACGCCAATCATTCGCTCTTCTGGACCATCATGGGTCCCAATAAAGGTGGCAAGCCCAACGGCGACTTGGCCGCAGCGATCGAGAGCGAGCTTGGCGGCTTCGACAAGTTCAAGGAGGCTTTGACTAAAGCCGGCGCCACTCGTTTTGGCAGCGGCTGGGCCTGGCTCACGGTTGATAAAAGTGGCAAGCTCGGTGTCGAGAGCACCCCGAACCAAGACAATCCCTACATGACCGGCAAGACGCCGATCTTGGGTGTCGACGTATGGGAACACGCCTATTATTTGCTCTACCAAAATCGCCGTCCCGACTACCTGGCCGCTTGGTGGAATACGGTCGACTGGAGCGCTGTGGAAAACCGCTACAAAGCGGCGAAAGGCTAATTGGAGCTTGCCATTACACGCCATCGATTCCACTCATTGCCCCCGGCCTTGGCTGGGGGCTTTTTTATTGCGGTATGCCGGGCTTGGCACACCGCAATAAAAAAGCCTGCGAACGGAAACCGTTCACAGGCTAGACAATTCTCTTCAGGATCCAGCTTCGGGACTAAGCGCGACTAAGGCAGAAGCCAAGGGCAAACACGCCGCCGAGCAATAGAATCAAGGTGCCTGACTCGGGCACAGTACCTTCGCCCAGCGAGCCGGAACCAGACGGAAGCGTCATGCTGAGGTATCGCCTCGCTAACTGCTCGTTAAGTGCCAACCCTGAAGCTCTAGTTTAATTGCAGTGAATCGGTGGGTGTAGAAGTTCTCTATATCATCCTGGTGCAGCTACGTCCAACGAAAAGCCCGCACCCCCCTATTCGGAGAGTGCGGGTAATTTTCTGCTGTCAAATTCAACGACTTCGAATTAGGCGCTTCGCCGACGGGCCGTGAAGCCGCAGGCGAACAGGCCCAAGGCAACGAGCGACAAGCTCGCTGGTTCCGGTATCGAGTACACCGTGAGGTTGTCGTAAA
>CAZJWY010000079.1:0-22743 GCA_964549545.1 uncultured Planctomycetaceae bacterium | reverse complement strand
CGTAAGAAAGCATCTTTCGGCAGTTAGGCATAGATCAATCTAAGGGACAGTAGCTGGCCTCAAAGTTTTTTTTGAGTAGCAGTTTCGATCGTGCTATTGTTCCGAAAGTAGCACGCCGAACTTGCGATTGCCGGATTGTTGTGGTAGTGGCAAGCCCGAAGCGATGCACGCGAGCTAAGGGTTTTTCAGAGTAGGTTTTCGTGTGCGGTTTAACGAGAAGGAGCCATATCATGGCTACGGTAAGTGCGAGTACGAAGAGTGCGAATTCCAAGAACGACGGCGCCCGTAAGCAGCGGCCTGCCTGGACCAAGAAGGGGTTTCCCCTGACGGTCGCGGTCTTTGAATTCCCGAACGCCAACGGAGACGGACCGCCTACGTTCAGCGTCAAGCTGACGAGGTCTTTCCGTCGCGACGAGGATTCCGCCTGGGAGAATTCGGAGTTTCTCGGCGCGAATGATTTGTCGCGAGGCGCCAAGCTTCTTGAAGCGGCCAATGCTTTCGTTCAAGCGCGCCTGGAGGGCGACTACCAAAGCCGCAAGACGGAAAAGGAAGAAGGCGAAGCCAACTTCTAAGCGGTTCGAGCACTCGTTCCCTTGGGCCGTTGGCGAAGTTGCTGCGCAAGCCCAATACTGCGACGAAACTCTAGGATGGCTTCGGGTATGTGTCCGGCCCGACTTAATCCTTCGCCAATTCGACAGTGAACCACGGCTAAAGAGTTTTCGTTCTCTGCAGACAGTCTGCCGACTCTGTAAGTTCGCGTTCGCGACAAAATCCAGAAATCGTCTGTCCGCCTTGGGATCAGTCATCGATCTGACGCCGCCAGCTAATGAGACTCACGGTTTGGAACGTGGTACCGCTACGTCGCCATCGACGCAAGTATCGAAAAGCGTACGGCGCAACCACTCGTTCTGAAATACGCCCACTGGATCGAATCGACCAGCGATCGCGCGGAACCGCGGACATTCCGGATAGAGGCGCCTCACTTCGGCAGACGTGAGCGGGCAGATCTTTCCCCAATGGGGTCGACCGTCGAAAAGCTTGGCCATTGTCTTAGTAAGAATTTCGGCAAATGCCAGAAAGCTCTCGCGTTGCGACGGCCGCTCGTAGCTGATGAAGCTTATAGCATAAGAGTCCTCGAGAGTGTCATTGGCCATGGATAGAAAAGTATCGTCGTGCAACACCCGGCGGATGCAGATCGGATAGTGATGCGTGTAACTTCCGCATCGTTCGTCCAGTTCGTGAAGAATGCTCGATGCCGAAAGCTCGTCACGAAACTTGCGGTCGATCGCGGCGGGATCGCCGTCGAAATGCTTGAGCAACCCGATCACATAGCGAACAGCTTCGACGAGCCGTGACCGCTTCACAAAGATTTCGCACTCAATATGGCGAAATAGCTCGTGCTTCATGACAAGCAGTTGCTGCGGCCGGCCGACGACGGCCCAATTCTGAATCACGGTGTGCGATACGATGTTCCGGAAGAAAAACTGAACCGCGTTAGAACTTCGCAGGACACGAACTATGAATAAGACAAACAAGTGCAGCAGGATATCGAATACCAAAAAAGTGTACCAGTTGTACAAGCGAACGAAGCCGAGACGGCGTTGCGTTGTTTCGCGGCGATGTTGGACATAGTATTGCCACAGCCAGGGCAGCAAGAAAAACTGCTGCAACGGATAGTTTTGCTCGGCAGCGACGACATCCTCGAGAGCTGCGTAACGTCGGAAGTGTTCTTCTACGAAATATTGCGGTCGAGACCAGAAACTAACCGAAACTATCACGCCAAGCGCTCCCAGCGAGCATCGTGCCGCCCGCAACTCGTTGCGGCAATTGATCGTTCGGATGACCGGTTCCCCAGTTACCGCGTCGTACGTGGCAATGCGCAACTCCTCGACGTATTGGGAAATTGCGTGATTACCGGAACCGTGCGTTCCAGTCGAAATTGCGCCCGCAATCGTTTGCGCCGTGATCAGGCCAATTGCGGGGAGCATGCCCGCGGATTGCCGCTCAAGTTCGGCGAGGAGTCGTTTGATCTGGCAACCTCCCCCAACAGTCACCCAAGTTTTGCCGTGTCTATTCTCAACTTGAACATCATTCATGTGGCAGAGGTCAAGTAAGACATCGTCGCAGATGAGTACTTCGCTCCACGAATGAAGCCGACCGATTGTGCGAATTCGTCGCCCGCGGCACTGCCGAAGGATTTCCAATAGTTCGCCCTCACTGCGTGGTGCATGCACTCGATTTGGCGTAAAAGCCCGGTTCTTGCCAAAGTTTGTGATCGTGACCAACTTCATCGAAAAACCTTGCGAGCAGCGTCAGGGCTTAAGAAACGCCCAGTTCACAAATTTCAGCTAGTCTGTATCATACTATTTGGACGCTTTTTTAGGTTATCAAGAAAAGTACTGCCATTCCATGGGGAGCAACTGCAAGTGGGTAATCATAGGCTCTCAACCTCATCGCCGGTTTGGTGCGTGACATGGTGGCTCGCCTCCTTGTTGCCGAGCGCTAGTTGCGCGACAGGCGGAGAAATGGCTCTACATGCACCGGTGCGGATAGGCGATAAGCTTGGCCAAATCACCTTTACTGATATTCGGTTTCTGCCTCGCTCGCTGAGCGACTTCGTCAGCGAGAAAGATCCCATTCCGAAGCGCGCATTCGTGCTGGTCTTCACCAATACAACATGCCCCTTAGTACAAAAGTATTTGCCGCGGCTCAAGGATCTGGATGACAAGTTTCGCGAACAAGGCGTGCAATTCGTAGCCGTGAATGTCGGGCCGACCGATTCGCTTCTAGACATCGCCACTCAAGCAGTTGTGCATGATGTTCCTTTCCCATTTGTAAAGGATACGGACGGTAGTTGCGTGGCGGCATGCGGCGTGCAGCGAACGACTACGGCCGTGCTGATCGATTCGGACTTCCGCTTGCGCTATCGTGGTCGAATTGACAATAGCTACCGGCTGAGCGGCGCCGCGCCCGTCGCGACCCGCTCAGAGTTAAATGACGCGATACAGTCGCTGCTGGCTGGCAAAGAGATTGTCGTTCAAGAAACCCCCGTTGACGGCTGCTTGATCTCGAAACCATTGAAGGAGAAAGGAAACGGAAAAATAAGTTTCACGCGGCAAATCAAAGGCATCCTTGAGCGGCGTTGCGAAAGTTGCCATCGCCCCGGAACGGCAGCGCCGTTCCCGTTACAAACCTACGATGACGTCGCGTCCAACGCGTCGATGATCGCGGAAGTGGTCGAGCAAGGGCGAATGCCTCCGTGGTACGCCAGCCCTCGGTTCGGATCGTTCACGAATGATCGCACCATGCCGGAGGCGGAGCGCCGCATTCTGCTCGACTGGGCGCATGCGGGCGCACCGCGCGACGAGAACCACGAGGCCGCAATTGACACAAAGAATTCGCCAGCAGTGGAGCCGCGCGTAGCCGCCGATAATACGAGGTTGGAAAAATCTTGGCAGATGGAAGAGCCAGATATCGTGCTCAACACACCATTAACGTACGATGTGCCGGCCGACGGATATGTCGACTACAAGTATACCCTATTGCCGACAGTGTTTCTGAACGACACTTGGATCCAGTCGGTGGAAGTGCAACCGAGCAACCCACGCGTCGTCCATCACTCGAATCTGGGATACGTGCCGATCGGAACGGACGTAATGAATGCCAAGTTAATCACCGGCTATGTGCCCGGCGTGGGACCGATGCAACTGGCGCACGGCGTGGCGGCCAAAATCCCGGCAGGTTCCGTCGTCGGATTGCAAATCCATTTGACCACGACCGGGAAGCCCGAGAAGACCATGCTGCGCGTCGGACTGCGGTTTCCTCGCTATAAAGTGCAGAAACAGTTACGTTATTTGCAACTTAGTAACCGGCAATTTGCCATTTCGCCCTTCGCGGCGCACTTTCCGGTCTCGCGTACAAAGACTGTGTCGGACGACGTGACGCTGTTTGGTTTTTTTGCGCACATGCACGTTCGCGGCAAGGATGTTACTTTTCGCGCAACACCGCCGCAGCTCGATCCAGTCACCCTGTTGATGGTGCCCAACTACAATTTCGATTGGCAAATGCCCTATCACTTGCCATACGGCAACGTGAAGTTTCCCGCTGGAACCAAGTTCGAGTGCCTGGCTCACTTCGATAATTCAACGTTTAATCCGTACAATCCAGACCCCTCAGCCACCGTACGCGACGGTCAACAAACATATCAGGAAATGATGTTCGGCTACGTGTTCTATACAAAAGATGACGAGCAACTGGGCCTGGAGATCGACACGAAAACGGGACGGGCAAAATGAAGCTCGTCGGCGCACATCGTCGAGGAAACTATAAGCAATGCATTCACGTCTTTTGATCCCGTCACTCGTTATTTTATACTGTTGTAATGCTCTACCCGCCGATGCAAAATCGCCTGACTTTTCGCGCGTGCCTGGTACAGTGATCGCGCACTATCCGAAGAGCACCGGCAAGTACATCGGATCGCCGGGAATAGCCATCGTGAGCGATGGGGTTTACCTCGCAAAGTACGATGAGTTCGGGCCCAGCTCGACTGAACACGAATCGGCAATCTCGCAACTCTATCGCTCGGAAGATGCTGGCAGGACCTGGACACACGTGCGCTCGTTCAATGGCCTGTTTTGGGCCTCGATCTTCACGCAGAACGACCATGTCTACCTGTTAGGAACGAATAAGCATCACGGTAAAGTCGTAATTTTTCGCTCGACCGATCGGGGCAGCAGCTGGACGACGCCGACTAATTCCGAAAATGGGGTGCTGCGTGAAGGCGAGAATCACACGGCGCCAGTGCCGGTCATCACTCATAATGGTCGAGTGTGGCGAGCTGTGGAAGATGCCAGCAATGGAGACGTGTGGGGGCAACGTTACAGCGCAATGGTAATGAGCGCTCCGATCGACTCCAATTTGCTCAAGGCCTCGAACTGGACATTCAGCAATGCTTTGCCTCGCGACGCGAGTTGGCTCGATAGAAACTTCAACGGGTGGCTTGAGGGCAACGCTGTCGTGACTCCCGGACAGGGGATCGTAAACATTCTACGAGTCGATTGTTTGGCGACGGGTGAACGAGCAGCGATTGTACGCGTGAGCGACGATGGTACCAAAGCCACCTTCGATCCAACACATGACTTTATTAAATTCCCGGGAGGATCCAAGAAATTCACGATTCGATACGACAAGCAGACGAGCTTGTATTGGACGCTGGCGAATGTGGTACCGGAATTCGAAAGTAAATTGAAGCCGGCCGCCACCCGCAATACGTTGGCTCTTGCCAGCTCGCCAAACCTGCGCGAATGGCTCATTCGGAGTGTCGTGCTCTATCACCCGGACGCCTCTACCCACGCGTTTCAATATGTTGATTGGCTATTCGAGCGGGACGACATGATCGTCGTCTCACGAACGGCTTACGACGATGGATTGGGCGGTGCGCACCTGGCGCATGACGCCAACTTTTTAACCTTTCATCGCCTGAAAAATTTCCGTAAGCGAACGATGGGCGATTCCGATCCGGCGTACTTGAAGCGCGCGAACGAATCGAAGTAGTTGCGTCTAATAGTCCCACGCCGCACGGCTTCACTTGCATCCCCAGCTATCGAGCCTGCCTAGCTTGGGGACGAGGCAATTCTTCCGCCGGTCCAGTGTCTTTGCCCAATATCTCCGACCCGCAAACCCCTCTGACTTCCGATCCAACTGATCGCAAAACTCAAAACTTCCCACGGGAATCCAAACGCTTGCCAATCAGCTACTTTACAAAATTGCGGCAAAAAGCGCTGAGTTCGGCCGGATTCGAACACGCGACCTACGTTTAAAGTCCCCTAAACTGCGTGGCGGAGTTTCCCCGTTCGCCACACTCGTCTCGCCAGCCAATGTCCGTGCCCGCTCATTACATTGGAGACCCGATAGCATTGAATTGTTGACAATCAACAATTCGTCGGGGTAGGCTAGTTAGTGATTTGGCGCTTTGCAGGGCTGCAAACCATCCATCGACGCAGGGTATGGGTTGATTCGTACTGCGAGTAACGCTAAATCTCGGGCGGCGTTCTAACGGTTCGTAATGGTAAGCGGTCACTTTATATGTATTTCCAGGCAATGATGAACTCTTCTATCACTTCGTGATGATTACGTTGTTCGGATCCTCATTGAACTGCCAACGAAGATAAATTCTGCCTTTTCGCAAATTTCATCGGAATTTTTCGGCGCGCTATGGGAAGAAATATCGAAACTGGGTTGATTCGCGGCTTGCGCGATCAAATCGTCGATCGACTTCGTTCCGAAGTCCTGGCCGGACGATTGGTGGAGGGCACTCCACTACGCGAAATCGAATTGTCGTCGCACTTCGGTGTCAGTCGCGGTCCGATCCGTGAGGCGTTGCAACAGCTGACCTATGAAGGAATCCTGACTGGCACTCCCAATCGGGGGGTTCGCGTCGCTCCGCCGACTCCTGATGTCGTTCGAGAACTCGTCGTACCGATCCGCCGCACCATCGAGACCTTTGCGCTTCGTAGTTTCATTAGTGAGGTAACTGAAAGCGACTTTGTCCAATGGGAGGCGATACTAAGTCGACTTCGGTCGGCTTGCGAGCGAGCCGATCTTGCCAAGATTGCTGAGCAAGACATTGCCTTCCATCGTTCGATCTTGAGCAGGTCCGGTCAAGAAGACTTGTTGGCCATATGGTCGGTGCTGGTCGCTCGAATTTGGACTCACTTTCGCGAGAACAATCCAAAATACGCCAACGCGATGGAGATCTATCAAGAGCACCGAAATCTGGTTAGTGTCTTCCGGAACGGTGATGCCGACGCCGCAGTGGCGGCATTGCGAGACCACATCGAGTCAGACGCGCCGCATCGCCGGGCCCTTCGCAAGAGACCGAAATCGTGAAGGTTAGCGACTCCTTCAGCCCAGAAGTGGTTCGCCTGCGGTCGCCACAGCTCGAAGTCGACGTGGCCCCGAGAATAGGTGGACGAATCATTCGGATTCGGAATCTCGATAGCGACCAGGAATTTCTCTGGAATAACCCCAACATGCCGCTTGCGCTTCAGTCGGCTGGGAGCCCTTACGATCCCAATTTTTATGGCGGGATCGACGAACTGCTTCCGAACGACATACCGGAAACAATTGATGGAGTCGAGTGTCCCGACCACGGCGAATTGTGGACGACGCCTCTTGAGTGGCATATGGAGGACGACGCGTTGATCGTGATGGGACGGCTTCCGCGGTGCGGGCTCTCCTACTACCGGCGGATTACGCTGCGGCACGACGCTCCCCTAGTTGATTTGCATTACCGCATCGTAAATGAGAGTGAGGCTGCTCGGCATTTCCTTTGGAAGCTTCATGCCGCCATGCCTGTATCGCCCGGTGACATAATCGATTGCCCCGCACGAAAAGCTCAAGTGGTCGATCTGGCCTATTCACGATTTGATCGGCTTTGTCCTTTTTCCTGGCCGGAGATTGACGGGCAGCGAGTCGATATTGTTCCCGCGAAGAACAACACGGTCGATTTCTTCTTCCTTTACAAGCTCACCGAGGGACGTGTCGCGTGGACTCGGCCGCCGCAACATTCGAAGTTCGAATACCGATTTGATATGTCCGTCTTTCCGTTCGTCTGGTTGTTTGCATCCTATGGAGGCTTCGAAGGTCACTACACCGTCATTCTAGAGCCTTGCACGACGATGCCATTGAGTGTCAACGACGCAATCAGCAATGGCCGTTGCAGCCGGTTGGCGGTCGGGGAGATCTTAGAAACCGATGTATCCATCTACGCTGGCCCGTGCGAGTAATAGGCGATCCCATGTCGACACGCCGCAAAGCCATCATTACTGGCGCTTCATCTGGGATCGGACTGGCGACAGCGGTTCGTTTCGCCGCCGATGAATACGACGTATGTCTCAACGCCCGACGTGAATCGCTGCTTCACGCAGCAATCAATCAGCTATCGGCAGGGTCGCATATCGTTTGCGCGGGTGACTATAGCGATCCCCGAGTTGCGAATCAAATCGCTCATGCTGTGCGCGACAATTGGAAAAAGGTCGATGTGCTGGTCAATTGCGCGGGAATCAGCGTTGAGTCAGATCCACTCGAAGATTCGATCACCGATTGGCGAATTTGTCTCGATACGATGCTGGGAGGCGCGCTTCTCGTGACTCGGGCGGCCGTGCCGCTCATGCCGCAGGGCGGCCGGATCATTCACGTGACGTCAATCCATGGCGAAAGAGTTGAAGGGAAAGGAAGCGGCTATGCGGTCGCGAAGGCGGCTCTGAACCAGTTGTGTCGCTCGCTGGCATTGGAGCTTGCGCCGCGAGGCATCCTCGTCAACGCGATCGCACCGGGGTTCGTTCGAACGGCGATGAGTGTGCGACCGGACGGCACCAACGAGCTCGATGGGGATTGGTTCCGGCGAAATTATATCGAGGGACATCATCTGCCGCTTCGGCGCGCGGCGCAGCCAGAGGAGATTGCGGGCGTGGCGGCGTTCTTGGCCGGCCCTGACTCGTCCTACCTGACGGGGCAAGTGATCACCGTGGATGGCGGACTTTCTATTACTTTCTGAGGCTGCCAACGTCGGCTGTTTGTTGCGTGTATTCTTCTCTCGATCTTGCAGTGTTCATCGGATACTTCGTGATCATCCTGGCGATCGGCGTCATGTCTGGTCGGGGGCACAACGAGTCGGTGAGTGGTTATTTTCGCGGCGACAACCGGCTGCCCTGGTACGTCATTGGCTTTTCGATTGTCGCGGCCGGCGTCAGCTCCGAACAGTTTGTCGGCGAAATGGGCTACGCCTACAAAATCGGCATGCCGACCGTCAACTGGGAATGGCTCGTCGTTCCGGCGCTAACCATATTGCTGTGGATCTTCGTACCAATTTATTTGCGCAACAGCATCACGACGATGCCGGAATACCTGGAACGGCGGTTCGGGCCCGAAGTTCGCACGCTCTACGCCTATCTTTCGGTGGCAAGCTTCGTGCTGGTGAATTTTCCGCTGGTATATTTTACCGGCGGCTACGCGCTTAGCGCGACATGGAACATCCCGCAACTGCCGGCGGTGTGGTTGTTGGCGGCGGTTACTGGTGTTTACACGGTCTACGGCGGATTGCGGGCCGTAGCTTGGACAAGCACGTTCCAGTGCTTGCTGCTGCTGTTCGGCGGATTCTACGTCTTTTGCGCCAGCATGAACATGATTGGATGGGACTTCGACGCCGTACGAGGCACAGGCGATCGCGCGCATTTAGTCGCGTCCGCTTCCCACCCAGACGTTCCTTGGACGGCGCTCATTGTATTGGCGCTTTCCACGAACGTGTGGTACTACGCGACCAACCAGTACATCAATCAACGCTGCTTAGCCGCGCGAAACGAATGGCACGCGAAAATGGGCGTGTTGTTCGCTGGAGGGTTGCAAATTCTGTTGCCATTCGCGACATGCTTTCCCGGTATGGCGTATCGCGTCATCAATCCGAACCTAGCAGATTCCAACGCCGCCTATCCCGCGGTCGTGGCGGCCACGGTGCCGCCCGGCCTAAGAGGGGTGGTCGCCGCCGCCATCGTCGGCGCAATCATGTCAACGATATCGGGCCTGGTCAATTCGACCTCGACAATCGTGACATTGGATATCGTTCAGCGCCGCTGGGGACGCAATTGGTCGGAGAAACGACTGGTTCGCGTCGGCCGTTGGTCGGGCGTGGCGGCGCTATTCGTGGGCGCCCTGCTAGCTCCCGTCGTCATGCATTGGGGCAGCATCTTTCGCTATGCACAGGATGTATGGGCGCCGATGGCTGCGCCAATCGTCGTCGTGTTTTTCTGCGCGGCGCTGTGGAGACAACCAAGTCGTACGGGCGCTCTGGCTTGCATTTGGTTATCGATACTTACAGTCCCGCTGACGATTACCAACGGCATACTTGCCGACGAGGGCAGGTTTTTTTTGCCGCCGAATATGCAGAACTCTTTGGTGCTGGCAGGCGGAGTGATGCTCATCAGCTGGGCGTGGATGCTAATTTTCACCTCTCGCCTAACGTCACCCATTCGCTGGGTCGCTGGCGTAATAACCGTCGTTGCCGCCACCGGCATCGCGGCTTGGAATTCAGTGGTCGTGTCGTTGCTCGTAGTAGCCGCCTTTTTCGTATTCGTCGGTTGGCCGCTCGCACGTGCTTCGACGGCTCGCATGGGCATGTGGGATCATTCCATGCTCAGGTCGGATATAAATACATCGTGGGTCGCAAGCGTGGCAACTTGGTGGCTGCTCTTGGTTATCACGTTTGGTGGCCTGTACTTTTGGCTGTGGTGAACGCATCCGATGAGAATTGAATCCGTTGACTTTTTCTACCTGGCTATGCCTGCAATCCGCGATGTCGGGGACGGCAGCCAAGACGCGCTCTTGGTGCGAATCACCGCCGATGGACACGTGGGCTGGGGCGAGTGCGATGCGTCGCCATTGGTATCGATGGCCGCGTGGAATTGCCCGATATCCCACTCGGCCTGCAAGCCGGTGTCCGCCTCCGTGTTGGGCCAGGAAGTGCGCGATCCACGCGACATTGCGCGGATTCACGCGCAAGTGCGAGCCAACTGTTTGGATCTCTTGCAGGCCGATCACACACTCAGTGGCATCGACGTGGCGCTATGGGATCTGCTGGGAAAAAAGCTTTCCGAGCCGGTCTATCGCCTCCTAGCGTTCGAGAAGGCATATCCAAAAACGGCCTATGCCTCGCTGCTTTTTGGCCAAACGCCGCAACTCACCCTCGAAAAGGCAAGGGAGACGAGGAGAGCCGGCTTTCGGGCCGTAAAATTCGGCTGGGGGCCGTTCGGCCGCGGTTCGCTTGCAGATGATACGGATCAGCTTGTGGCTGCTCGCGAAGGCCTCGGTGAGGACGGAGTATTGCTTGTTGATGCCGGTGCAATCTGGGACGACAACGTCGATCTTGCTCGTCAGCGGCTTCCCTCGCTGCGCGCGGTACGCGCCGTGTGGCTCGAGGAGCCGTTCGTTCATTCGGCAATGGGCGCCTATCGACAGTTGGCGGAAGTGGCGGATGGCATCAAGTTGGCTGGCGGCGAGGGATGCCATAACTTTCACCAAGCCAAAAACATGGTCGATTTTGCCAAACTGAACTACATGCAAATCGATTCCGGGCGTGTAGGCGGAATTACAGCCGCCAAGCAAGCCGCCGATTACTCCCATGCCCACGGTGTTCAGTTCGTCAATCATACGTTTACGAATCACTTGGCGCTGAGCGCATCGATGCAACCATTCGCCGGTTACAAATCAGATGACCTGTGTGAGTATCCTTTCGACCCCGCCTCGATAGCTCGTGCATTCCATTGCCGGTCGCTGGAACCGGACCACGACGGCTACGTAAGACTACCCGAGGTACCCGGCCTTGGAGTTTCGCCCGATTTGGAGAAAATCCGGCCATTCTTGAAGGATGTGGAGATACGCGTGGAAAACCGAGTGGTTTTTCGTTCTTCCGAACTTTAAAATGTTCGCCCCGCCATTTTCGCCGGCACCGAAGCCGCCTGCTTCTTTCGCAGCGGTGGCTCCAAACCAACTTCGATCTCGGAAAACTAGCAACTCTCGCTTCGCCCGGAAGCTCCCAAAAAAGAGTAAATCCCTCGAATAATTTAGTTGACCTAAGCATTGTAAACAATTTACAATGCTTCTGTGGTAACCCAACGAAGAGGCATTCGGGGCTTCTTCTCGGACCTCATGCTTTTCCTTTGTTGCTCGTTGACGAGTCAGGTGGCCTTTTTGAGTCGTTTCGCCGTCGGCCTAAGCCGCGACGGCCTATAACGTCGTCGCGTTTGTCAGTGTGTCGTCCCCTTATCAAGTTGAAGTTTGACGGCGCGCGGCTCTGCACTGCCATGCTTCGCAAAGCTTTTGAATCTCTGAACTTATCTTTTACCCTCACCTTCCAAGGAGTGCTGCTAATGTCATTTCACAAACTGCTTCCATTGCTCGGAATAGTGTTCTCTGCTGCTCTATGGAGCCCTGACAATTGCCTGGCCGAGACAGTCACTCTCAATGCCGTCGCAGACACCTATATTCGCTTTGGAAGCTCGACAATTAGGAACACCAACTTCAACAACGACGGAAATGGACTCATCACGGGTCCAGCAGGTTATGCTCCCTTGGTCCAATTCGATTTGAGTAGCGTTGCCGGCAAAACCATAACGAACGCCTACATAAGGGGGTACTTGTTTGCGGATAAAGATGGTGACTACAACAGTCCTCTGTATAATTTTGAACAAGAAATGTACCTCGTTGTACCCAACGATGAAAATGATCCAACTTTCAACGGCGGCCTGGTGCCGGTTGAGGGTGTGATAACGTGGAATGGCTACGCAAACTCCTTGAATGCGGGGAATGGAGCCACTGAAGAATTGATGGGGACATTGGGCGACTACGCAGCTACGGGCCCATCCACTCCGAATGTTTACCATGATTTCGCCGCTGCTTCCGCAGCTGACTTGGTCTTGCTTAATGGTCGTGTCACGACCACAAATCCAGCACAGCGATATGCGTTCTTTTTCGTTGACGGCGGGCTCGACGACGGGTATCGGTGGTGGGGCGACAAGGAAACCATCTACAACGACACCCCAGAATTCCCCAACGCTTCCGCCCACCCGATGCAGCTTGTGCTGGAAGTCGAGGATGTCGTCGTTCCCGAGCCATCATCCACCGCAATCGCCTTGATGGGAGGTTTGGTCGGCCTCGGGTATCGCGTTCGTCGGCGAAACATACGCCCGGCGAAGCTGGCTGGCTGGCTGACGTATATGGCTCGAATGACCAACATTCGCTTGGGAGCATAACCCACAGGAATCAGGAATATGGACATGACGATGGAAAGCGACCGCCTGGTGGCTCGGCAATCCGTCGGGCGAGCCATCTGTTGCAGGGCGGGCGGGTTTACATTGGTCGAATTGTTGGTGGTGATTGCCATCATTGGCATCCTCGTAGCATTGTTACTGCCGGCCGTTCAAGCGGCGCGCGAGGCGGCGCGGCGGGCCTCTTGTGTGAACAACATGAAACAAGTCGGCCTTGCCATGCACAACTATTTGGGCGCACGCGGCGAATTTCCGCCGGGGCGACATGGCTGCGAATCGAACGCCGCCCCCTGCCGCTGCCCAGCCGGGAAAGCCGGCGACAGCGGTTTCAGCGATGACGGTTCTAGCGGCTATGTCATAATGCTTCCCTACATGGAAGAGCAAGAAATGTACGCCATGGCCCACCTCGAGGCCGGCGGGGTCTTCAACTGGGGCCAATCACCAAAATGGGAAACGAATCCAGATAAAAACGCGGTGGTCCGGATGCGGCCGCCGACGCTGGTTTGCCCGTCGAGTCAGGCGCGGCCGACGTGCGAAGGTTGCGTCGGAAAGCCTGGTTTTGCCGTGATCGAGACCGTATCGGGAACCAGTAGCTACGCTCTCTGCCACGGAACGTATGGGCCGACCATATTGATCGGCGGAACAGACCGTGGGCCAGTGACGTTGTGCGGCAACACCGGCATGTTCAGCCAGGCTAGCGGAAAGAAACCCAAACATATCACGGACGGACTAGCCAAAACGTTTGCCGCCGGCGAAATCAAGGGCGGCGATACGAACGACGGCTACAGCTTGTGGGCCTACGCTTCGTGTCATGAAAGCACGCTGAGAACGACTACCAATGCGTTGAACACTCCTCCCGGCCTTGGGGCTTATCGCACGGAGCCGTGGGGAAGACTTAATGGCGCCTTCGGAAGCGACCACGGAGCGAAAGGCGGCAACTTCTTGTATGGCGACGGGCACATTGAATTTGTCGCAGAGGACATTGACTTCGACCTGTATCAGGAATTGGCCACGACCGCTTCGCAGCCGCCTAGGCCGTAAGCCAAACGCAACGTCTCATGCGCGAATTCAGGATCAAATCAGCGGATCGACTGCTAAACGCCGCTTTGGCGAGCGTGTTATTGTGCGCGATGATCACCGGATGTCAAAAGGACGGCTACGACCGAGTGCCCGTCTCCGGACAAGTTCTTATTGATGGCGCGCCACTGACGGTCGGCAGTGTGCGTTTCATACCCATCGGCGGCGGACGACCCTCGTTCGCAACAATCGGCGCCGAGGGGCGATTCGACTTCGGCCAGGATGGAGGGGTCGTCGTCGCGAAACATCGCGTAGAAGTCAACGCCAGCGAGCAGCTTGGCCACACCGGCTATCGCTGGCATGCGCCCGAGAGATATGCCTCGTCTTCATCGTCGGGTTTAGAGCAAGTGATTGAGCGACCGACCAGCGACGTGGTATTGAACCTTACATGGGATGGCGGCAAACCGTTTACCGTGAAAAACACAACAGGCGACTACGATCCGAAGAACTTAAAAGGCAGACAATAGTTGACTCAACTTTCATGGAGATACGACTCATCACCCAAGGAATCCTGCTCATGTCAATTCGCAAACTGTTTCCATTACTCGGAATAATGTGTTCATCTGCTCTATGGAGCGCTGACAATTGCTTGGCCGAGGAAATCACTATCCTCGCCAGCCAAGACACCTATATTCGCTTTGGAACCTCGACAATCAGGAACACCGTCTTCAACAATGACGGAAACGGACTCATCACGGGTCCATCAGGTTATTGTTCCTTGGTCCAATTCGATTTGAGTGGCCTTGCCGGCAAAACCATAACGAGCGCCTACATAAGGGGGTATTTGTTTGCGGATACAGATGGTGACTACAACCGTCCAGAGCCATTTGCACAAGAATTGTACCTCGTCGATACCGATCCAAATGTACCAGAATTTGACGGCGGTATGGATGAGACGACGATGACGTGGAATCGCTACGTAGCCGCCTTAAATTTGGGCGCCACTGAAATATTGATGGACAGCTTGGGCAGGTACGAGGCGCCGGGAGCCGAAACGCCGAATGAGTACAAGGATTTTCAGCCCGCTACACCGAATGACTTGGCCGCGCTTAATGCTCGCGTCGCGATCAGTAACCCCAACCAACGATTTGCGCTGTTTTTCTTTGACGCGGGGATTTTGAGCCCTGAGCCCTCCGGGTTTCGGTGGTGGGGCGACAAGGAAACCATCTACAACGCAACCCCAGAATTCCCCAACACTTCCGCCCACCCGATGCAGCTTGTGTTAACAGTTGAAGGCGGCTTGCCCGGCGACTTTAATCTCGACGGCTTCGTCGACGCGGCCGACTATGTTGTGTGGCGTAAGAATCCCGACCAGTTTAATTACGATGAGTGGCGAACGAACTTCGGCAACCCTGCTGCCGGCGCGGGAAGTATCAATAGCGGGGCTGTGCCGGAGCCCGGAATACTCTGCTTGTTGCCCGCCGTATTGGTGGCCCTGCTTCAATGCTGGAGTCGACGCGCTCGCAACTAGCGTTGCGTTAGCATGCGTGTGCATCCGCACGCAACTCTCAGCTGATTCGTGACGCCGTACCGCCGTTTGCATTGGGCAGGGCAATTCGGCGGACGGCGTGACGTTATGGAAGGTGTTTGTTGGATATGAGATTCCGCCGATTTAAGCCGCTCTTGTTCTTCGTTCTGCTGTGGAGCGGATATTCTTCACCTTGCCGCGCAGCGGATGTTATCGAGAACGCCGATGGCGCCGGTTGGGCCGTCAAGAGCGGCGCAAATTTACTGCGGCTGCATCAAGAAGATAAGTCGCTCTTCCTGGACTGGCTTGGACCGATCAGCGCCGATGAGGTCCGGTGGCAAGCTCCGCTTGTCCATGCGGTCATTGAGGGCAAGGTTGTACCGCCTCGGGAACTATTGATCGAGTCGGTCCACACCGAGCGCCACGAAGATAGCGCCCGCGTCGTCGCGAAACTGAAACATGCGACGTTACCAGTAGAAATCGAGGTGACATGTATCGGCTGGTCCGATACGGGAGTGTTTGAGAATGAGATCGTGCTGGTAAACAAGGGAACAGCGCCGCTGGTCGTGCAGCAAATTGCCTCTCTCGCGCTCACGTTGCCTGGCGCACAGGCCCAATTGCGGTACCTGGTTGGACCGGACCCGGGCGAGCGGCGACTTGAAAGCGTGGAGATTGGACGCCAGGGGTTTAAGATTAGCAGCCGGTTGCGAGGTCGCTCCACGCGCGATTTCTCCACTTGGTGGTCGCTATTTATAGCCGACACGGAGCTCGCTTATTTCTCCCAATTGGCTTACTCCGGGAATTGGTCTGCCCGCTTTGAAAACAATGGCGCCGCGGCAACCGCCATCGTTCGCATGGAGTTTGATAATGGAGGCCCGCTTCGCATTTCCCCAGGGAAGTCTTTCCGCGTTCCCTCGGCAGTGGTGACCGTTGCCAAGGGGGCCGACATCAGTGCAGGTGTGAATGCGCTCCATCGCTTCCAGCGGCAGCATGTCATTCCTCACCAACCAGCCAACGATCCGCTGCTTGTGCAGTTCAACACGTGGTACGCGCTGGCTGACGCAATCGACGCCACAAACATTGGGAATCTTATTCCACTTGCTGCTGACATCGGTTGTGAGGCCTTTGTTATTGATGCGAACTGGTATTGTTGCTCGGGAAACCGGGAAAACACGAATAATTGGGAGAAGAATCTCGGCGATTGGGTCGTCAATCATCAAACGTTCCCCGACGGGCTGACTCCCCTGATTCAAGCTGTCCATCGTCACGGTATGAAGTTCGGCCTCTGGCTCGAACCAGAGGTAGCGAGCCTCAATTCCGAAGTTTTTCGCGACCACCCAAATTGGTTTTTAACACTGGATAATCAACCGTTGACAAGAGGGCATCGCGCGCATCTTGACTATAGTCGGCCCGAAGTGCGCGAGCGGATGATGTCTGTTCTCGATCGCCTGATGCGGGAAGGAAAGATCGACTGGTTCAAATTCGATTACAACATCGATATTGGCAACAGATTTGACCAGCGCGGCAATGAAGACGGGAATACTCGTCTTCACGACCACTTGATGGGCTACTACGAGTGGCTTGAAAAGGTAGCCAACAAATATCCGAACGTTGTTATTGAGAATTGCTCGAGCGGAGGGCAACGCTGGGATTTAGGAATCGCCCGGCGTACTCACACATCATGGATTTCCGACAATGTGAATCCACGCCATTCTGTACAGGTCGCGTACGGTGCGACAATCGAGTTTGCCCCGGAAATCTGCAATCATTGGATGGTCGGCGATCTCAAGCCGGATCAGCGGTGGAGAAGCGGATCGAAGATATCGACCAACGATCCGGCATGGTGGGACTTCATGTTCCGTATCGCCATGAATGGCCAATTCGGTATTTCAAGCCAACTCGATCTCTGGTCTCCGGATGCGATTGAACGCGCAAAGAGTAATATCGCGCTCTACAAACGGATTCGGACTACGATTCGTGGCGCTGATGTTTATCACCTCACGGACGCTCCGGCAGCGGGGTACAACCCCACTGGCTGGATGGCGTTGGAGTATAACCAACCTTCCACGCGCTCCTGCGTCGTCCTGGCCTATCGTTTGGGAAACAGTGACCAAGAGAAGCAACTTCGTTTGAAAGGGTTGGATTCCAATCGGCTCTACGAAGTGCTTTGCAATGGCGCCGTCGCAGGCCGACGCACCGGCAACGTACTTAGCGAACAGGGGCTCCGGGTTCGACTGCCAGACGAGTGGCGCGGGGCCGTTATCGAGATTGCGGCGACCGCGAACAACGCCCCGACCGCTGAATCCACGTCACTCCTGATCTCGGCCTATTAGCGCCGAATCGTTGATCGTGGAGCGCGGTTTCCTGGGAATGTGTTTGAACGAAGACTGGATATACCGCTGTGGACACTCCTGGTCCCTGACCATCGATGAAACTTAAAGAACGAGATATGCTTCCATGAGAAAACGTTCGTCGCACATGGCCAGGCAAAGTCTGAGTTCCAGGAAACTTCGAAAGCCTAGTCTACAATTCGAATTGCTCGAACCACGCTATACGCTGGACGGCTCGATTGTAATCAACGAGATCATGTATCACCCCGATACGACATCCGTCGTCGAAGCGAACTTCGAATGGGTTGAATTTTACAACCAAATGTCGATCGATATGGATATCTCGGGATGGCGTCTGGAAGGAGCCGTCCAATATACGTTTGCCGAAGGGACGGTCATCCACGGTCGCGATTACATGGTTGTCGCTTCGAATCCCGCATCGCTAATCGCCATCGGGGCCGAGAATGTCGCACCGGGCGCATTCGCCGATCGTTTGGGGAATGCGGGAGAGGAGATTCGCCTGGTGAATCGCGATGGGCGCGAGATCAGCGTCGTGGAGTATAGTGACAAAGCGCCGTGGCCAGAGGGGCCGGACGGCTCAGGCTTCAGTTTGGCAAAGCTTGACCAATACTCCAATAGCAGCGACCCGGCTAGCTGGCGTACCAGCCGGCAAGTTAACGGAACTCCGGGAACTGAAAATTTTCCGAACGGCGTGAACCTCGGTCCAGCACTGGCATTCAACGAGATCCCAGCCGCGAGCAGCAGCGGCTTCTGGATCGAGATTGTTAATCGGGGAACGTCGAGCATCGATCTGAGCGGCTATCAGATTAAAACCTCGGCCGGCGCCGGCACGACGTACACGTTTCCCTCGCAAACTATCGGCGCGGGGCAGATTCTATTGGTCAATCAATCGTCCCTCGGATTCGGCCCGGCCAACGGCGACAAACTGTATCTTCTGTCACCCGGAGCGGACGAATTACTCGATACACGCAGCGTGACCACCAATGTGCGCGGGCTGGAAACGTCCCACGGCCTGGAATGGCTTTATCCTGCAACAGCAACGCCGGGGACTGCGAACGTCTTTCAATTGAACACAGATATCGTGATCAATGAGATCATGTATCACGCCATCCCGAACTATCCCATCAGCGGCTTAGCGAATACGACGAAGGTGGTCGGCATCGATGCGACAACGCAATGGCGGTACAGCCAGGCGAGAGTCAACTTAGGAACAAATTGGGCTGCCGCGGCACATCCCGTGAACGGCAGCACATGGTTTCAGGGACCGGCGATTCTGGCCCATGAGCCAACACCGCCGGCGGTTTTGAGTACGTACCCGATTCGGACAACTTTGAACGCGCCTGGCACCATCATCACGACATACTACGAAACCGATTTTACATTCAACGGCAATTTGAGCGATGTCGTCGAGTTGTCGCTTGGCCACATAGTCGATGATGGCGCCGTATTCTACCTGAATGGCGTGGAAGTCCTCCGATATAATATGCCGTCCGGCACGATTAGTTGGAGCACCGTCGCAACGAGTGGAATCGAAGCTTCGTACGTTGGACGAATTGTTATTCCGAAAAGCGCACTTGTCGTTGGGTTAAACCGCTTGTCGGTTGAGGTGCATCAAGTTGCTTCGACGACCGATGTTGTGATGGGCGCCGAGCTCTTCGTGACAACATCCCCGACGCCGATGGTTCCTTTCTCGGAATCGTCCGAAGAATGGATTGAGCTCTACAATAAGGGCTCCGCCGCGGTGGATCTGTCGGGCTGGAAATTTTCTGACGGCATCACTTACACGGTTCCCAACGGAACGACCATTCCGGCCGGAGGCTATCTTGTTGTGGCCAAAAACGCCACGGTGCTGCAGCAAAAGTATCCTTCCATTCCGATAGTGGGAAATTTCAGCGGTTCATTGTCGAACTCTAGTGATAATCTCATTCTCACGGATCACGCAGGAAATCCTGTCGATAGCGTGAGATATTACGACTCGGCCAATTGGCACGAAGCTGCCGACGGCGGTGGATCAAGCCTCGAACTACGTTCTCCGTACATGGATAACAGTAAGGCAGAGGCATGGTCGCCCAGCCTCGAAAGCGGGAAGAGCAATTGGAATACGTATACTTACACGATGGTTGCTGCGTCTGACACGGGACCGGCGAACGTTTGGAACGAGTTCTTGTTTGGTTTCATTCAGAGCGGAGAAATGCTAATTGACGACGTCTCCGTGATCAGGAACCCAGGAACCGCGTCGCAGACACAGCTCATTCAAAATGGAACATTTCAAAGCGATACAGTGGATACATCGCCCCAGAAATGGCGAATCATCGGAAATCACAGTGGAACTGTTGTCGTCGATCCGACAAATGCAGCCAATAAAGTGTTGAGGCTTGTTGCCACCGGACGAACCGACCACGAAGGAAACAACGCCGGTACAACGTTAGTTGGAAATACTGCGATTGAGATCGGTACGTCGTATCAGATTTCGTTCCGCGCAAAGTGGATCACCGGATCACCCCAGATCAACAGCCGGCTCTATTTCAACCGTGTGAGCGACACCACCGCGATCGAAGTTCCTCATCATAACGGAACTCCTGGCGCCCAGAATTCGACCTTTGTTGCAAACGCCGGCCCGACCTACAGCGACCTCAAGCACGGGCCGGTACTCCCCGCGGCAAATCAACCGGTCACGATTTCCGTGCGGGCGAAGGATCCCGACGGAATTGCCGCAATGACGTTGTTTTATTCCGTCGAAGAAGGCGAGTTCGTCCCCACAGAAATGACGCTCGGACCGGATGGACAGTACATCGGCACGATACCGGGCCAAGCGGCCGGCGCAGCTGTGCAATTCTATATTCAAGGGGAAGATAGTGCCGGAGCGCTGTCGACCTTTCCCGCGGCTGGTCCCAGCTCGCGCGCGATGTACGAAGTCAACGACGGAATTGGGCCCACGACGCCCATCGAGTCGATTCGAATCGTTGCTCGTGCAACGGAAGCCGCGAATATGCTCGCGATAACGAACATCATGAGCAATCAGCATATTGGCGCGACGATCATCTACAACAATAGCGAAGTGTTTTACGATGTTGGACTGCGTCTCAAAGGCAGCTCTGCCAGCCGGGGTAGCTCAACGTGGGGTGGAAGTTACGAGATCGAGTTCAATCCGGATCATCTGTTCCGCGGAGTGTATGAGGAAATCTCGCTGGATTCCTCCGGTCGCGGATCCGGATCCTCAAGTGGGCAGCAGCAAGTGCAGTTGCTTGTAAATCAGATTCTGAATCATGCCGGTCATGGCCTGCCCAGCAATTACGATGATTTCGTCTTCGTCGTGTCACCGAATACCGCGCACTCCGGTGTCGATGCTTTGCAACTCGCGCGCTACGGCGATGACTTTCTTGATGAAAGCTACTCAGACGGTTCTGAGGGCAACCTCTATGAGTATGAACTTGTTTACTACACAGATACGACCGTCGATGGAACCGTCGAGGGCGCTAAGAATCAAAATGCCACTGGATATATTAGCACTCTGCCGCGGGATTTAGGGAACGACCCCGATCGCTATCGTTGGAACAATCTCCTTAAGAACAACCGCGATGAGCAAGACTACAGTCGGATCATCGAGATGAACAAGGCGTTCAGCTTATCTGGCCAAGCCTTCATCAATGCGATTTCCTCCATCATTGACGTCGACCAATGGCTGCGCACCTTCGCGGCGGCGACCGTGATGGGAGTAAGCGATTCATTGGCCACAGCAGGAAATCCTCACAATATTGCGTTCTACGTTCGGCCTTCGGACAACAAGGTCCTGATGTTTCCCTGGGATTGGGATGAATCGTTCCGCTTGGCTGCGACCTCGACAATCCACCCCGGCTCAGCCAGCGCGCCGCTGAGAAAACTGTTGTTTACATACACCAACGATCACACTTACTTTTCACACCTCTACGACCTCGTAATGAACGAGTTCACGACGGACTATATGTCCGAATGGATCAATTATTTCTATCAAGTTGGCCAACAAGACCCGACCTTCCTCAATCAGATCAACTACATCAATCAACGTCGCAATAGCGTGTTGGACCAGATTCATAGCTATGTTCCGGCGTCAACGCAGTTCAATATCACGACTAACAACGGCAATCCCTTCTCAGTTTCCACCTCAAGCGTCACTCTGAGAGGCACTGGGTATGTCGACTTTCACACAGTCCGCGTCCGCGGAAGTTCACAACCCTTGGAGTTGACCTGGGACAACTCTGTGGACGGGCAATCCAACTTTACGAACTGGCAAACCGTTGTGCCGTTAAATCCTGGCGTCAACAACCTAATTCTCGATGCGTACAATGTGCGCGGAGAGCTAGTCCATTCCGACTCTATTACCGTGACAACTACAGCAGGTATCGCGTCGCCTCGCGACTCGCTACGGATCACGGAATTGCACTACCATCCCGCTGATCCGCCTCCTGGCAGCACGATCATGGATTCTGAAGCGTACGAGTTTATCGAATTGACGAATATCGGCAGCAATCCGATCAACGACCTTCAAAATGTTGCATTTACCACCGGCATTACGTTCACTTTTCCGTCGATGGTCGTCGAGCCCGGCCAATACATCGTTCTGGTAAAGAATCGCGCCGCCTTCGTAGCTCGATATGGCGAGTCCGTGCCGATCGCCGGAGAGTACTCCGGAAATTTAAGCAACAGCGGCGAGCGCATTGTGCTCGTCGACGCAGGCGGGCAGACGATTCATGATTTCACCTTTCTCGATGACGATTGGATCCCGGCGGCCGATGGTGAAGGCTTTTCAATGGTTGTCGTGGATCCACTCGCTGCCATCAGCAATTGGGGAACCTCGGCTGGTTGGCGGCGAAGTGCCAATATCCATGGTTCGCCGGGTGTCGCCGATCCGCCCTATCTTGATGGCGATTACAATGGAAACGACATGGTAGACGCGGCAGACTATGTCGTGTGGCGGAAGACGCTGGGCAACACAGTGACTATGTACACCGGCGCCGACGGTAACGGTGACGGCGTGATCAACGGTGACGAC
>CAZJWY010000078.1:0-23074 GCA_964549545.1 uncultured Planctomycetaceae bacterium | reverse complement strand
CCCGGCTGTCCCGTCGTCGCGATCACTAGATCCCGCCAACTCGGCGGCGGGCGGCTTTTAACGAAAGCGCCGCAGGGTTTCAACGAGGTTCTGCGGCGTTCTCATGCGCGAAAGCCAAAACGGTATACTACCGGTTTGCGCTTTTCCCTTTTCTGAAACTACCGCAATTCTTCGACAAATAGTGCAATGGCTTGCAATGGTCCTCTGGTACGTTACAATCGCTGTTTGACACCTGAAATGCCGAAGAAAACTCTTAATATACGGTTGTACATGGCCAAATTTGCAAGCTAGATGTCGAGGGTTCGAGTCCCTTCGGCTCCATTTGTTGTTAGCAGATCGAAAAAGCCGCGGGCCGCTTCTTTGCGGCTGGCTAAAATAGGGTGGTTAACCCTCCAGCCTAGACGATCGATCGGCCCCATGACTGCCTCCGCCGCTTCTCAGCAACATGTCTGGCCGGACGCGATCGATGGGGTTGTCACCATTGCCTATCTGCTTTTGATTGTTGGTGTATTGGTCGTTGGCTATGTCGGTATGGCCCTGGATATCCGCGATTACCTGCGGTCTCTACGTCGCGCACTCGTCGTAATCAGCCATTACCGCCTCGACTTGCCGAGCTGGGTTCGAAACGACCGGCGGCCGCGTTGCATCGAAGCCCTTGGTCTTACACTCCCCTGCACTACCGACGAGGTTCTTTCCGCCTATCGCACCAAGGTGAAGAGCGTCCATCCCGATCTTGGCGGCGACTGCCGCGAGTTCTTGCGGCTACAGGAGTACTTCGAGCAGGCCATGTCGCTGGCCGACAAAGTTTGAAGAAGTGCCACGTCGCCGCGTTTCAACACAACCGCCGCCAAACTGTTTGCAACCAGCTAGCAGTACGGTTAAGATCATAGGCATATCCCACCTTCGGCGCCGCGATCTTCGTTGTGCGTCTGGCCGACCCAACCCACCTACAGGCGTAGCATGAGACGGTTGAGCGTTCTCATTGCGTTTCACTCGATCCTGTTTCCACTTATCGTGGCAGGTGAAGAGGTCGACTACGTCAAACAGATCAAGCCGATTCTGGCCGCCCGTTGTTACTCCTGTCACAGTGCCCTCCGCAAGAAGTCGGGGTTGCGCGTCGACACCGCGGCCTTGTTAGTTGCTGGCGGCGATGCCGGCCCGGCCATCGTGCCCGGGAAGTCGGCCGACAGCTATCTAGTTTCCATGCTGACCGGTGAATCCGGCAGCCGCATGCCGCCGGAAGACGAAGGGGCTGCTCTAACACCCGACGAAATCGCGCTCTTCAAAAAATGGATCGATGAGGGCGCACACGCAACCGTGGAAACACCGCTAGTCGATCCGCGCGACCATTGGTCCTATCATTCACTGGTTCGCCCTGACGTGCCCAAGATTCAGAACACGACGTGGGTTCGTAATCCGATCGATGCGTTTGTCGCCGCAGGCCAGGAGTCCCACGGGCTAAGTCCCGTGCCGGCAGCCGACAAAGCCACGCTGTTACGGCGAGTCTATCTCGATCTCGTCGGTCTTCCTCCTACGCGCGACGAATTCGCGGCCTTCCTGGCCGACGATTCGCCCACTGCCTACGAGGCGGTTGTCGACCGTCTATTGGCCAGTCCGCAATACGGCGAACGTTGGGCACGTCACTGGATGGACGTGTGGCGGTACAGCGATTGGTCCGGCTACCAGCAAGAGATTCGCAATAGCGCCCCGCACATCTGGCGGTGGCGCGATTGGATCGTTGAATCATTGAATGCCGACAAGGGTTACGACCGCATGGCCACCGAAATGTTGGCCGGCGATGAAGTCGCTCCGACCGATCCGAATACGCTCCGTGCGACTGGCTTTCTCGTCCGCAATTGGGAGAAGTTCAGCCGTACGGCCTGGCTTGAGACCACGGTCGAGCACACAGCCAAAGCGTTTCTTGGCGTGACGATGAATTGCTGCCGTTGTCACGATCACAAATTCGATCCAATTAGCCAGGCAGAGTACTTTCAGTTCCGCGCGATTTTCGAGCCACACATGCTTCGGACCGAGCGTGTGCCAGGGCAGTCCGACACTGCTAAGGATGGTTTAGCGAGAGTGTGTGACCTGAAGCCGGACGAACCCACCTATCTACTTGAGCGGGGTGATGAAAAACGGCCCAAGAAAGACGAAGCGATGAAGCCGGGGGTGCCCGAATCGCTGGGCGCTTCGCTAAAGATTGAGCCCATTGAATTGCCGCTCACGGCCTACTACCCGGCTCTCCAAGAGTTCGCCGTCAAAGAAGATCAGGCTCGAACAGCACAGGCTGTTTCAGAAGCCGAAGCCGCGCTCGCGAAGGCGCAGGCCGCAATCGCCGCGGCGAAGGAAAAGAAAGATGAGAAGTCGTTGCCTGGCTTGGTAGTAGCTGCCGAGTTGGCCACGAAAAAACTTATAACTGCCCGCGCCGCCCAAGTGTCGCTCGTTTCGCGAATCGCCGCGGACAAAGCCAGGTATGGCCTCACGGACAGCGCCGATCTAAAGCAACTTGCACTATCGGCTAGCAAAGCCGAACGCGAACTAGCGCTTTGCCAGGCACAGGAACAAAAAGCGATTGGCGAACAAGAACTAGCCGCTGCCAAGAGCGCCCTCAAACCTGGCGACGCAGCCACGGCCAACGCTGTCGCCGCTGCCGAAAAGAAAGTTACCGATGCCTCAGCCGCTCTCACCGCCGCACATGCCGCCCTGGCCACGCCGACCGAAAAGTACACGGCCCTCGGCGAAGAACTGCCGCGCAAAAGCACTGGTCGCCGGCTCGCTTTTGCGAAATGGCTTGTCGATCGCAAGAACCCACTCACAGCGCGGGTGGCCGTCAACCATATCTGGCTGCGCCACTTTGGCTCACCGCTGGTTGATAGCATGTTTGACTTCGGCTTGCGAACTTCCCAACCGCGGAATCAGCCCCTCCTGGATTGGCTCGCTATCGAGCTAATGGATCATGGCTGGCAGATGAAGCACATTCACCGCTTGCTCGTAACGTCCAGCGCCTACCGCATGGCATCGACAGCTACTGGCACGAGTGAAACGCAGGTGGCGCTCGATCGTGATAACCACTTTCTCTGGCGAATGAATCCGCGTCGATTGGAGTCAGAAAGTGTTCGTGACTCGATTTTCTACGTGGCAGGCAACTTAGACCTGACTCGTGGTGGCCCTGAATTCGCTTGTACACTCGCGTCCACGACTCCGCGACGCAGCATTTACTTTCAGCATGCCTCTGAAAAGCAAAACAGGTTTCTCGAGTTATTCGACGCCCCGAGCGTTAACGAATGTTATCGCCGTAGCGAAAGTGTCGTGCCGCAGCAGGCACTCGCTCTGGCGAATAGCGATGTTACGCTGAATGAATCCCGCCTCCTAGCCAAAAAACTCAGTGAAGCGATCGCGAAGAAGAACAAGATCGAGCCAGACCAGGCGTTTGTGCTCACTGCCTTCGAGCAAATCCTCGGTCGCAATCCCACTCCGACCGAGTTGTCGGAGTGCCGCAATTTTCTACAAAGCCAAGCCGAGACGCTACGTGATCCGGCGAAGCTGACGGCGATCACAGGCGGCCCAAAAGCCACGACTCCAGCATCGACCGATCCAGTTCAACGGGCACGCGAGAACCTGACCCTCGTGTTATATAATCACAACGACTTCGTCACGATCCGCTAAACACGTGGGGCAGACATTCCTGTCTGTCACCAAACAGTTATACTGGCAGCCAGGAATGTCTGCCCCACAACAAGGCCCAACGCCATGTCGATCTACCGATTCCCCGGAAGCTCATGTGGTCGTGTTCCCCGTCGAACTTTTCTCGCCGATCTCGGCATGGGGTTTACCGGTTTGGCCCTTGGTGCGATGTTGCAGCGCGATGGCTTCGCCAGCGATGTCTCGGGCTGGTCTCCGCCGGATGGCCGCCCACACTTTGCGCCCAAAGCCAAAAGTGTCATTTGGCTTTTCATGATCGGCGGAACAAGCCACCTCGAAAGCTTTGATCCCAAGCCGGCTCTCAACAAATACGGTGGGCGCTCAATTGCCGAAACTCCGTTTAAGAGTTTTCTCGAACGAAAGTTTCTCAATGAAAATATTCGCACGGCCGTTCCCGATCAACGGAAGATTTTGTCGAAGCTCTACCCGCTTCAAGTTGGTTACCACAAACGAGGTGAAAGCGGCATCGAAGTGAGCGACTGGTGGCCACACGTGGGCGACTGCGTCGACGATCTGGCTGTCATTCGCTCCATGTGGACGAACGATATCGACCACGGCGCGCAGCTTCAGTTCCACACCGGCCGCAATCGGCTCGATGGGTTCTTCCCCACGATCGGCTCCTGGGTTCATTACGGCCTGGGCACGCTCAACGAGAACTTGCCACAATTCGTGGTGATGGGCACACCCTCGGCCGATTGTTGCGGCGGCCAGGAAATCCATCGCGCCAATTACTTGGGCCCCGAGCACGACGGCGTTCCGCTGGTGGCCGACCCCGCCAATCCGCTCGCATACGGCCGCCCGGCCGAAGGCGTTTTTCGTGAAGAGCAGGAAGCCGAATTCGAAATGCTCCAGCGGCTCGATCGGCTCGCGCTGGCCGAATACCCAGACGACACCAAGGCCCTCGCCCGCATCAAGTCGTACGAACTAGCGTTTCGTATGCAGCGCGCGATTCCAGAGGTCTTCGAGTTTCAACGTGAAACGGCCGACACACACAAACTCTATGGGCTCGACAACGACACAACCGCTCCGTTCGCCAAGCATTGCCTGGCCGCCCGACGACTCGTCGAACGCGGCGTTCGCTTCGTGCAAATCTTCCACGGAGGCAACGGAAATGCTGGCGGCTGGGACGCCCATGGGGGCTTAAAGGGCAATCACGCCGCCAACAGTGCGCAGGTGGACAAACCGATCGCCGCCCTGATCCGCGATTTGAAGCAACGCGGCATGCTCGACGAAACCCTCGTCGTTTGGGCCACCGAGTTTGGCCGCTCACCAGGCACCGAAGGCGCCGATGGCCGCGATCATCACCCTTTCGGATTCTCCGTGTGGATGGCTGGCGGCGGCATCAAGGCGGGCGTGGTCCACGGCGCGACCGACGAACTGGGATTCTCAGCGGTTGAAAATCGCCACTACGTTACCGACATCCACGCCACGGTTCTGCATCAACTTGGTCTCGATTCACACAGGCTAGAAGTTCCCGGCCGCCAACGACTCGAAATAGACCATGGCCGCGTCATCCGCGAGATCATTGCGTAAACCTAACAAAATGGCGGGGGCTGCCTCCCTCTTTGGCATATAATTTACATCTCGAAAGCTGTGTGTAATTGCACCACGACGACACAACGGACACGACGCATAAGCCACAGAACGAATGGAAGGCGGTTCGCTGCCAACGCCGTGCCCTTCGTGCCGTCGTGGTTAAAAAATCAATTCCGCCCCGGCGGGAACTAACGATTGGCGATACGCGCTATTTCGCATCCCGCTTCAAACCCGAGCGCGTCGCCTGCGTCGCCAACGGATCATCCGGCCAGGAGTGCTTGGGATACCGTCGCCGTAGCTCCTTCTTCACCTCCGGATAACCGTTCTGCCAAAAGCTGGCCAGGTCCGCCGTGATTTGCTGCGGCCGGTAGTTGGGGCCAAGTAGGTGCAGCAGCACTGGCACGCTGCTGCCGCCGACACTTGGCGTCTCTTTCACGCCAAACATCTCCTGAATTCGCACAGATAGGATGGGAGGCTTGCCGATTTCGTACGTGATCGCGTGTCGATTCCCATTGGGCAATTCGATGTGCGATGGAGCCAGCCGCTCGATTTCCGCTAGCCGGTCATAGCCAACTTTGTTCTGCAAGATCGACAGCCAATCGGCGTTTCGCAACTCTTCCAGCGAGCGCATCCCGTAGCAAATTTCAGGAAGCAGTTGTTCGATCTCGCCGTCTGCAAAACTAGGGAACTCAAGCTCCGGCACCGTGGTGGCCAGCCAGCGAATGCGAGCCAAGAAACTGCCTGCAGCGCTCTCCGCGGCTGGCAACAGGCGCTCAAGCTGATGACGCGCTTCACGTGCCAACAATTCAGCCGCCGCCGACCAGTCGCTGATCGCGACGGGCGTTTCCTCCAGCAACAAATCGATCCAGTAGGTCCGCAGCCGTGCTTCGACTTGCCCCTTTGATGGATTAAAAAACAATTCCTCCCGCGTTTGCAGAAGGTCATTCGACAGCCACTCACGATCGACTGCGGAAGCCATTCGCGCACGGGCTTCGCCACCGGCGTCGTTGATGTCGATCGCCAAAAACAATGCTTCGCCACGCACCCGCGAGCTATTGTCGATCCGCACACCCCGCCCGCCGACCATCAAGGCCCGATCTTGCGTCCCCGCGCGGAGCTTTGCCAGACGATCGGGAAAGGCGTCGACGAGCGCTCGCATCAACGCTAGGTCGGGCCGCTCCGCTCGGGCCGAGCGCGTAAACTCAGCCTCACGAAACAACTGCTCGGCCGACCGCAACACGCTCCGCGCCCCACCAGGGTGCAACTCCAGCGTTGGATCATGCGAAGCGCCCCCCGCGTAAAAGCGTTCCAGTGCAAGCACTCGGTCTACCACATCCGAGCGACTTCGCACGGTTCCATACTCTTTAGGCCCGCGGCGAGCATGGTCTGCCGCACGAAACGGGTCGCGTTCCGAGAGCATCGCCGCCGTCAGCGAAGCTTCACGCAGCACTCCATGCTCTGCTCCGGCGAGCAGTAACCGTCCCAATCGCGGGTGCGTCGGCAACTTCGCCAGTTCAAATCCCAGCGGCAAAATCTGGCCTCGGTCGTCAGTCGCACCAATCAACTTGAGGAGCTGGTGCGCACCGACAACCGCGTCCGGCAGCGGCGCATCGAGCCAGGGAAACTCCTCGCTTTCGCCCATCGCCAACAGGTGAAGCAGCGGCTCGGCAAAATCGCCGCGTAGGATTTCCGGAACGTCGGCCGGAGGGCGCCCACGATGAGACGACTCATCCCAAAGCCGCCAACAGATGCCTGGCGACGTCCGTCCCGCACGCCCCGCCCTTTGATCGGCCGACGCCTGCGAAATAGGAACCAACTCCAGCCGTGGCAACCCGGTCGCTGGTGAAACACGCATTTGCCGCGCCTGACCTGAATCGACCACCGCGGTCACGCCTTCGATCGTTAGCGATGTCTCGGCGACGTTCGTCGACAAGATAATCTTTCTTTGCCCAAAGTCTTCCAACACGCGATCTTGCTGCTCCGGCGGCAGATCACCGAAGAGCAACAGCAACGCATGGCCGTCGCGATCAGCAAGTCCCGACAGCGCTCGCTCGCACCGCATGATCTCACCTACGCCGGGCAAGAATACCAAGACATGTCCCTGGGTCGCTCGCAGCGCCTCGGTCACGCATTTGGTGACCCGCTCATCGAGTTGTCCCTGCTCACTCCGTCGTTCATATTTGACCTGTACCGGAAATGGCCGCCCTTCCGCATGAATGATCGGGCAATCCCCCAGGAGTTTCGCCACGGGCTCCGCCGCCAGCGTCGCGCTCATCACCACGATTCGCAAGTCCGGTCGCACCGTCTGTCGAATCCTCACCAACATCCCCAGCACGAGATCCATTTCGATCGTTCGCTCGTGAAACTCATCGAGAATCACGGCCGAGGTGTCTTCAAGCGAGATGTCGTTCAGAAGCCGTTTGAGCAGAATGCCAGTCGTGACAACCGTTAACCGCGTATCGCGCCCCACTTGGCGATCAAACCGGACTTGGTAGCCGACTTCTTCTCCAATCTGGCAGCCGCGCAACTGCGCAATCCGCCGCGCCACTGCCCTGGCCGCCAGCCGACGGGGTTGAATCAGCACGACCTGCTGCGAGTTTGGAAGGTCATCGAGTACCGCGGCCGGCACCAGCATCGTTTTGCCCGAACCGGGCGGGGCCGTGACGACTACAGCCCCTGCGCGCGAGGCCTCGACCACGCTCGAAAGCACGCTGGCAACCGGAAGCTCAGAGAGAGGAACGCCGTTCATAGAACTGAGTATAAACGTAGCCAGCACCTTTCATGAATCGCCGATTGCAACGCGCTGATGCTTGCAGCGGTTGTCTTGTATCGGCCGAACGTTTATACCTCTCTCTGGCAGGCGATTGATTTTGGAGCAACTTAACATGACTTACCACATCACGCTTATTCCCGGCGACGGCATCGGCCCCGAGGTTACCTCCGCCGCTCGTAGCATCATCGATTCGCTTGGCTTGGACATCATCTGGCAGACCCACCTCGCCGGCCAATCAGCTCTCGATGCGCTGGCAAGTCCCCTTCCTGCAGAAACACTGGCCGCGGTCAAAGCCTCCAATGCTACGCTGAAAGGCCCTACTGCCACGCCCAGCGGCACCGGTTTCCGTAGCGTCAATGTGGAGCTACGTCAGAAGCTCCATCTCTTTGCCAACTATCGCCCTGCTCGCTCGATGCCTGGCGTTCCGACTCGTTATGACGATGTCGATCTCATCATCGTTCGTGAAAATACCGAAGGACTTTATAGCGGATTAGAACACGAAGTGGTCCCGGGTGTCGTCGAAAGCCTCCGCGTCGTTACCGAGGCGGCCTCCGAACGAATCGCTCGCTTCGCCTTCGAAACGGCCCGCCGTCAGGGTCGCAAACGCGTCACGTGCGTTCACAAGGCCAACATCCTCAAGCTCAGCGACGGGCTCTTTCTGCGCACCTGCCGCCGTGTCGCGGAGTCTTACACGGATATTGCATTCGACGATTGCATTATCGACGCCGCCGCCATGAAGCTCGTGCTTAACCCCCATTCGTTCGACGTCATGGTGATGGAAAACCTGTTCGGAGACATCGTGTCCGATCTGACGGCCGGCCTCGTCGGCGGCTTGGGCCTCGCGCCGAGTGCCAACGTAGGCGAGGGCATTGCGGTGTTCGAAGCGGTCCATGGCTCGGCCCCCGACATCGCTGGCAAAGGCATCGCGAACCCCACCGCCGTTATCCTGAGCGCCGTGCTCATGCTGCGGTTTCTCGGCGAGAAGTCCGCCGCCGATCGGGTCGAAAACGCCATCCGCAACGTGTTCACAGAAGGCACGGCGAAGACAGGCGACCTCGGCGGCAAGTCGACGACGGACCAGTTCGTAGCCGCCGTGATGCAAGCAATGGCGTGATTTTAGCCCTCATTCTGAGCTGCTCCAAAGAATTTAGCAGACTCTTCGAAATACCTTTGGGTGACCGGGGCAAACAGGCCCCCCATCTGTCTCAAGCAAAGTTTGTGAATACTGCTCCCGCCGCCTATAATAGTCGAGTCGCCACCCACCCGGGTAAAGGAAGCAATTCGAACGGGATAGCGGAGCTCTTTGTGATCCCTACCTACTACCAGTTTCGTTGTGCGCGCTGCGCTGCAGTTGCATGGGCACTCGTAGCGGCTATTCTCGTGGGCTCTTTGCCTGCCCAAGAGGCTGTGGTTGTCGGGCCCAACGGTCAGCCGGTCGCCATTTCGCCTGAGCAGGCGAAGGCCATGTCACAGAGGGGCAAACCAGGTCAACCGCCAGGGCAACCCGGTCAGCCGGGCCAACCCGGCCCGGACGGCAAACCAGACGATAAAAAGAAAGAAGGCGACGACGGCAAGAAGAAGGAAGGTGGCGACACCATCAAGCGGCCCGAGAAGCCGCCCCGCGTGCCCGACCCGCGCGAGTTCAATGTTAAGCTCGACGACAAGGGCCGCGTTCCGCCGTTCAACTTCATCGGTCAGCCCTGGCCGGATGTCATGCAATGGTTGGCCAATCTCAGCAAAAGCACGCTCGATTGGCAGGAGCTGCCGAACGACTATCTGAACCTCACGACCGATCGTCCCTATCCACTCGACGAAGTGCGCGATCGCATCAACCGCGCGCTGCAGGCCCGCGGGTTCACGTCCGTCCGCGCCGACGACGTACTCAGTGTTTTCAAGATCGACAAGATTGACCCTAGCCTCGTCAGCCGCGTGGAAGAGGAAAAACTCTACGACCTCAAACCGCACGACTTCGTGAAGGTCTCCTTCGAACTGCCTCCCGGCATGGAGCTCGACAAGGCCAAGGACGATGTGAAGCAGGTCATCAGTCCCACGGCGAAGGTCTTCCCACTCGCCACGTCGAAACGTCTTCTCCTGATGGATACGGTCGCCAATCTGCGCACCGTCAGCGAGTTGTTTAACAACGAACGCATGGTGCAGGACGGCAAGATCGTGCCGAAGGAATACTTTTTGAAGTATGCCCGGCCGCAGCAAGTGATCGAGATCCTGTACATGATGGTTGGCGTCGATCCCAAGGGAAAACCGGCGCAAACCGACCCGCAAGCTCAGCAACAGCAAATGGCCATGATGCAGCAAATGCAGCAGCAAGGCCGTGGCGCCGAGGCGGCGAAGATGATGCAGAAGGGGGCGGGTGATGCGCCCAAGGTGTACATGGCCTACAACCGCCAGCGCAATAGCGTGCTGGTCAACGCCCCCCCCGACCTGCTGAAGATCATCGAGCAAACGATCCGCTATCTCGATGTGCCTTACGGCGATGCGTCCACCCTCGCGGAAGTCGGAGCGGTCGGCGCCGGCTCAGACGGTCAGCGAGAAATGAAACGCTACCCGTTGCAGAATCTCGATCCAGCCAAGTTCGTTGCCACGCTGGAAGAGATCGGCGGGCTCAGTCCGTACGCCGTTTTTAAGGCCGATGATGACAACAAAGCCCTGTTCGCTCTAGCTCCGGAGGCTGATCACAAGAAGATTGTCGCGCTGCTTCGCGATTTCGACGGGGCCGGCCGCCATTTTAAAGTGATCGTTCTTCGCCGTCTGCCGGCAGACGCGGTTTCCGCGACCATCAACAAAATGATGGCTGGCCAAAACGAAAAGAAAGAAGACAACAACCGCCGGAGCTACTACTTCGACTATTACGATTTCGGTCGTAACGACAAGAAGAAGGACACCGTGCAAGGCTTCGGCTGCGACGCAGATATCGAGAACAATCGCCTGCTCGTCTGGGCGACCGACAGCGAACTCGAACGCGTCCAAGAGCTACTCGTTCAGCTTGGCGAAATACCAAGCGGCCAACAGGACCCTCGGCCAGTTCGACTCATCGATGCGGCAGACGTAAAGGCCACACCGGAGCTTTTGAAGCGCCTGCAGGAGGCCTGGTCGGCATCCGAAGGCAATCAATTGATCATCAAGGCGCCCCCCGAGGCAAAAGCAGCGCCCAAGGCGGAAGAGAAGAAAGATGAAACCAAGCCGACTGCTCCGACGAAGCCGGCGAGTGATCGCTCTGCGGACGTCACGCAACCTAATCGCGTGGTCGCGCGGTTCGCCGAGTTAGGCACAACCGCCGAGGCCGCAAATCCGAATCCCGTGGACGCGCCAAAAGCCGCGCCAGCCGCCACGCCCCCAGCGGTTGATACAGCCAAAGCCGCCGCTCCTGCTGGCCCGGCGGCACAATCGCCGGCCCCCGTCACGATCACTGTGACGCCGGATGGCCAGTTGATGCTCAACTCCACCGATACGGCCGCTCTCGACCGCATGGAGGAATTGATCGGCAAGCTCGCGCCGCCTCAGCGGCGCTATAAAATCTTCACGATGCAATATATCCGCGCGTCCGACATGTACCTGAATTTAACGAATTTCTTTAAGGAAGACCTGGACGCTAAGAAGAAGGACGATGACTTCGCCAGTTGGTGGTACGGCTATCGTCCGCGATCGGGCGACGACAAGTCGGCCGCCGGCACGGGGCTGTCGAAGCGCCGCAAGATGATGATCGATTACGATCCGCCTAGTAACACCGTCATCATTGCTAATGCCTCGGCAAGTCAACTGGCCGAGGCCGAGCAACTGATTAAAGAATACGACAAGCCGGCTCGGAGCGAAAACGTCGAAAAGCGCGCGACGAAGCCGATTAAGATCAAATACTCGCGGCCATCGATCATCGCGGCCGCCGTGAAAGAAGTGTACCGCGACTTACTTAGCTCCAAAGACAAAGAGTTTGAACGGGGCGATCAAAAGGGCGAAAAACGACCCAGCGCCGAACGCGTTACCATCATCGACTACGGATCTTCGGGCGATGGCGACAGCCGGCCATCGCAGATCAAAATCGGCTTCGACGGAGCGCTATCACTCGGCGCCGACGATGTGTCCGGGATCCTCATCGTTTCGGCCCAACAGGGCATCTTCGACGACATCGTGAAGATGGTTCACGAACTAGACGAGCAAGCTGCCCCCAAGACTACCGTGCAGGTCCATCGAGTCTACGGAACCGTCTCCGCCGAGGCTCTACAAAAGGCGTTGGAAAAATCCGTGGGCAAAGCCTGGATCGGCAGCCGCCCTGAGCAGCAGCCGAATCAAACCGGCAATCCCGAAGGCGAGAAAAAGCCCGCCAACGAAAAACGCGGCGGCCGCAACGACCACAACCAAGAAGGCGACAAAAAGTAACGATCAGGATCGCCCAAACCCCATTTAGCGGCGGCGGCCACGCCGTCCAGCACCAGCAAACTCTGCCCCCAATCTAGAAACAAGTGCCGCACGCACCTACCGCCGATTCTCCACCGGCGGCAAAAACACAGGATGCTCCCGCGCAACCCGTTCACTCGATTGCACCTGCCCTTCCTGGGCCACTGCGTTCCGCGTCAGGTCGCTCCGTAGCTGAGCGATCTCCATCTTCAGCGCCGCCACTTCTTGCGAGTCACGGTGCGATGTCTCCAGCGTCGCCAGCTTGAGTTCCACCGCCGCCTGCCGCTCCGTGAATCGCCGCTCCTGATCGTTGGCTGTTTGTTCCAACTGGCGAATGAGCGCGGTCAGCTTATCGCCATCGGCCTGCGTGAATTGAAGGCGGTTATTGCTCTTCAGGTCGCCGACCATACTTTCGAGCCATTTGCGGAGCCCTTCTTGCCGCTGCTCGACGGTCGCGAATTGTCGGTCGATGGCGACCATCCTCTCGTCGAGCCCCGTGAGGATGCCAGCATGGCGAAACGTCGTCTGACCGACCCACAGGACCAGCGCGCCAAGAACCGCGCTCGTCAGGCTGCCGCCCAAACGGTCGAACGTGCTGTGCAGATCATCACCAGTTGCCATGACGCGGCCTACGACTTGCTTCGAGAATCCGGTATCGTCTTCATTGATCGACCCGAATAATCGGCAAACTTGAACGACAGCAGACGCAGGCTCGTACAACCTGAGATTACGCACGGATTGGAGCTAGCAGTGATGGTGTCCGCGCAAGCAAGGATTGCACTCTTCCTCGTCGTGCGTTTCGAATTCAAGCGTCGAGTGCTGAATGCCAAACCGCTCGCTTAGCCGGAGCTTCAACTCCTGTTTGATGACTGTCCAGCGATCGAGCAGTTCTGGTTCAACGACGATATGCGCCTCCAGCGCGCTATGGTGCTCGTCCAATTCCCATAAATGCAAATGATGCACCTCGGCCACGCCTGCAACCGATTGCAAATCCGCGATCAGCTTTTCGGTCTCGACGCTGCTGGGTGCTCCTTCCATCAAAATATGAATCGCTCGCCGTATGTCTGGCAAGCTGTGCCAAATCGTGAACACGGCGACAAGCAGCGTAACGACAGAATCGATCCACAGCACGCCGAACCATAGAATGATCGCTCCCGCGACGATTACCCCAAGCGACGAAAACGAGTCGGCCAGGTTGTGCAAGTAAGCGGCGCGCACGTTCAAGTTGTCGCGAGACATCGCGTACAGCACGACGGTGGTTGCCACATTGACCGCCAAGGCTAGCGCTGCCACGCCGACCACGATCCAGCCGTCGATCGTTCGGGGAGAGAAAAACCGCTCGAACGCTTCATAGATCAACAGCAGGCTGATCACGACCAGAATAGTCAGATTGATGAGCGCGCCGATGATTTCGGCCCGACGATATCCAAACGTCCGCCGTTCGTCCGACGGCCAGCGTCCAATTCGCCGGGCAATGAGCGCGATGACGAACGAGCCGCAATCGCTCAGGTTATGCACCGCGTCGGCCACAAGCGCCAAGCTTCCAGATAGTAACCCAGCAGCCACTTCGACCACAGTCAACAGCAGGTTCAATACCAGGGCCACCACCAGCCGCTGATCGCTGGTATGTTCGTGCGCGTGACTATGATCGTGCGACATATCCAATACGTGAAGGAAAAAGATGCGATAACCAGGGATACCACATCGTGGCACCACACTGCTTTTTCATTATCGCCCACGAACAGACGGCACGTCGACCCGTCTATAGATGCCATGATGGGCCTGGGCAATTGTCCGAAGATTCTGCTCATTATTGGCTGAAGTGATGCCCATGCCGAGCGTGTGGACAATGAAGTTCCATTGATTGGGCTGAGTTAAATGTGACAGCACATCCAAACGCACCGTATCGCTATATCGTAAATCCCCGTCCCACAGCAAATACACTGCTTGCGGTTGAAGCGAGGCAGCCAGTTCCATGGCGTTGATCAACTCGCGATTCTTTCCCGCAGCCAGCATGGCCTTCGGCGCCCACTCGGCCAGCCGTTTTTTGTTCTCCGGCGTGGCAGGCACCATATCAGCTTCATGCTGAGGATAAAACATCGAATAGGTTTTATCACTTACGAAAATCACATAAAAACTTTGTCGGGGCGAGAGGCCATTCACGGTTCGTATCAATTCCGCCACGGCCATTTCCAGTCGGCCGCCTTTCATGCTGCTCGAATTGTCCACGACAAATACAAAACGGTTTCCTTTTGCGGCCGTACCGAAAAACATCGTCTGTTCCGATCGACCAGTTGCCCGTGAGTCCTTCGCGATGCCTCCTTTCTTGCCGCCCGCCTCCCCTTGTCCAAGCGCCGCTCCTTCTCCCTCGTTGGCTAACCCGCCTCTACCAGACGGAACGATGCCATCTTCTGTATCGTGAGCATCGAGCAATCCCAATTCGCCGGGGGAAGCAGGCTGGATTGCTGACTCGAACTCGATCGGAATGGGAGAAGCATTTACCGGACTAACAGCTTCAAATTGCGGCAAATCCACCGATACCGTTTCTACGCCAGTAGCTCCAAGATCAGCCAGTTGATGCGGCTCGATGGTTTCCACGTCCTTGGTCGGTTTATCGCCAAGCAACAGCGTGGTTGCTGGTGAGTACGTCTCGTCGTGCTCGATCGTGGCGACCGTGATCGAAATCGCGGTAATCATAATTGCCGCATGTGCCAATAAGCTTGCCATGATCGGTGATGTTAATCGACGATAAATTCCTCGCGATCGCTGAACCACGCCCGCGATCCATGAATCGCTGGCAGTCTCTGCCTTAATGGCCGATTCGTCGAATGGCGATGCCGAAATGGCCTCTATCCCTTGAGGCGATGCATCAGTCGCGATCTCCAACCCCATTGGTGCCGATTCCCCAACCGGTCGCCAATCGTTAGAGGGCTGTAGTGGTCTCGGTGCCCTTGGCGAAACGACATCCCCTGCCAGTTCATCCGTGATAATTCCCGACGCATTGGCTAGCCCGAGCTGCGCGAGATCGGTGCGAATTCGACAAGCATCGATTTCAAGTTGCTGAACGCGGCGGCGCGCGGACTCCAGCTTCCGCTCCAACCATTCAGACTGGGACAGATCGTGTGACATGGGCGCAGCCGCTCACGGCTCAGATAAGATTTACTTGGAATCATCGCCTCTCCCCGAACCCGAACTCTGTCTGGGGACAATATAACCCTTTGGCTGGGGTAAATCCAAGTAGCCAGGGCCAGGTTTTGCGTTTTCACGAAGTAGTGGCCGGTGGAACGACCGCTTTTTGCAGGGCAAGGTCGATTCGCGTCAAACAACGCTCGCGGCCAAGAATGGCCAGCGTCTCAAAAAGACCGAATCCTACGGCTTTCCCCGTCACGGCGACGCGCACCGCATGCACGATGTCGCCAATCTTAATGCCGTTTGCCGCGACGAACTCGTGCGTCATCTTTTCAAGCTGTTCGGGCGTAAAGGGCTCGATCGCGGACAGTTGCTCCCGATAGCGAGCGAGTAAATCGCGCGCGGCCGCTGGCTTTTTCACTCGTTTATCAAATGCCGACTCATCGATCGCCAACTTTGCGTCATCGACAAAGAAATCATCGAAATCCAGGATGTCTCCCGCAACTTTCACGCGGTCGCCAGCCGCTTCTAAAATCCGCGTCACATACGGTCCTGTATCACACGACGGCGGCACGGAAACCAGCTTCGCCCGCTGCAAATAAGGCACGGCCTTGGCCACCCGCTGCTTGATCGGCAGCCGTTGCATTGCTTGCGTCTCGAACGACATTAGTTTTTCTAAGTCAAAGCTTGCCGGCGCTTTGTTCACACGCTCCAACGAAAAATGACGCAGCATCTCTTCCAACGTAAAGTCTTCCGTCTTGTCATCGAGCGACCAGCCCAATAGCAACAAATAATTGAGCAACGCCTCAGGCAAATAACCAACCTGTTCGTAAAAATCTACGATTACCGGATTGAAAGTGTCGGGGTTCACCGTGAATCCCATTCGCCTCGCGATCGATTGGCCATGTTCCATGAGCTGCGCGAACTCGCGATTCTTCAAATACTTGTCCAGCTTGCGCTTGCTCAGTTTCGTTTTGCTACCTGGCTCGGCGACGAATGGCAAGTGTGCGAATTCCGGCACCTCATAGCCTAGGCGTTCGAACATGAACACCTGCCGCGGTGTATTCGACAGATGTTCCTCGGCCCGAATGACATGCGAGATTTGCATGTCGTGATCGTCGACCACGGTGGCCAAGTGGTAGAGGCACGTGCCGTCGGCTCGCTGAATGACATGATCCTGCTCGCTGGCCCATTCGATTCGCACTTCGCCACGCACAAGGTCGTTGAGCACAAACTGGCCTTCGCGCGGCATCAGCAGCCGAACGACGCCTGCTCGTCCTTCGGATTCGAAACGTTTCGCGTCCGCATCGGTCTCCGCACGCCAGCGGCGACTATAGACGAATGGTCTCCCTTCCGCTTGCGCAGCCTCGCGTTCTGTCTGCAATTCTTCCAGCTTGGCATAGTCGCGGTAAGCGGCGCCCGCCTCAATTAATTGCTTCCCTGCGGCCTGATATTTCTCGAGACGCTGTGACTGATAGTACGGCGCATAGGGACCGTCCACGCCGGGGCCTTCGTCCCAATCGAGTCCCACCCACTTCAAACCGTGCAGAATGGGCGCGAGCGCCTCTTCGACGTTTCGTTGCGCGTCGGTGTCATCGATCCGCAGAATGAACTGTCCGCCCTGCCCCCGGGCAAAGAGCCAATTGAAGAGCGCCGTTCGGACGCCACCAATGTGCAGATAACCGGTAGGACTAGGTGCGAATCGTGTGCGTACTGACATGGGTCGAGTTCATTGGTGCTGGATAGATAGAAAGTATCCGAGCGGAGGAAATATTGATGATTGCACTGTCACTGAGGCAAGCGAGCCGGGGCGTCCTCGCCCCCGACGGGGCAGAGAACCACTCGGCTCGCTCTGAACTCAAGGACAACGACCGCGCGGGAATCAACAATATCCAGCATCCTGCTCAATACATCCAGCCCTACGCCGCGCGCCCTTCCGTTTTCATTTTTCGCAGACGCTTGCGGTCCGCCTTGCTCAGCCTGCGATCGCCGTCGGAAGATTCATCATCGTCTTCATTTGCGTCGTAACGCTCGCGCTCAAACCGGCTGCCATCGACCCAGCGGCTGGAGTCGGCGGGGGATTTCACCGTTTGAACAGTGTGTCGTGAGATGCTCACCGTCGCCGGCGACGAGCTTGCAGTCGTAGATTGCACCGGCTTACTGGTCATGTGCTTTTGCGGCTCGGTGTTCTCAGGCTGCTTCTGTTTCACTTGTTGGCGATGCACGATCAAGCCTTGGGCATCTAAAACCACATAGCGAGCGTTTGCCACAATGCCGGTCAGCAGCAACCAGTGACCCATCAATAGCGGGGCGGTAGTAACAATGGGCTGCAACTCAGCGTTCACCGCTGGGCCATATCCAAGGTAACTGGTCGCACTAACGACGTAACAAGCTCCCGCACCAGCCACCAATGCGCCAGCCATCCGACACTCGCGAACATCCAGCAACAGTCGGACATACATCCAAGTGAGCGGCAAGCCTGCCAGAGCGATCCACCAGGCGGCGCCATCGCGCAAGGCCGACCACCCCGTCGCGCGTGAAAGCACATCAGCCAATACCTCGTGCAAGCCTAGGACGCTGTTCGCACTCAACACCAGGCACGCCAACGCCGCTCCCAGCCACACTCGGTAACGCCCGCGGAAGTCATCGATTCGATGTCGTCGAAGTGAGTAAGTCAACACACAGAAACCGCTCGCGACGAACAGCAGGATCGCAGCCAACCATTCGGTCAGATTGCCGCGAGCCGTCAGATCGAATGCCGCGGCACTACTCATGCCATGCCTAGCAGCCAGTGGCATCACAAAATAGTGCAGCGCCGAAGCCGCTGTCGCCGTGGTCACGCCCAGTAGCCCCATGAACGCCAGAGTGCTATAGCGCCGAGGAACGAAATCGGTAACTTGGGGGTGATTCTCAACGCCAGCAGCGTCGCTGTAGCGAGGCGCGTCTTCGGCAACGTCTGTATGCAACGTCATCCGAACGCCAGAAGCCGAACGAACCTCTTCCTTGAGCACGCGTCGGCGACGATCATTCCGGCCTGGGAAATTTACCATGATGCTTCCGATCCCATCGGGCTTAAGAGCTTAAACAAATGCATCGAGGGCATGCGCCGAGAAACCGGCAGGGAACCGGCTAGACGGGAGGCGACGCGATCACCCACGCTTCAGCGCCAAGCGGTACATCCGGCATGAGGCGCATAATCCATTTCGGCATTTCCACGCGGTCGACTGACGCGCCAAGTATCTAGGACCGGTTGTGCTGACTAGATGGGTTGTGCCAGCAAGTGATTGCTATCACACGCACATTTTCCCGAATGGGGGGATTCTTTGCCACGGTCGCTCTGTTGCTATCCGGCCACGCTGTAAAACTCGATGGTTTCTCGCCAATCCCGTTACGAAAGCTTTGCCGCCATGCTGAATGTGACCTAGGTTTCAAGGGTATTAGCGCTCCACCTTAGCCACTATGTGGCCTGTCCGTGGAGCGACGTCGCTACCGCCGCGCAAGGACCGCACTCACTTTTAGACGCATCTCGACCGATGGCCGAATTTGTCGAAACCACGATGTTCCTGACATTTCTGGATGCCGATTTCCCATCGGCGCCCGTCGTGCCGACGGTCAATAGTGCGCGACAAGTATCGGATATTTCCGCGCTTCTCAGTTCGCTAGACGAAGCCGCTGCCGAATCGGGGCAATCGCTGGCAGAAAAACATTCGAGCGAACACGAGAACAAATTGGTCCAAGCCCGATTGGGCATGGCCAATGGCCTGCACGCCGCGCTCCGGGCCAAGCACCCACCCGCTGCTTCCCATTCGCTACGGGTTGCGCTTGGTTGCAGCTCGTGGGCGACCATCATGCAGTTGGATGATGAAACCCGCGACTTGCTCGAAGTTGCCGCGCTGCTGCATGATATCGGTAAAATCGGCGTTCCCGACAAGATATTGTTGAAACCCGGACGATTGTCGACAGAAGAAGTTGCCGCGATGTCGCGCCATGCCGCTCTGACCACCGAGTTGCTGGCCAGTTGCGGTTGCCCGCAATCGCTCATCGAAATCGTTCACTATAGCCGTGCCTGGTACAACAGCAACGGCCGTTCTCAAGACCGCCAAGGCGACGAACTGCCGCTCGCCTCGCGCATGCTCTCGATTGTCGACGCCTTCGATTCGATGACGACCGATCAACTCTATCGCCCGGCCCGGTCGCGCGAGCGAGCACTGGCCGAGTTGTTCGAATGCGCGGGCAGCCAATTTGATCCCAACCTGGTTCGCAACTATCAGCAATTGTTTTCGCAGGACCAGAACCTGCTCTCTCAAAAGCTGGCTCGCCACTGGCTCCATCGGCTCCCCAAGGAGGGGCACGCCCTGCCTTGGAACGTCGTCGAGTACGAACGCTCCGAGACAGCCTCAGATCCAACGCCTCCGCTATTCGAAAAAAAACTGATCGACAATATGCACGACGGCGTCGTTTTCGTCGACAGCCAATCCACGATCCTGTTGTGGAACACCGGCGTCGAACGCCTGACGGGCGTTAGCAGTGCTGCCGCGTGCGGGCGGACCATGCTGCCAAATCTGATGGACATGTGCAACGGCCGCGAGCAACGCATCGCCAACGAAGACTGCCCCATCGCTCACGCGATCGCCACGGGCGTGCAATGGCTTGGTCGCGTGAGCATCATGGGCCGCCAGGGCCGCCATGTGGCCGTCGACCTGCATGCTATTCCGGTCCGCAGCAACGATGGCGTGGTTCATGGAGCGACGGTCCTGCTCCACGACGTTTCCTCGGAAACCTCGCTGGAAGAAAAATGCCAGGCGCTCCATGCCCAGGTCGCCAAGGATCCGATGACGCAGGTTGCCAATCGCGCTGAGTTCGATCGGATGCTCAATAACTTCGTCTCCGCTCATCAGGAGTCGAATTTGCCTTGCAGCCTGATTATGAGCGATATCGATCATTTCAAGGCCATCAACGACACCTACGGCCACCAGGCCGGCGATACCGCGATCATTACGTTTGCCTCATTGCTCAAGTCGATGTGCCGATCGGGCGACCTGGTCGCCCGCTACGGCGGCGAAGAATTCGCGATTCTTTGTGCCGATTGCACAAACGCCTCTGCCGCCCGCAAGGCCGAGGAAATCCGCCAAGCTCTTGCCGCGATCAAGCACAATTGCCTCGGCCAGGCCTCGTTTACGGCGAGCTTCGGCGTGACCGAATTGCAGCCAGGCGATACGCCAGAAACCATGTTGCGCCGTGCCGATCGCGCGCTCCTTCAAGCCAAAGACCAGGGACGCAACCAGGTTGTTCAATTAGGGGATGGAATGATGGAAGAAAAGGTGAAGCGAAGCTGGTGGCCGTTCCAATCGCTACGAGGCGGGGCGCTGGTCGAAGGAACGCTCATCTCGGCCGTGCCAATCGAAGTCGCCGTGCAAAAACTCCGCGGCTTCATCGCCGACCAGGAAGCTAAGATCGTCAAAACCAACGAAAACGAACTGCAACTTGCCATCACCGATAGCCGGCCCAACGGTAATCGTCGCGCCGGTGATCGCCCCGTAATGTTTTTGCTTCACCTCAAGCTGTCGCAGCAGCATGTCGAACGCACAAACACGCAAGGCTTTGCCGCTGGCACATATGTCGAGACCTGCATTGAAGTCACGATTCATCCCCGTCGCGACCGAGATCGTCGCCGCGATGCCACCATCGAGCGGGCACGTCGTCTGCTCGGCAGCTTGAAATCCTACCTGATGGCTCGTGAAGACGATGGCAAATCCATGTTGCCAGAAGAGGAAGCTGCCGCGTTGCTCGACTAAGGAGCTCAACCAACAGCGAGATCCAGCCATGCAAAACGAACTAATTCAATTCGGTGTAGTGACGGCTTCCCGAGCCAGACGCTCGGCCGCGGGGTTCTCGCAGCCGATTCGTGCCACGCAACAGCTAGACCGCACAACGAAGTCAGCGATAGCGCTGGATCAAGCGTTTGCCGACTTCACCCGTGTCGATGCCGCGGAGACCGCCAATGCGGACGTTAGCCGCATTTCTCAAGCGACCACCTCGCCTGCTCTGACGGAAATGCTTCTGGCGAGCATCGCTACGCAACTCGAAGCACTCGATAGTCAACGCCGCCAACTCGAGCGACTTCTCAACTCAGCCGGCACAAACGCAACTCCCTAGCGAGCCGGGGCGTCCCCGCCCCCGTCCAACCGTTCAATGCCAACAGGAATGGCATGCCGGCGCTGAGGTATCAAGCCAGCGCTTCGTTCCATAGACGCCTTTCATGGGCCTAGTGCTCTATACTGACTGTCGTGCTGGGTTGCGCAAGGTGAGATGTTGCCGGTTGATTTTTCAGCGAATTACACAGGAGTCGCGGTGAATCGCGCCTACCAAGTCGTCTTGATCGGATCAACGCTACTAGGCTCGTGGCTGGGCATGCAGATGATTCATGAGTTGGGGCATGTTCTCGGAGCATGCCTGACCGGTGCGAGTGTAACCCAAGTGGTTCTATCACCACTAACGATCTCTCGAACAGACGTTTCCAACAATTCATGTCCGCTAGTCGTGTTGTGGGCAGGGCCAATAGTTGGCGTCACCCTACCTCTGCTGTTCTGGTTAATCGCTCATGCTGCACGAGTGCATGGTTCGTTCATTTTGCGGTTCTTCGCGGGTTTCTCGCTGGTTGCCAATGGGTTGTATATTGGCCTGGGATCGTTCGGGGGCATCGGCGATTGTGGGGAAATGCTCCGGCATGGCTCGGCATTGTGGCCCATGTGGTTGTTCGGCTTAGTGACAGTTCCTGCCGGGCTATCGCTGTGGCATCGACAAGGTACGGCGTTTGGACTCGGGTCTGCCCGTGGTGAAGTTTCCCATCAGGCGACCTATGTTAGCGTCATGGTTTGCATCGCTTTAATCGTGCTTGGGTTTGCAATTGGCGGGCGCTAACAGAATTGTTAATCCTGCCCTTCTCATCGCACTCGAAGCAGCCGAAATCTGCTGCCCAATCGCTCGCGGCTTAGCCTACCGAGCGCTTTGCCCAGAAATTTACGTCAAGCCACAAGATAGACCTGTTACCAAAGAACTCGTTATCCAACCGCTTGCGGCTCAGCGCGATTTTCTAAGCAAAGCCGCCGACCAAGTATACACATTCTCAGCAGAAAGTCTCGCTTTCCATGTCTTACTATCGCGCTAATGCGCAGGCTTCTTTGAATTACACAGAAAACTCACCGATTTACTTGACAAGCCATACTGTCGGACTGAAGATGAGTGAATAGTGGCGGTTGGTTTTTAGCGGGAAATCATGCCCCCAACAGGCCTTTTTCACTTTTTGGATTGGGAGAGAACTAATGAAGTTTAGACATCTTGGATTTTTATGTTTGGCCGCGCTAGGCAGCTTTGCGCTGCCTGCATCGGCGGCGGTTGTGTATAATTTTGATAATTCAGGAGACAGTGCAGGTTGGACGGTGAATGCTTCTTCGACCGCGGTCGCCGGCCGGTACGATGCTACCTGGGGGTACAATTATGGCGCGCTTGGCATTCCGCCCGCGCCAG
>CAZJWY010000077.1:18894-23251 GCA_964549545.1 uncultured Planctomycetaceae bacterium | reverse complement strand
GGGCTCCCTGCTCCCCGCTCCCTGCTCCCCGCTCCTCGCTAGTAGGGGCCGCGAGCCGAGCGGTCCCTTGCACGGGCGAAGGTCGGCCTCGGCTCGGCCGACCTACTACCCGCCGCGGCTTCACACTCGTCGAGCTCCTGGTCGTGATCACGATCATCGGCATCCTGGCGGCGCTGATCACGGTGGCCGCGATGGGCGCGCTCAAGAGCGCGCGGCGTACCGAGATCAAGGCCGAACTGAACCAGATCGACGGCGGGTTCAACGAGGTGAAGAATAAGCTGAATGCGTTTCCACCGAATTGCCAGACCGATGCCGCAGGGCCGATCAATGAGACGCGGGTGGTTGCTGATTTGAAGAGGTTTTTAAAGACGGCGTTTCCGCGTCATCAGGAACCAGATGATCTGATCGGTCGGTTAGCAGGCATCACCACTTCCCAAAACATGCTTGGCGGCATGACAGCGGGGGAAGCAGTGGTATTTTGGTTGGGCGGATTTAGTCAGGATCCGAAGTTCCCGATCTCCGGCGAAGGAGGTCCATCCTATTTGGTGTCCGATCCAGGTGCATCGCCCTCGTTCTCTATTGCCCCAGGCGACCGATACAAAGCCGATCCGATCGAGAGTCGAAAGTGGATTTTCCCATGCAAAGTAGAGCGCCTGGGCCCACGAACTTCAGACGGATACTTTGATGAATCGAAACGTCGTTACTTCGAATACCGCATTACCATGGATGGTCGACAGAAAACGCGACGCATCAACTTCTGGCAGTATGTGCCCCGCAAGTCGGAACAGCCGTATATGTATTTTGACACGTCGCGATATGCGCCCGTGGCAGGTAGCGGCGTAGACCCGCTTGATCCACCGGCTGCTACTGCGGTGACCGGCTTCGGCGACACTGCAAGCGACCCGTTCTATGTTTTCGCCTTCAAGAAGAAGGCTGATAACGGTAACGGCTATCAATTCATCAATCCCGATAAGTTCCAAATCCTTCACTGCGGAATCAACGACAAGTGGGATCAGGAGGCGTTCCGAAGCAAGATTTCGATCCAATACGGCAGCCCGAGTGCCTTCCTGACGTATCCAGAGGGACCTTTCACCGGCGATATCGCTGAAACAATCGCAAGCTTCACGACCGAAACGAAGCTAGAGGACGCGCAGAAGTGATGAGAGTTGAGCGTCGAAAGTCGAGAGTTGAGGGTGGAAAGACTGCGGTCGCGTTGCGCTCTTACTCCGACTCCCCGTTCCCCGCTCCCCGCTCCCCGCTCCGCCACGTAGGGGCCGCGAGCCGAGCGGTCCCTGACACGGTCAAAGGTCGGCCTCGGCTCGGCCGACCTACTGCCCGCGGCTTCACGCTCATCGAACTCCTGGTCGTGATCCTCATCCTCTCCATGCTCGCGGCACTGGTGCTCGGCGTGGCGGCGGTGGCGGCCGAGACGGCTCGGCAGGCCCAGACCAAGCACACCGTCGAGCGGCTCCACACGCTGCTTACCGAATACTACGACACACTCAAAACGCGTCGCGTGCGGCTGAATCCGGCGGTGGAAAAAGCGATCAACGATCCAAATCTAAACGTATCGCCTGCCAAAAGACGGCAAATGCTGGCCGAAGCTCGGCTGTACGCAATGCGCGAGTTGATCCTAATGGAAATTCCGGATCGTTGGAGCGATATCGCGCTTACAACGGTCCCCAATACGCCAAAGTATCCCTTTTACCTCGATTCGGCAGGCTCCAACTCTTATGGTCGAACACCGCTGGCGGCGGCTTACCTGCGGCGATATCTCCAGGTTGCCTCGACCGCTCCGTCCACCGAGGTAATGACAGACAACCAAGGCGCCGAGTGCTTGTACATGATCATTACGATGGCCTGCGGCGACGGCGAAGCACGCTCGCAGTTCAAAGAATCCGATATCGGCGATACCGATGGCGACGGGGCACTCGAGTTCCTTGATGGCTGGGGTCGCCCGATCAACTTCCTTCGCTGGGCTCCCGGCTTCGACTCGCAAATTCAATTGAATGCCAATAATCTGCAAACGACCGATTCAAACTTGGCGTCCTACTGGCCGACTGCAGCTGCAAAGGATCATGATCCATTCGACGTGTATCGAATCGACCAGGGCGATCCAACCCGCGGCAAACCTGGCGCATTCCGATTGGTTCCCTTGATCTACTCCGGTGGTCGCGACGAGACGTTCGGCATCCGACTCGTAAAAGGGTATGTGGCCTGGGAAGGATTGGCATTGGCGCAATTGAACGGACCGTTCAATGCGAATTCGCTGCCTAAGCTAACGCCGTTTCAAATGGTGACCGATCCGACTGAAAACCCTGTGCCCCCGCCCGCGTTCCTCGGCACGATGAACGCCGATGGCACCGCGACAGACAACATCCACAATCATTTGATGGGATTGAGATAGCATGATGGACAAGAGTCAAGAGTCGAGAGTCAAGAGCCAGAAGCGCCTGATCGCGCTGCGCTCTTACTCTGGCTCTCGACTCTTGACTCTCGACTCTCGACTTTCCGCCGGCATGACGCTCATCGAACTCCTCGTCGTGATCGTGATCCTCACGACGATCGTCGGCGCGGCGATTCCGCTGGTGTCTCCGTCGAACGACGACCGCCGGCTACGCGAGGCGGCGCGGACGCTCAATACCTACATCACCGGCGCGCAAACGCGGGCGATCTCGACCAAGCGGCCGTATGGCATCGCGCTCAAGCGGCTGTCGCGCGAGACGGGACGGGTATATGACCCGTCTAAACCAGAAACGCTATTGGACAACGACGATGGCGTGTGCCTCGAAGTATTCTACGTCGAGCAACCGGCGCCGTACGCCGGGTTTGATGCGAACTCACGGGCCATGGTGGCGATTCATCCGACGCGCGCAGGCTGCGTACTCGTGCAATTTGTTACGCGAGGACAAGAGGGCACCGATTCCCTACCGATTGGCTGGGACGCCGATCTCGTACCTCCAGGACTATTCCGGCCAGGCGACGTAATCGAAATCAATGGAACGCGGTTCGAGTTATTGGTGGACAACGGCACGAACGACCTCACGAGTTTCACCTTCGACTCCAATGGCTATTACGCTCCGATCCTGACCCTCCATCCGCCGCAAGGTAAATCCCCCATAAAGATTTTGGCCAGGCCAATAAATAACAGCGGCCAGTTAACCAACCCGCGCTACGACAACGTCGGCCTGGAAATTGGCAGCCAAGGCAGCACGTACAAGCCACCCTGGCCGTACTGGGCCCCCCCTGCGCCTTACAAAATACTCCGTCAGCCAACGCCCGCTTCCGACGAACCATATCAACTGCCGGAAGGAACGGCGATCGACCTGCGGGCCTCGGGCATCGGCACGACCGACTACTTTTATGTCTCGGGCATGCACGACAACGATCAGGACGTGCTGATCATGTTCACGCCAGAAGGGCGGGTCGAGCGCGTCGCGTTTAGCACGCTGCCGACCGTCACTAACAATATCGACAGGTTCAACCAGCCGGTCGTCGACAACATCTTTCTGCTCGTCGGCCGGCGGGAGAACATTGAGGCTCCGGCTGTCGGCAATGACCCCACGCTGCAAAGCACGATCCTGGGCGTGACGCTCGAAGCGGATCAGGCCAGGCTGCGGAGCAAGCTCAACTGGCTCCTGGGCAACGCTCATTGGATCGTGATCGGCTCGCAGTCGGGCCGGATCGCGACGATCGAGAACGCGTTCGTGAACATGGCCGGGTTGTACTCGAATTATGTAGGCACGGCAGGCCAGGGGAGCGAGCCGTTGCGTAATGAACAAATCAAAGCCGCCCGCGAGTTCACCCGCGAGATGAAGCAGATGATGGGAAGATAGTTGGCTAGAGATTAGGGGCTGGGGGCTAGGGAATAGAGCAGTGGTAAGAAAATAGAAAGCCGCGACCGCTGGTCGCGGAACCACCAGGGGCAAACTGGTGCTGAAGGGTTGGGAAGATGTCAGTCAAGAGTCGAGAGACAAGAGTCAAGAGCCGCAGTAGTCGCGAGGAGCGAGGAGCGAGGAGCGAGATTCGTTCCACGCTTCTTACTCCCCGCTCATCGCGCCCCGGCCTCAGCCTGACCGAGGTGCTGATCTCAATGGGCATCCTCACGCTGGGGCTGTTGGGCGTGGCCAGCGTGTTCCCGGTAGGGAGCTTCTATATGCAGAAGGCCGAAATTTCAGACAAAGCCTCGGCGATCGCGCAATCGGTGATGAGCGATATTACGGCGCGCGGGATGTTGAACCCGAGTTCGTGGTATGTGATGGTGCCTCGCCCCGTTACACCGGCAGGGACTTATGGAGCGTGGAACTCTCAGTTTCCTTCGGATGGAAAACGAGCTCCAGCTGGCGCAGCTGTAGCC
>CAZJWY010000077.1:2873-18884 GCA_964549545.1 uncultured Planctomycetaceae bacterium | reverse complement strand
GTCGCCCAGTGGAAAAAAAAGTGGTACGTTTACACGTCCGCTTGCTCGTGCGCTCGGTGAGGCTCTTACTCAGACTAACAACCAATCGACACTAGCAAGGCAATTTGGCAGCGCATTCGTAATCGATCCCCTTGGTATCGCAGTTATGGCCGCGCGTAGCGGCGCAGTAGCGCCGCCAAATGCAATGCATGGCGCTGCGGCTATCTTTCCCGCAGGAGCTTACTCTACTATAGGAGCTTACTCTACCAGTTGGACAACGCCGCTCTGGCAGGCATGGCGCGACTCTAACGCGTCGGGCTATCAGTGGCCGATCCGTCGCGTGACGTTCCGCCAGCCGTCCACGGGTTGGCATATGGACCCACAAATGGCGGAGCATTATTTCCGTGGTAGTGACGACTTGTCTTTTGACTTTCCCCAACGTGCCGATCGCCCAGCATTTCAAAGCTGGGATATTGGCACTAGCGGTCTGCCGCTCGCGCGTAAGTGGATGGGCGACTACTCTTGGATTGTGACTGTTGCTCCACCAACGAACGCTGCCCGCAATGGCATCGCCACCAACCCCGAGGGCTTTGCTTACGATGTTTCAGTGGTCGTGTTTTACAAGCGCATTTTTCCCGATAACGCTGACAGTGCCTTTACATCCCTCGTTACGAGTGGCGGCAACCAGGCTTTTTTGAGTGCCATGAGCGCCAACGAGCGCGCGGTGAAGGCCGCCGTAGTATCAACAGGATTAAATGGAGGTGAGCTCCTCCTGACCGACAACGAAGACTTTTACGACGCATCTGGCGTTCCAAAGCTGAACGCATTCGAACATCTCAAAAGCGGCCATTGGATCATGCTGTGTGGTCCTCACCCAAACAGCTCCACGGCCGAGCCACGCTTCGTTATGAATTGGTATCAAGTTATCGCGATTGAATCCGATGCGACGATTATTACTGATCGAACAAAGCAGCGGCTCGTAACCGTTCGCGGTCCAGACTGGCCATGGCAACCTGCAACCAGCCTAAGCGACACGACAAACATTTCGAACAACGTGTGCGTCGCCATCTGCAAAGGCGCGGTCGCGGTTCACACCAAGTCGATGCGGCTGGAGGGGCGAGGGTCGGCCTTCAGCTTGTCCAGCGGCGGCGCCGCCAATGGCGGCGCGGGTGGTGATGGCGGATTCGGCAGCTCGGGCAATCCGGGCAACAGCCCGCCGCCGTACACCTTGCATTAACCCGCCACGCAACAAATCGAGATCAAGCCAACAAGCCAGAAATCAGGGGTTGAGCGTTTCGCGAGAACAAGCGGCTACTAGCGGAACACTGGTAGCCAGGGGCAGTGCTCGCAAGAGAGGCAGTCATGAGGAACAAATTCAAGGTGTCGGGTGTCGGGTGTCGGGTGTCGGGAAAAAGTCCCCGAGCCCGTGTCGCCAGACGATCCAATAAGACGCAGTCGCGACGCGGCGTGCTGCTGCTTGTCGTTCTGAGCATGCTCGTGCTGTTCATGCTGGTGGGCACGGCCTTCTTGATGACGAGCGACCAGAGTCGCAAGTCGATGAAAGAGGCCGCCAAGCAAGGCCGGCTCGACACCTCAGCCACCAAGCTGCTCGAGCGCGCGCTGTTTCAAATCGTCCGCGACACCGATAACCAGGCCTCGGCCATTCGCTACCACAGCTTGCTGCGCGATCTGTACGGGACGGATGGATTTCAGGGGGTGGTCTACGCGCCTGCCGATCCGGTGGCGGAAGCAAACTTCTTAACTCGCTACGCAGGCGGAATCGCCGGAAACGGCCTGCAGCAACTTGGGCCAACGAACGGCCAGTTCGTGGATATTTACGTCAGCCAAAAGGGATCCGTCTCCACGATTGATTATTCCGGGCAATACACCACTACGCCTGCCACCGCTCTCGATCTGCGCAATGTATTGAAGCTCGAGCGGAATGTTTATGGTCAGCCGCAACCGTACCCATTGCCGTTAACGAAGGGCTATTTCAACGGCTGTTTATTGACCCTTACCAGTGGCCCAGCCGCAGGTGAATCGACGAGAGTTCTCGATTATGAATACATCGGTGAGCAAGTTGCAGCCACAACCGGAAATCCTCCTCTTACTGCCACGCGACTATTCCGCTTCCGCGTGATGACGTTTCATCGCACCGACGGACAGCCGTTGCAAGTCGATCAAACGACCGGCGCCAAAGGTCGCATGCCCGAACTCGGCGACCTCGCCGGGCAAAGCTTCATCGTCAACGGCCGCGCGTTCAGCGGCACCGGGGTAGGGTACAATTCACTCGCAATGACCGGTCAGCCGCGATTGAGCGCGCTGCAAATGTTCAAAACTGCCAGCGGAGACTATATCGGCGCGGAACTCGCGCTGCTGCCGAACGCTTCGTATTTCAATCCTTTCAACGTCCAGCAAAGTGGGGTAAATGTACAGCCACGCGTCGCGGCCATGCCGCCGGGCGTTGTTGATCCATTCCTTGCGCCCCTTCCCGTAGCCCCACTGGGAACTTACACGGCAGCTAACTACTGGCCACTGAACAATAACTCCGGTACGCTCCTCTATCCCAGCTTCGCAGGCTCCGGCGGTGCCAACGAAGGCTACGACGCCGCTGACTTCCAAAACATGTTCCTCGCGCTGCAGACCGTTACGCCCCGCGCGCAGGGCAGGGTGGTGCATACGGGCGGAGTCATGTACGAATCGACCGATCTGGCAGCATATACTGCCGCCACGAATTTCCTACGCTACGATCTGGAAGACGTTCCGCTGCCGTCGTTCCATCGGCCAGACCTCATCAACTTCTGGTATCACCGGCTTATCAAGCACCTCTCGCAACAATCAGGTAGTCCACCGAAAGATGATGATGTGCGGGCCATCTTGCAGCCGTTCGATTCCAATGGACTGCCGCAATATGGCTTGACCCCTGAAAACGCCGCGCTGATCGCCTCGATTAAGCGGCAAATCATGCTCCGGCCAATCCGCGAAGACCATCCCAATTTCGACGGCGGCAATCCGGCATCGACACTGATGCCGGTCGATCTCAATTCGACAAACGGCCTCGTCGATACCAATGGAAACATCAGAATCCCCATCTGGGAAGTCATGGGCCCGTGGGATGTTGACAACGACAACGACGGCGTTCGCGACAGCATCTGGGTCGACCTGGGCGACCCCATCCAACAAACCGAAGACGGCCGCCGCTACAAAACGCTCTACGCGTTCCTCTGCGTCGACCTCGATAGCCGGCTGAACGTGAACGCCCACGGCCTAGCCGACGACATCGTTCCGCCGCTCGACAGAAACGGCAACAACCTCGACCCGACCAAAACTGCCTTCTTCGATCTCACATTCAATGGCACGCTGACCAACACAGTCGGCAACCTAGCCCACGATCCTGCCACGGGAACAATCCGCAGCACGCTGCAACTCCCCCGCGGCCTCGGTTACGGGCCGGCGGAAATCAGCTTGCGGCCCATCTTCCCGGTCCCCTTGGACAACAGCTTTCAGCCAATTTACGGCGGCAACCGCTCGGAAACGGCCGGCCCGGTCGACAGCTACGCCGCGCTGCTCGACGGCCGGCTGACCACCGACTCCCGCGAAATCTACGGACGCTACGGCTTCGACACGAACTTCAACGGCAACAATCGCACCCAGGCCTCGACCGCGGGCACCAACTACCATTTCGATCCGATCTTACCAGCGGAGCCGGCCGGCTCGCCCCGCCGCTACACCGGCGAGCAAGCCACGCCCAGCCTGATGGCCATGCTCAAATTCTTCGACCATCCGTGGTCGATGATGCAGCCCAGCGCCTTCGGCACGCCTCCCGATTTGAAGGGACGCTACGCGCTCGGCGTCAGCTACGACGGGCAGCCCGTGTACGAGGTGGTCAACGACGTTAACCCAAGCACTGCCGCATTGGCCCCGGCAAACCGATTGCCGTTCAACCTGCTGGCCAACTCGCCGTACGAGCTCGACCTGAGCAGCTCGCAGCGCCGCGACAGTTGGGCCGTGAGCCACCCCGACTCGGCCACGGCGTTCAACAGCTCAATCGATCGCAGCTTCCTGGGCGGCCAGCGCGGCCTGAGCGACGATGCACCGTTCTCACCCACCGATTTGGAGAAAGTCCTCCGCGGCTGGGACGCCGACGCCGGCATGCTCCCCAGCCGGTTGTGGGATGTCGTGAACGACTTCGACCCGCTCAAGCTACTCGACTACGACCCGAACCGCGTGCAAACTGCCGTCAACAGTGTCTTCATCGACTCGAACAATTCGACGCGACTAGCAGCCGCCCAATCCATCGCAAGCATCAACCGCCGGTTGGTGACGACGGATAGCTACGACCTGCCCGTGGCAAGCCAAACGATGCCGGCGTATGTGTCGGATTTTGGGCCAGATGGAATGCCGGGACGGCGCGGTCAGGCAAACCAAGTGTTGAATGCTGTAGGCACTGACGACTTCCAGGCGGTCATGGGAATCAGTCGCGCGCAGGCGAAGATTACCGACCTGCTGCGCTATCGCGTCTGGCTCGAAGCACGACGATATGAAATGAACCGACAGAAGTTGACCGAAGCCGCGATCGACGCCTTGAACGCGGCCAACTACGCAACGTTCATGAATCAGATCAAAGGGCGGGCAGATGCGGTGATGTCGACGTTTCCGCAACTTGCATCGGATTTGCTTGCGCCGGAAGTCATCGCGGGAAAGCGAATGGATCTCAATCGGCCCTTTGGCAACGGACGAGACGACAACGGTGACGGCGTTGTGGACGATCCGCTCGAAGCTGGCGAACCGTTCTTGGACCTGAACGGTAATGGCAAGATGGACTTCATGCCGAATGGCAACCCCGCCGAACCTTATATCGACATTAACGCCAACGGAAAATACGAAGGCCCTGGTGATTCACTGTGGCCAGAACTGGCGCCAACAGCATTTGGCGGAAACGGCACGCTGGGTGAGCCGATCACATTCGATTACACCAACGGACATGGCGAGCCCACTCATGCACGTGTGAGAGCGGCTTTGGGTGCGGCGTTTGCGAACGCCAAGATTCACAACCTCGATTCGCAAGGCCGACAATTGTTTGCGCGGCACCTGTATTGCCTGACGCTGCTCCTGACAGACGAAAACTACATCGCGCCCTGGGATGAGAATGATCCACAGATCATCAAGCTGCTTGACATCACGGCTGCCAATAGCTTCGCCCAACGGCTGCGAGCGGCAATCGGACCGGTACCCGACCCCAATCCCACTGTCAATCAATACGATGCAAGAGCGCGAGCTACCATCTTGCGAAAGCTGACGTGCCGCACGATTGCACAATGGGCAATCAATTGCGTCGACATGCGTGATTCGGACGTGATCATGACTCCGTTCGAGTACGACGAGAATCCATGGGATGGTTGGGGGGTGTGGGACGACAATTGGAACCGCGATCCAGTGAACGATCTCGCCAACTTCACAACCGCCACGTTCTTCCCGCTGGACGGCGACGTAGCAACCAACGAAAACGACGCGTGGGTGCTAGATTGGGCAAATGGACTACCGCCTACCGGCACGGTGAACGATCTTCCGCCAAACGGTGGCCCAAAGATTATCAAGCAACTAGGTGTTGATCCCACGAAGGCCGTTAGCACAACGGCCCCAATTAACCCACCAATCGTCACCGTTCCATTTAATCAAACACGCGGCGTTGTTTGGGGGGCTGAGCGACCCGAATTGCTTATTACTGAAACGCTGGCGCTGCACGATCGGCGGACCGAAGATCGGAAGTCCGATGCTCAGGGTAAGCACGACGAACTTAAAGGTACGGATTCGAACAACTACGTTGACATCGATATGGATCAACGGCTGCGTCCCAGGGGATCGCTCTTCGTCGAGCTTTACAACCCATGGTCACCCGACGGGCAACAACCAGCCGAACTTTATACGCGGTTGGACGAAACCGACTGGGAAGGGGCCCCAAATAATCGGTACAAACTGACGCCGATTGGTGGTGTTGATCTTTCACGGTTGAGCAACTGGGGCATTGAAGAATCATTTGACGCCTCAAACAACGCGATACCTCTTCAAGGCAAACTTACCCAAAGCAGGTCGAACGGAGTCATCAAGCGATCGCCCGTCTGGCGCGTAATTGTCGTAGATGATTGGCCCAAGTTACGCAACAGAGATCGATCGAAAGTCGGCAATGAAAAGTCGCAGACGGGTGGCGCGGCAACAGCCAATGGAGCGACCCAATTCCAGAATTACTCTCAGCGGTTAGGAGACACGCCTCCTGATGTGAGGCTGGCAGCGACGACGCTACCCTCCTATCTAACGCCCATGATCAAGGCCGTAGAAGGTTGGGATGCAACCAAAGCGCCCCTCTACCGCGCACCCGATCCAGATTTTGACGAGATGTTTGACGCCGGATTTACGCCCACACAGGTTCCGCAAGCGGGTAACAGTGACTTCCCCAACAAATTCCTGATTCAGTATCCCTATATCGAGCGCGAGTTTTATTTTACTACTGACAACTCGCCGACGGTGAAGGTTACTGCCACCGGTGTCAATGGTGCCGGTTGGGGAGAGTTTGTAAACAATCAACCGAATGCGCTGAATACGACCACGCAACCCCAAGGCTGGGATTACGATCCACGAAAATTCAAACTGCGAATTCCCGATCGCTATATTCCGTTGCAAGGCGTCACGAATGGGCCGAAAACGAATGGCAGAATGTGGGCACGCAGCCAACGCTTCATACCGATTAGCCTGGAGCAGCAAAAGGCCGCGGGCAATCAACCTGTGCTCGCGCCTGTTCTGCCCGGCCGCTATGCGGTCGTGGGCACCGCTGGCACTCGCTACCAACCTAACGCATCTCAACCGCTGCCGGCGGCGCCCAATAATATTAACAGCCCCAATATCTACACATCCGCGATCGGCCGTCCCGATTTCAATAACACGAAGTACACTGACGACGCAGCATTCCTAAATAGCTTGAGACCCAACCAGGAATACGCGCGGCGGATTGAATTGCGCCCCAACAAAGACCCCAAGTATCAGCAGGTGATTGTTGGGTCGAATGGCGGCGACCCCAAAGATCAAATCCAGATGGGTAACACGTACGATCCGTTTGCTACGGAGATTGGACGCGACAACGAGCTCATCCGCAACGACAGCAACAATACGATCGGCAACATCACGATGCCGCTTCCCCTGACCGACCCAAATAAGGGGGAGGCTAAATACTATCAACCCGCCGTGGCGATTCCCGTCGAAGGAATGAGCGTTAGTGAACCGCCATGGGGTTGGAATCCGCGCGAAGAGCAAGCGGCGAGTCAGGAGTACGATATCGCGGTCCGGGAGAAGGCCAAGCCCGAGCACGCCACGTGGACTACGTCTCCCACTCGGAATGTCTACGAATTCGACCCGACTGCTGCCAACGGCGAGGGTGGTTATCGAATCAACGCGGGCGACGTCGCCTACGACAAGCCATTCGATGTCGCGCCCGAATTGATCCGAACCGGCACCACAGCCAACTACCGCACGACCCATCTGCAACGCTTGGCCAATCCACAGTTGCCGTGGAACCCGTTGCCTGGCCAATACAAGGACGCGGCCGGAACCGACCTCTATCGGCCGAATCTTCCGGTAAATCCGTATCGCACGATCGACTCGTCGAGCGTGAATCTGACTGCCTTCAATGGCACGAGCAGCGAAGAACACAACATTGGTGACGTTGCCGATCAGGCCGCCGCCGAAGGCAAGCTACGCCCCTGGGAGCGCGGCGGCGGTGGTGCCGGCGGTGGACCGAGCGAATTGCTGACCTACGTCAGCGGATTGCGCGGAGATGATGGCGATGCTCAGAACACGACCCGTTCGGCCAAGCAAGTTTGGTCATTCCGATCGACAGAACGCGGATTCTGGTCACGCCTTAATACCGCAGGTACCGTCAACGCTCCCACTACTGGTGTTCCAACCAACCCAGGAGTCGCACCGCCTCAACGGGTACTGTGGGCACAGGAGCCGGCGTTGGTGGATTTGAGAAAACCGCGAATGCCTGCGGCCGTGGGCAGCCCGCCACCAGTTGCTGAATTGCTCGATCTGATCAACGGCCGCCAAATGACCATGCGTATGGATGAGGTGCCGAAGGGCCAAAACACGACACCAGACAATGATCCAGTGATGGGCGGCAGCATGGACAACTTGTTCACCAGCCAGAAGATCATGACGAACCACTGCGACGCAGTCCTGAAACATTCGCTGGGATATGGCAACGAAAGCTTTGGTTTGCTATACGATCGTGAAGGTTCCAAGCGGCCTAGCAAGCCCTCGAGTTCGCCAACAAGTTCGGCTTATCCGGTAGCCACTGCGATCGGTTCGCCAGCGCCTAGCCGCTTCGTTTTCTCTTACGATATTGATGCTACTCAGCCCGACAAGATCTCCAAGTCTCCTGCCCCTGAGACGGTAAGCTCAACTTACCCTTGGCTGCCATGGGAAAACCGACCCTATGTAAGCGCGGAAGAATTGATGCAAGTGCCCGCCGCATCACAATCGCAGATGCTCCGCATGTATTCGGCGATTGATCCAAATGTTCTGAGCAAACCCAATCCATATGGACTGTCGGACTTAGGGCAGGCGAATGACATCCGCCGACTGGTAATGCAAGCACCTTTTGGCGGATTGCTAAATGTGTTTGCAACCTCTGTAGGCGCAGCAGGCTTGAGTTATGACAACAATGGCGCGCTTGCTCTGGATGCAAACGGAAACGTCCAACCCTATGGAGCACCGAACTTCAACCGTGTGTTGGAATACGTGCAAGTGCCGTCCCGATTTGTTGGTACGGACACGCTGCTAAATGCCGAAACATTTAACGACGTGCCATCGAATGTGTTGGCTACCGAACCTTTCGGTGCAGACATCGTTAACTCGGAGGATCCGCGGCTCCTCTTCCAACCGCCGTTCAATAAAGTTTCGCGCGAGCGCGATCCGGGCAAGATTAATCTGAACACCGTTACTGGTCGGCGAACGGGACCAGCCGAAATCTGGTCGGAAGTTTTTGATGGCATCATGCATCGCTTCCATGACAAGAACCTCGCATCGGGCCAACTTGGTCAGTTTGGCCCAGCTTGGCGCGACGTAGTGCTCAGTCGACGTGGATATGCGCAGCGCGACGCTCAGAATCAGCTCGTTGATAAACCATCAATCTCAAGCCCACCTGATACGCTACAATTTGGGCTGAATAATAACTTCCCAACTTTCTTCGCGAATCCATTCCGGTCACCGGACGCATGCGACCTTGTGCCACTCGTACAAATGATGCAGTACGGCGCTGATGCGTCGATGGAACGTGTTCACCCGCGTAATCGTGGTGTAATTTTCGATACGAACAATAACCCTATTGATTACGATGCTAAATTTGGCGATCCGAATTCACCGTTGTTTGGTGATGCCCGCGATGCCGGCTACGGTAACGACGGCATCTCGATCCGAACGGGAACCGATACGATTCCAGGTATTTCGCTCCCACCAATGCCGCTCAAAACGGCTGTACCGCCGCCGGTACCGGGGCAGGTTTTGCCCCATCGTGACAGCGTACCGCTATTCGCCGAATCGCGAGACCAAGCCTTCGCCGATACCGATCGCAACCCCGCCATGATGTACCAACCCATGTCGCGGCTGGGGAACCTCGTGACGAATCGCTCCGGCGTCTACGCCATTTGGATCACCGTCGGCTACTTCGAAGTCGAGAAAGCGCATGATTGGAATGAGACGTCCGTCCAGCGCCACTTCGGTGGTGACGGCGTCGCCAACTCGGCCGCCACGCAAGCCGCGCTCGCCACCTACAACCGGGCCTACCCAGACGGCTACATGCTCGGCAAGGAGCTCGGCAGCGAAACCGGCGATGTGAAGCGGCCGCGCGGGTTCTACATCATCGACCGGACCGAGGCGGTCGGGTTCAAGCCGGGCGAAGACTTGAACGTCGAGAAAACGATCCGCCTGCGGCGACGGATTGAATGAGAAAAAATCTCACGCAAAGGCGCTAAGGGATAACTCAAAAATAAATTCGGTAGACGGGATTTACCACGGAGACACAGAGGACACAGAGGACACAGAGAAGACAGATGGAGAAGTAGTAAGAACACGAATCATCACAAACCTACACTAATAAAAAATCAGGCTGATGCAGAGACCGAATATCGTCCTTTCTCTTTATTAGTAGGGATTAGCGAAGATTAGTGTTCCTGCCTCCTGTATTTCTTCTCTGTGCTCTCTGTGTCTCCGTGGTTATTCTGCTTTGAAGGAAGTTATTTTTGAGCCGTACTTAGTGGTAAATAAATTCGCATCCCTTGCACCTCTACGCCTTTGCGTGAGGTCTTCATCGGCCTAAAATTCCATTCGACTTGGCCTTGCGATCGATCGGAGAGTTCCGTCGATTCGTTGTGTTCATTCCTGCTCATACTTCAGGAACCGACGTTGGCGACCGACTCTCCTCCTCAAGATGATGCTGCGGCGACCTCATCCGCTTCGGGCGGCGCGGCGTTTTGGGCGCTGTTGGTGCTACTGGTGGCCGCGGTGGCCACGCTCGTCGCGCTGCAAGGTTCGCGGACGAAGCGGGCGAACAACCAGTTCATCGGCCTGCCGCTGCCGCCGCTCGATGCCGGCGGCTGGATCAACGCGAAGTCGCCGCCGACGGCCGCCGACCTCAAAGGGAAAATCGTCCTCATCGACTTCTGGGCGAGCGATTGCATCCCGTGCCTCCGCACGCTGCCGGAGCTGATTCGCTTCAATCAGCGGTATCGCGACCTGGGCGTCGTCGTGATCGGCCTTTCGCGCGAACGGGGCCCGCAGGCAGCGTATTTCAAAAACCTGATTGAAACGCGCGACGGCCTCGATTGGCCGAACGCGTACGATGCCCAGTTGGCGTATGAGATTTTGAACATCTACGGCACGCCGACATACCTGCTCTACGACCAGTCTGGCCAAAGCGTCTGGGGCGGCCACTCGCTCTATGGACTGGAAGACGCCGTGAATGCAGCGCTGGCGAAGAAACAGTAGAAGGAGAGTGGGAGGAGGGGAGAGGGGGAGGTCCCAACCAAACATTTGTTCTCTTGCAAGCCTCCCCCTCTCCCACTCTCCCCGTCTCCCACTCTTGATTTCACTGCGCCTGCTCGCGGATGTACTTCACCTTCGGTTGCCCCGCGCCGGCGACGCGGAGGCCGGCGATGTAGTCGGAGGCGTAGCGAAGATTCCCCTTCCGCTCGGGCACGCGGAAGTTGTCGCCCTTTTGCAGGATGGGGCGGGCCAGCGGCATCTCGCCGAATGCCCGCGTGCCGGCCGATTCGCACGGGTACCATTGGCCGTCGCCCTCGGCCCGTTCCATGTAGAACTCGGGGTAGCAGTGGCCGTTGACCCACACCATGCGGGCGGGAATCTTGTTCGCGCGGCACAAGGCGATGAACAGCGCGGAGCGGCCCTGGCAGTCGGCCTCTTTGTCACGCAGCGCTTCGGCGGCGCCCTTGTCGGGGCCTTCTTTGTAGGTGATCGTATCGAGCACCCCGTCGTACAGCGCTTCGATTTTCTGCCAATCGGTCGCGTTCTCCGGCGCCTTGGCCAACAGCTCCTTGCCGAGCGCGCGAATCCGTTGGTGATTCATTTCGATGTAAGGACTCGGGAGCGTGTACAGCTTGAGCTTGCTCGGAATCTTCTTGGGGATCTTCAGATCGCCGGTCTCTGGCGGCGGCAGCACGACGTTGGTCGCCACTTCGGCCGTGACGATCGCATGGGCCTTCGCGCCGTCGGCCAGATAGGGCACCGAGATCACCATCTGCTTCACCTCGCCGCCGGGAAGCGGCCGATAGGTGACTTCGCCTACCTCGGGCGAGAAGTCTTCCGAGATGATCGTTACCTTCTGCTCCGCGCAGTCGATCGGCACGCAAACGATCGCCAGGATATTGCGGCACGGGCCGTAAGTGGCCGTGATCTCGGCCCCGACTCGCAACCGCACTTTCATGTCCTTGCCGGGCTGCGGCTTGTCCGTCCTGAAGATGCTCCTCACTGCCGGCTCGGCCGCGCCAGCCGAATCGCCAGAAGTGGCCGCATTGGCGGCGGGCGCCTCGCCCACGCGCACCGTCGCACCAGACTCAGCAGCAACGGAAACAGTGGCAAGTGCAAAAACAAGCGCGGCGGCGACCGCCAATCGTTGTAGATCGTTGAGGTTACGCATACATCTATTGTACTTCCCCCGTAGGGCCCGCGAGCCGAGCAGGTCCCTCATTCGGACTGGAGCAAAAATGTCGCGGAAAACGAACCAGGTCCGCCTCGGCTCGGCGGACCTACTAGAACCGGACGCTAGCGCATTGCGGCTGATTTGATCAGCCGCGGGGCGCTAGCCCAATGGCACTTACTTTGGAATCAACGACAAACATCCACTTCTATAGGGTGTGCAAGCAACTGTGTGCCTGCACAACTTATGGCCTAGTGAGTCGTCACCTTAAAACAAAGTAAGCGGCATTGGGCGCTAGCCCCCGGTTTTGAAACCGCCTCGAAACAAAACAACCCCGCCCGGCTGCCTTCAGGATAGGTAGCAGCCGGGCGGGGCGTAGGTGGCGGATTGATGGTTCCCATCAATCGCCGTCGCGATGCGTTGGGCCGAGGTGGGGACGGTGGGGATCGGCCTGTCGCGTCGCGACAAAGTTTTTTACAGTGGCTTAGGCGCCAGGGACCGGATCGAGAGGTGCTCCACCGGCAGGCGTCGGAACGCCCGAAGCCGGGGCACCGCTGTAAGCCGGAACACCGCTGTTGCAGTTACTGCATCCGCCGCCACCGCATGAATCACACGAGTTACAGCAATCACCGCCGTAGCCGACCATCGCAGGGCCATAGCCACAACCGGCTTCACCCATATAGGCACAGCCCGGCTCCGGAGCACAGCATGCGGCGGTAGGCATGGCCGCCTGCATCGGGGCTTGGAAATACATTGGCTGAGCTTGGGTAATCACTGGCGTCGAAGGGCAGGTCGCGCAAGCTGACATCGGCTGCATCATTGCTGGCATCATCGGTGCAGCCGTTGAAACCGGCGCAAATTGCGACATCGGCGCACATGGCGAAGACGGGCAAGCCTGGGCCATCGGAGCCATGTATGTCGGCGGGCATGCCGGAACGGCTGTAACGGTCGTCGGGCGGCTAAACCAATTGCAAGGGCAGCAGGGACACAACCGTGTCGCACAGCAGCCCGAAGCGGCAGGAATCGCCGCTACGGCCAGCAAGATCAGTAACTTCTTCATGATTCTGTCTCTCCTTCAGAAGCAGAGGCGGGATTACTGCTTCGGTCGCGTCGTCTGAGTATCCGATTCAGACTTAAGTGGGCGGGTAATCGATCGGCGGGCGCAGACTGGTCGCGGGCAATTAACGCTATCGTTAATTGGCAACTAGCCGCTGCCAGGGGATCGATTCGGATATTCGCTCGAACCGGGCGGTCGAGATGGCAGGCTGAGCAACTCTACATTGCGCTGCAGGATGTGCAAACGCATCGGGTGACTTTTTTCCACAATTTGTAGGCAGGGGTGGCGGAAAATCCGCACATAGGTTCTATTTTCTCCCCAACACGCAAACTCACACGCCGCAGGGCCGCACCCGGCCCCTACAACCGGCCCAAAGCCAACTATTTCGATAGGTCTATAGGAACCATGCCGATAATCAGCTTGATGAGGATTTCAACGGAACTATCTTCGTTTCGCTGCCACCGAGCGCTACGACAATGGTCGGCGCTGGTCGTGCTAGCATTTGGCCTGCTCCTCTCACCAGCCCACGCGGCAGAGCCCGAGAAGTCGCCCGCTGCAACCAGCGAGTCGAGCCCGGCCGACAGCGTGATGTGCCACGGCATTCGGGTCGAGGACGAAATCCAGCTCGTCAACACCCGCCAGATCTGCGGCGGCGGACGATCGGAGCTGATGCTCAATGGCCTGAAGGTCGAGAACTACACCGTCTGCGACGAAGCCGGCCACCGCCGCTGGCAGTCATCGGATTTGAATAGCTTTCTAGCATTCGATCCCACCGTGCCAACGATCATCTTCGTTCACGGCAACCAGATTACGCCGAGCGACGCCAAGGACCAAGGCCTGCTGGTGTATCGCAGGATCATCCAGCATGGCGGCAATGCGCCGCGAATTCGCTTTGTGATTTTTTCCTGGCCGTCGTCGAAGGTGGCAGGGCTCATCGCCGATGCCCGCGAGAAAGCCGCCCGCACCGAGCCCGCCGGGTGGCACCTCGCTTGGCTGCTCGATCAGATGCCCGCCGAAACACCAACCTCGCTCATCGGCTTCAGCTTCGGAGGGCGAATCATCAACGGCGGCCTACACATACTGGCCGGCGGCAGCCTCGGCGGTTCGCTCCTCCTCTCCGAACGCGCTCATCCTAGTCGCGAGCCAATGAATGTCGTGCTCATGGCCGCCGCCACCCATTCCTATTGGCTCGCCGAAGGTCAACACCATGGCCTCGCCATGACGCAAGTCAATCGCATGCTCCTCATCAACAATTGCGCGGACCGAGCGATGGTCTACTACGACTTCCTCACACCAGGAATAGGCGGTCCCCAAGCCCTCGGCTTGTGTGGCCCCACGCGCATCAATCGCGACTACGCCGAGAAAATTCGCAATCGCGATGTCAGCCGCTACGTCGGCCCCGAGCACCAGTTAATTAACTATATGTGCGCACCGGGAGACGCCAGCCTGATGTGGAAATACACCGGCCCCCAAGCCGCAACCGAAACAAAAATCGGCGGCTAGCGCTTACCCCCTCTCCCCTTGGGAGAGGGCCGGGGTGAGGGCGCTTGGCAGATGGCCTCAAACGACGCGCCATCCACACCCACCACCAATGACCACCCGATCCATGGTCCTTATACTAATCCCATGGATCAAATCACCGCCTATCTAAACGGCACATGGGTGCCAAATTCCGAGCTTCACATCCCCGTCGACGACGCCGGCTTCCTGCTCGGTGCAACCATCACCGAGCGACTCCGCACGTTCCGCGGCCAAGTCTTCCGCCTCGAAGAACACCTGAAGCGCCTCCGCAACTCGCTCCAGATCGTCGGCCTCGATAGCGACGGCATCTCCAGCCAGATCGAACAGGCGATTCCCGAATTCCTCCGCCGCAATCAATCGCTCATCGCGGCAGATGATGATTGGTCGATCGTCGCCTTTGCCACCCCGGGCGTAGCCGGCAGTGGCCGACCCACGGTCTGCGTCCACGGCTTCCCGCTGCCATTCCAATCGTGGGCAGCACAATACGAAACCGGCGTCTCGGTCGTCATCAGCCCCATCCGCCAAATCCCCTCGAGCAGCTTGCCGCCAGAGCTGAAGTGCCGCAGCCGAATGCACTTCTACCTCGCCGATCGCGAAGCCGCCTCGCGCCAACCAGGCAGCCGTGCGATCCTCTTGGATCAAACCGACCACATCGCCGAGGGAACCACGGCGAACGTGGTCGTCTATCGCAAGGGCGAAGGCCTCGTCTCCCCCCCCCACGACAACATCCTCATCGGCGTCAGCCTCGGCGTCGTCGAGGAATTAGCCCAGCAACTCGGCATCCCATTCATTGCGCGCTCACTCACCATCGACGAATTCCGCACCGCCGACGAAGCACTCCTCGCTAGCACCTCGATCTGCGCCCTCCCCATCGTCCAGTGCGAACGCCAGCCCATTGGCAATGGCCAACCCGGCCCCATCTACCGCCAACTCCTCACCGCGTGGAATGATCTGGCCGGCCTCGACATCGCCGACCAGGCCCGACGATTCGCAACTCGCACCCCGTAGGATAGGCTTCAGCCTGTCGACCATCATGCGGCAACTAGCATTCGCCCACCTCTTTACCGCGATTACCGTCCTCGCCATCAGCCTGGCCAATACGGCCACAGCCGCGCAACTCATCGAAGCAGACGTCATCATCTATGGCGGCACTTCGGGCGGCGTCGTGGCGGCAGTCGCAGCTTCCCGCGCAGGCAAAACAGTAGTGATCGTCGAGCTAGGCCGCCGGCGGTCATGCCGCCGAGGTGGCGGC
>CAZJWY010000077.1:0-2863 GCA_964549545.1 uncultured Planctomycetaceae bacterium | reverse complement strand
GTCGAGCTAGGCCGCCACCTCGGCGGCATGACCGCCGGCGGCCTCAGTTGGACCGACATCGGCCGCGACCCCGACTACATTCGCGCGTTGGGCGGAATCGCTCGACAAGTCTACACCCGCATCGGCGCTCACTACGGAATGAAGCCCGGCAGCGAGTTCGAAGTTCCGAAAAGTGACGACCCCACTCGCACTGGCCTCGACTTCCCCAAGCCCCCCTCGCTTTCGTTCGAGCCCAAAGTGGCCGAAGCCGTCTTTGGCGAGTTGCAGAAAGAGTCTGGCGTAAAAGTTTACTTCGACGCACCGCTGGCGCGCGTTTCCAAAGAGGGCACAAGAATTCGCGAACTCGAAACCATAACGGGCGACCGATTCCGCGGCCGCGTCTTCATCGACGCCACGTACGAAGGCGACCTGCTCGCCGCCGCTGGCGTTTCCTACACCGTCGGCCGTGAAGCCAACGCCCAATACGGCGAAACCGTCAACGGCACCCAAGGCCCCGCCACCAACCCCCGCGCCGGCAAGTTCGCGGTCGCCGTCGACCCATTCCTGATCGCAGGCAAGCCAAAGAGTGGGCCATTGCCTTACCTGCTCCAGCCCGGCGACCTCGGCCCCATCGGCACCGCAGACAAGCGAGTCCAAAGTTACAACTACCGCGTGACGCTCACCGATCGGCCCGAAAATCGCCGACCGATCGAGCCCCCGGCCAACTATCAAGAGTCAAACTACGAGCTGCTGGCCCGCTGGATCGAAGCCCGCGAGCGCGCCGGCGAAAAGCTCACGCTACGCAGCTTCTTGAAGTACGACCCGCTGCAAAACGGCAAGTATGATTTCAACAACCGCGGCGCAATCTCGACCGACTTCATTGGCAACGCCGATCGCTATCCCGAAGCATCCCACGCCAAGCGGCAGACGATCGCCAAAGAGCACGAAGACTACCTCCGCGGGTTCTTCACCTTCCTCGCGACCAGCCGCCGCTCCCCACCCGCCGTTCGCAGCGAGATGTCGCGCTTCGGCCTCTGCCGCGACGAATTCACCGCGAGCGCCGGTTGGCCCCATCAACTCTATGTCCGCGAAGCACGCCGCATGATCGGACCACTCGTCATGACCGAGCACCACGCAACAGGCCGCAAAGAAGTACCCAAACCCGTCGCACTAGCCACCTACGGCACCGATATGCACGCCGTGCGCCGCATCGTTCACGAAGGCCAACCCATCGGCGAAGGAACCATCGGCGTCGCCGTGCCGAAACCATTCCCCATCAGCTACGACGCCCTCACCCCAACGACCCGCGAGTGCGACAACCTGCTGGTCCCCTTCGCCCTCTCAGCCAGCCACGTCGCATTCGGCGCGATCCGCATGGAACCCACCTTCATGATGCTCAGCGAAGCCGCCGGGGCGGCCGCCACGCTCGCGATCGAAGGCGACACGCCCGTGCAACAAATCGACTACCATCAACTCCGCGCACGACTGCTGGCCAGCGGCATACTACTTGGTTGGGACTAAACACCATCTCCACATTGAGCGCAAACAACCTCAGTCTCTGCTTGATGTCCCGGTGGTAGATGTTTACCTTTCGCCACTAATTCAAGACACCTCACGAGAGTGTCGCACGGCAACACAATCCGCTAGAGGTGGCTACCTATGAGCGAAACGCGAGAGAAAGTGGTCGCAATCTGTGACCAAGTCATCAAGAAGTCACTCATTGCATTTATAGCTGGCGTCGCGCTCGTTTTTGGGACGGTCGCTTGGGTAAATACCTACGCAGTGATTGCACCTATCTTCCTCTTTGGTGTCCTACTATTGCTAGTCTCTGGTCCTGTCTACATTTGCACTATTATTTTTCGCGACATACATACCCTTGGGTACGTTCGTTGGCAATTTAGTCTGCGCGGTATGTTGACCATTGTAACTTTGGTCGCCCTCCTGCTCGGCGCGGGCAGCGTCATGTTCAACCACTTTCGCGGTGAGTGAGTATAGCCAATTCCACAGGATGAGCTGCTCGGCGAAAAAGGGGAGCTGTAAAAAGGCTGTAAAAAGGGGTCAGGCCTGAATGGCGTGAAGTTAAGTCGTAACCGGGGGGATAAAAGGGGTCAGGCCTCTTTCTTTCGTGGCCGACCACGCGGGCGCAACGCCGCTTGCAGGTCCAGCCGCGCCGCCGAACGCTTCATCCACACATCGCTCCCAAACGGCGTGCCCCGCTGCACGCACTTCCGCAACGCTTCGACCTCTGCCTCCGATTGCGGCCGATTCACATAGTCGAGCCAATCGCGCGGTTGCTCCACCGGCCACCGCGAAAGCAATTGCTCGGCATCGCCCCCCTTGTGCCGCCGCCACGCGCTACTCCAGCGCCATTTCTCGGCTCGCTTCACCAGACCCGCCCGCACCGGGTTTCGCTCAACATAACGCAGCACCGAGTAGAGATGCTCGTCTGTCTGTACGGGAAACGACTTAAATCGCCCCTGGTACAAATGCCCCGTTCCGCCGGTGCCAAAGTGGGAATGCCAGCGCATCGTGTGGGTAACCGTCAACCATTGCAAAAACTCGGTGACCTCCGTGTCTTCGCGCGGCCACACCACCAAGTGCCAGTGATTCGGCATCAGAGCATACGCGAGAATCCGCGGCGGCACCCGCTCGCGAGCCTCTTCCAACACCCGCTCAAAGGCCGCGTAGTCGTCCTCCTTCTCAAAGATTGTCAGCCGGGCCACTGCCCGATTGAGGCAGTGAAACACCATTCCGCCAGGACAAATACGCTTGGGACGAGGCATTCCGATAGCTTAGCAGGGAACCCGATCCAAGAAAAGAAGCCTGACCCGAATGGCACTGCCGGTTGGTACATAAGGACTTCAGTTCACGCGGCGACTCCGAG
>CAZJWY010000076.1:0-23910 GCA_964549545.1 uncultured Planctomycetaceae bacterium | reverse complement strand
TTAACAACCGCAAATCGGCATCGGACTTCGACAGCGAATCTTTTCCTGCCGGCGTCAGCACAAGCTCGGCCCCCGCCGCGCCTTTCGCTCGATCGATCGAACCGCGAGCGGTGCCCCATTTCACAGCATCGTTGACGGCAACATTCTCCGCCTTCGCCCATGCCGCAAAGTCGCCCATCAACATCTTGCCGCCGGCTTCATGTAGTTTTTTCGCGGCACGTTGCTCGGGCAAACCAGCTTCAACAAGCTCGCGCGCACCCTCGCTAACCGTCAGCTCCTCGCGTTCGCTCTCGTCGATTTTGAAGTAGCCGTGCTGTGCCGCTTCCGTCGCGGTAGCCGAAACTTGCGCCTGATCGACTCCCGTCTGCTTGACGACCTCGCCCAACTCGATCGGCCCACGCTCCTTCACCGTTTGCCAAACAGCATAAGCAGCTTCATTAAGGAGAAGTTCGTCGGGCATGGCGGGCGATGTAAATCGAATGACTGTCGCCCCATCGGGGCTTTAAGATTTTGTTCGTGATTGCAACCAGGGGCTCACGCCCCTGGCTATTGGCTTTCGCCGCTTTGCGGCTAGAAACGGAGCGAGGATTCTCTCAATGGCATTTCGCCCCAACGGGGCCGACGTTCATAGCCAGGGGCGTGAGCCCCTGGATGTGTCGCACCAATTTACCATGCGAAGCCCCAGAGGGGCGACAGCGCCGGTCGCTAAAGCAGAATTACGAGTCCGACGACGATAAAACCGGCGCCTACAATCACGTTGCAGGCTCTCGACGCGGCCATTGCCCGCGGACCCGTCGCCCACTGGGTCCAATTAAACCGGCTGTTCCAGCGCTCGTGGAACAGGGCGCTCCACTCGCGTGTTGCGATGAGGACCAGACCGATCACAACCAGCGCAATTCCGATGATTGCATTCATAGTGGCGTTACACATCGTACCGCGACCAACGGTCGCGGCTTTATCGGGACGTCGTACCAAACCCGCGAAACTACGCAATCGCCGCTTTGGCTTGCGCCACAATCGCGTCGAACGCCGCCGCATCGTGAATCGCCAGCTCCGAGAGCATCTTGCGATCAAGCTGAATGCCGGCCTTGGTGATGCCGTTGATGAACTCGCTATAACGCAGACCGCGCTCGCGGCAGGCCGCGTTGATGCGCAAGATCCACAGCTTGCGGAACTCGCGCTTGCGTGCGCGGCGATCACGGAAGGCAAACGCCTCGGCCCGCACTAGCGTTTCCTTGACCGAGCGCAGAAGCCGGCGGCGGCCGCCGGTGTAACCTTTTGCTTTTTTGAACAGGCGATTATTTTTGCGCTTCCGCGCGACGCCCACAGTGGTTCGCATTGAAGGAACCCTTCATTCTTATTGCGCGCCCAGGCCCCCGCGGCAGATGCGTTGGGTGTTATTTGGTGCCCGGCGGGCTTGTGATTTGGTGTCGGGTGTCGGGTGTCGATTTCTGACACCCGACACCCGACACCTTCTGCTAGTAGCTATTCCCGGCCAGCGCTTTCTTAATCTGCTTAGCCATCGCAGGAGCCAGCACCGTGGTTCCGCGAAGTGTGCGGATCCGCTTTTGGCTCTTGCGGGCAGCCAGGTGGCTCGTCCCGGCAGAACGGTGCTTGATTTTTCCATTGGCCGAAAGGCGAAACCGCTTCTTCGTGCCTTTGTGTGTCTTTTGCTTGGGCATGGACGTACTTCCGAACCGAGTCGTTTTTCGCGTTTAGGTGGAATCCGCCAATGTAGCAGTTTCAGAGCTGGGTGGAAAGGGTAGCCGTGAAACGTGCAGGAGAACTGCAAAGTCCCAGGCGAAGGGGTCAGGTCCATGTTTTCGGCGAGCGCTGGCACGATTGCTTGGCAGTCTTTTGGCCGAAAAATGGACCAGACCCCGACTTTGCAGTTCTCCTGGTGAAACGTGGATGCGATATTTCTTCCCGGCCGGAACGGCCGGGCTATATAGCCGATCCGTCTCGGATCGGTCCAAGTGCCGCCTCCCACGCGGCCTGCCTCAAATCTTTACTTCACCCAGCATGTTTCACGACGCGATCGGGCTTGGTAAGGCACGGGCTGTTCCGCTAGGATTTCGCGGTTTTTCGGTGGAGTCGAATTGATCCAGGGAGTTGGAAAAATGGCTTGCCTCAGGCCACGAAATCGCATGGCCGTCGTTCTCGGTTCACTATTGGCACTCGCCGCCACCGTAAATTGCGGACGGGCGGATGAGACACCGACCACACCCGTCGCGCCGGCCAACGCCCCCAGCCGCTCGGTCGACAACCTAGGCGACACGCGGGCGTTGCAATTCGAAGGCCCACAACTTTTCACTACCGCGCAGCTCCGCGGAAAGCTCGAATGCGACCTGCGCTACCAGGCGGCGGCCCGGCCCTCGGGCGATCTCCAGCACTTCCTCAGAGTGCTCGAAGAACGACTCGTGGCCGGTTATCGCCACTGCGGCTGCCCCGAAGCGAAGGTGCGGGCAACCTGCGACGAGCAGAGCAACACGGTTCGCGTGCAAATCGACGAAGGCCGCCAATATCGCAAAGGACAAGTCGAAGTCGCCGCGCCGCAGCAAGTGGATCGCACCGCCATCGTGCGCTGCCTGACAACTCTGCCGCAACCACATGCGTGGCGGATCGAACGCGACGGCGCCGACTTCGCCAGGCTCAACGAAGACACCATCGCCTGGAAGCCGGGCGATCCCGTGCATTACGACGAGTTATCCGTCGCTGAATTGGAAACCACCGTGCGGCGCTCGCTGGCGGAGCAAGGATTCACCCGAGCCAAGTTCACCGTCGGATTCAGCCCCAGCGACAATGCAGGCAACGTGAGTCTCCGCGTCGAAGTCGAGAGCTCGCCCGAGCCCGATCAGATCAGTGGAATCGAGATCGTCGGCCTAAAGCGAAACTCGCGGGAAGAACTGCTGTCGTTTCTGCGCGTCGCCAAAGGCGAACCACTCAATGCCGCGCTGCTCGAACGTGTACACAACCAACTGAAAGATTGCTGCCGATTCTGGACGTACAAGGTTTCGGCCGTGGTTCCCCCAGAGAAACTGAACCCGAACAGCATGGTTTCGTCGGTCGGACACATGCTCAAGATCGAACTCGATGAATACAGCGAAGTGCCGCCGCTCGGCAAGCCGCTTTCCGAAGTCGACGAAGTGCTGCGAAAAGCCGGGCTGCTGCTCGCCAGCCCCACGAGAAGCCAGGACCTTGTCGTGGAAGTTTCTCGGCTCGAGGACGCCACTGGCGGAATCAAAACGGTGCGCGCGGTCGTCGGCTCAGACGGGCGAGCCTCGGTCGAAGTGCTGTCGGCTGCCAAGGGCGCTTGGAATATCGACCACGCCCTGTTGCTGTCGCCCGGTGCGCTCGAAATCTACGACTGGAAAGCCCGGCAGAAATACGTTTCGCCCCTGCCGGCGTCGATGACATTCAGCTTGAACGTCAAGCAGACACGCGGCGAGAAAGGCGAGTACCAGCTCGCGGCCTTGGTTGGCGGCGTCAACAAAACGCTGAACCGCGACGACGCTGCCCAAGGCCCTTGGCAAATTCAGGTCGAGCCGGTGGCCGTACTCCATCTGGCGCATCGCAAGGAAGGCAAGCGACCGAAGGTCGCGGTTCGCGGCGGCGAGTTGACCTATTCCGACGGCCTCGTCAGCCTGCGACTCGACGCGGCAACCGGACGCCTGAAGGAACTGCGCTGCACCGCCGGCAACTGGATCAAGCGCGATTTTCTCATCGGCCGACTCGAACAAGGCGCTTTCGACAAAACGGCCGCGACACTACGCACGAAGGGCCAGCCGTATCCAAACTGCTACGACGACGCGCACAAGATCGGCTCCTCATGGGATTTCACGCTCGCGCAAATCGAAAAGCAGCCGGTCGTCGCCACCTCGCCGGAGCTCACCATGTACTGCCGCTTGGCCCGGCAGCTACGAGCGAGCCAAACACTGGCGCTGCTCTACGAGCGTTGGGTCGGATTGACTGCCGTCGATCCTACCGAGGTCGACACCGCGAAGATCGACCGTTGCCGCCAGTTCGATATCCCGCAGACATTCAGCACGAAAGACGATGAAGTCGCGGCCACGATCGACAACAGCTTGGTCCAGGTGCCAGCGATGGCCGACCTGATGTTCCCGCGCGGAAGTTGGCCCTGGACGTTGTCGCGCGAAGCCTGCTTCTGGAAGCTCCGCGAACAACTCTACGGCAAGCAGGCAGACCAAGCCGCGGCGTTTGCTGCGAACGAATTTCGACGCATGGCAGCCGGACCCATCGGGCCGCTCGGCGCGCTGGCTCTTGCCGAGAGCATGAAGCAACTCGAGTCGGCCGACGCCCAGCAAGTCATCGCGATCGGCAATTGGGGCATGTCGATGCTGTCGCCAGAAGCCTTCGCCAAAGACGTGAGCCTGCTAACAGAAGGCGACAGCGGCATCGCACTCATCTGCCGCGCCGCCACCGAACAGTTAGGCAAGCTCTCGGAAGAAGAGCAGGAGGCAATCATCAGCCTGCTGCCAGACGGGCTACAAGGCTCCGCGGCGCGAATCGCCACCCGCCGCAAGGAACACCCAACCGAACCCGCCGCCGCAACCATCCAAGCCACGCTCCTCGAAAGCTGGAACACCGGCCTCCGCGAAGTAGTCCAAACCGAATTGCACAGCATAACCACCGAAGTCGCAAAGAAGCCGGGTAAAAACACAGTGAAGTAGGATCATGCACAACACCCGGCCGGAACGGCTGGACTACATAGCCGATCCGTCTCGGATCGATCCGAGAACTGTCAAACACCGGGTAGCAGCGACTATTGGCCGCAATCGACGTTGCTATACTAGAGCAACTTACCAAATTGCGTTCCGCAGTGGACCAAAGAACAAACGCGGTTTAGCGTCGGCCGCCAGGCCGAATCTCCCACCAACACGGCCCCCTGCGAGAACGAATAAAGGTAATTTGCTCTAATAAGCGCGAATCGGCCAATTGTCGGTGCGCTTCACGCCAGAGGCAAACACCGCCCGCCTCGCACGGCTGCGCCGCCCCGACATTCGGCCGTGGTGAACGTTGCAAATCGCAACGCACATTCAGCCAAAAGTCGGTGCCACCCGCGTAGCCATGCAGGCCATCTTCGTGGAGTGGTATAATTTCGCCCGAAAGAATGAGGCGCTGAAGAATCAAACGCCAGCGATGGCCAGCAAGCTAACGGACCACGTATGGACGATCCAAAAACTAATCGAGCAGGCAGCGCAGGCCTAGCCGAACGACGGCGCGAAATCGCGACCTATAAGCGGGTCGTCAAAGGGCTACTGGCCGTTGGCTGTCTAAGTATCGCCTCTGCTTTCATGCCCCTCTATCTCGCTAGCGCTGAGCGTCCATTGAACTACGTTTTTGGAGCGGCTCTTTTAGCGGTTGCGGCGTACATGTTTTACAGAGCGTGGGTTGCAACTTGGCAAATACGACGGACGGAGTCCGAATTAAAAAATAATTCCAATCCCACACACTAACTTACCAGTGCCGCCTTTTTGCACCCGTCAGTGGGCCCCCTTTCCGCAATGCAAAAATCTGCGGCATCGTAAGCGGGTAGCACCGACTGTTGGCCACGGCCGACGTTGCCATTTGAAAGGCAAGAACCGGCCAATTGTCGGTGCGCTTTGCGCTAGAGGCAATCATCAACCTGCTGCCAGACGGATTACAAAGCTCCGCGGCGCGAATCGCCACCCGCCGCAAGGAACACCCAACCGAACCCGCCGCCGCAACCATCCAAGCCACGCTCCTCGAAAGCTGGAACACCGGCCTCCGCGAAGTGGTCCAAGCCGAACTCAACGGCATCGTCACCGAAATGGCCAAGGCACCTGCCGACCGTGCGGTGAAGTAACGGCAACTCAAACACCCCCCAGCCGAAACGGCCGCCCTATATAGCCGACCCCTCTCGGGTCGATCCCGCTGCCCGCCAACCACAGTATGATAGGGATGCTTAATACTGACTTTGAACGACTTAGGAACTCTAACAAAACCGGGGGCTAGCGCGTTCCGGCTAATCAAATCAGCCGGAACGCGCTAGCGTCCGGTTCCCCCGTTTCGGTTTTGTTAGAGTTCCTTAGTTCTTAACCCCGTGCCACTCAATCCTGACTCTTAGATTTTAATCGCATCGCCCATCAGCCGTCATTACACCGTGGATGGCGGCTGTAATCGAAACGCCTAATTGGCGTTGTTCTTCGCGTGTAAGCCCAGGCGGATTCGCTAACGGAATATTCCAACCAGCAATGGCTAGGGATCGACCATTTCGCTCAGCCTTTGCTACTTTCCATCGCCTTTTGCCTGTATCGCCTTCGGCAGTAACAACCGCTCCTAGGCGCTCACTGAGTTCTTGCCACACCATCCTGCTTGTACAGATGATCGACTCCAAGGGGAAGGAATCGATCTGCCACAACAAGAACGGCAGGTCTCGTTCTAGCAAAGCGTTGGACTGCTGTTCGTCGGCTAATTTCAAATAACGCCACGTGGGGTGCGTGGATTCTTGAATAAGGTCAAGGTGAGCCGCAGTACCTAATGAGTACGAGAAGCCCATGCCCTCAACCACTCGGCTGTAGCCCGCGAACCAAGAGAAGGCGTTGCCGCCTGGGCGAAAGTATTCTCGCATCGAATTGAGCGCGAGCTCTGCCTGTTGGTCGGTAAGCTCCGTTCTCGTTGCGGCTCCCAGCGACCTTAAAGATTGGAATCTACGGCGTGAGCCATCTAGTTCCTCCTTAGCTTTTCCAAGATACTCCCGCCACGAGGGGTTGATTCCGACCGTTGCCACACGTGCGCCAAATAGGTCCCCAAAAAACAGTATCGGAAGCGACCCAGTCACCGCGGACGCAGTCGGTGCAGACCGCAGTCGTTGGTACAACGTGGTCTTGATATCAGAATCTCGCAATTGCTGAACTCGTCGAAGTATAGCGCCGATTCGACCCTGTTGGATCATTGCATCCCAATGCCCCTGAACAAAGCATTCTCCGCGAACGCAGTATGTTAGTATCGTCTTAATCTGGGCGAGCGAAGCGGACGCAATGAATTCGTTGCTCTGAACCATCTCGCCTGCCTCTGCCGGATCATAGTCGTAGTCATTCCAGCAAGATTTTCCGGCAAGCCGATAGAATTCTTCGACATCTTTGGGATAGGTCGGAGACGGCATGACAAAGACGCCGGTCTCCACATCTCTTTCCATTTCCTCTGGCCAAGTCGCCGTGGTATCGGAATCAGGTAGGCAAAACTTGGGCAGAAAACGGAGAATCTCGTCAATGTTCTTGCGGGTAACCGGAGCGTTTCTCATCTTTTTTCTCCTATGAATGGATTATACGAGGACGGCAATCGTATTCCTCTCTGCGCTCCGCGTGAGACCCTCTTTTTTTCAGCCGGTAGACAAACGGACATCTTCGTAGATGCCCAAAGATTTTTGTTGAAATAGGGCCACCACCTATGCTATGGTCACCTGCCGCGCAATGGGACTCCGTACGCAGATCGCGCGGGCGGCCATCCATTTTCGCGCCTCGGTCGCGACCAGACCGAGTAGGTTCTTTGACATCTTGAAACAGCCACACCAAGCCACTTGGCCGCTGATGCTGCGCGGAAAGAGGCGTGCTGCGACGCACCGCAAAACCATCAAGAATGGAAATCAATCGGCGCAAAACCCATCGAGTATTGCGCGTCTGTCGCGAGAGCAAACCCCGTAAATGCAGTGTATCGGCGCATTCGCCACGCGCATTATTCGACCTTTCTGCAACGGTCAGCGTGATTTCTTCTCGCGATGCAAAAACTTGCGGCGTTATAAGTCGATCGCGCCGATAGACTTGCGGCACGACCGCTCGGGCATGCAGCAAAGTCTGCGAGGCAAAACCCAAAAAACGCCGAGCGCCACGAAGTTTTACTCGCATGCAACAAAAAGATGCCGTGCAAAACCCGGCCGAAACGGCCGGGCTATATAGCCGACCCGTTTCGGGTCGGTCCCGACCGATCCGGGCCCAGCGGCTTGTCCCCGCGTCCTAAGTGAATAGCCGCAATTGCGAAAAGCACCAGGATAATAGAATTCGCGACAATCCCGCGCATATTAAGAGCGCACAGGTCGGCATAGAGGCGAATAGCTGGTACCAAAGGGCCCACCGCGATCATGAACAAAAACCATGAGCTTCGTGTGCTGTTCATGACGAGTACCTAGTCCAACTACTTCGGCGCAAAAATCACCACAATCCGCCGCCCCTGCATCTGCGGTTGCTGCTCCAGCTTCGCCACTTCGGCCAGCTCTTTCGTCAGCCGCTGAACGAGCTTGAAGCCTTCGTCGGTGTGGGCGTTTTCGCGGCCGCGGAAGATGACCGAGAAAATCACTTTGTCCTTTTCTGCCAGGAACTCTTTCGCGCGATTGACCTTCGTCATCAGGTCGTGGTCGCCGATCTTCGGGCGCACGCGCAGCTCTTTGTTCTTGCTGTGGTGCGTATGGCCCTTGTGCTGCCGCTTCTTTTGCTGGTACTTGAATTTGCCGAAATCCATGATCCGGCAAACAGGCGGCTTCTCCTGAGGCGCGACTTCGACCAGGTCGAAGCCAAGTTCGCGGGCACGTTGAAGAGCGTCTACGGTTTCGAGAACTCCAAGCTGTTCGCCTTCATGACCGATGACGCGAATGGGCGAGTAGCGGATCTGTTCATTGATCCTTTGAGATTTACGATCGAGGGCGATGGCACGAACTCCTATGGGGTCAAAAAAAACGCGGAGCAGGGGACTAAGCCCCGCAATCGGCAAAAGACTCGAAGTGCTCCGTCTAAAATCTTGGCTTTGAAAATACTGTACGTCAACTGAATCGTAGCCGAATTCGCCAGAATTCGGCAGTGCCATCCGAATTCTAGCGAATTCGGCTACGGCACCGGAACTAGTACTCGTTCTGACTGCCACTGTCCGCAACCACCATTGGTTGCCGGGCCGCCACCTGCCGAACCGTTTTAGCGTCGATTTCCGCCCGCAACTTGGCAATCGCGGCATCGATCTTGAACGGCTCCTTCAAGTCGCCCGCCAGCCGATCGCGAATCGCCACGGTGCCGGCATCGCGGTCCTTCTCACCGACGACGAACATATAAGGAATGAGCTGGACCTGGGCTTCGCGAATCTTCGCATTCAGCTTGATCCCCCGATAATCCCCGGTCGCCCGCAACCCGGCGGCGTTTAACTTCGCCTCGACCTCTCGGCCGTAGGCCTCGGATTTCTCGCTCACCGTGACCACCCGCACCTGCTCCGGCGCCAGCCACAGTGGAAAGGCCCCCGCAAAGTGCTCGATCAGCACCCCGACAAAACGCTCCAGCGACCCGAGCGGCGCACGATGGATCATCGCCGGCTGGTGGGGCTGGTTGTCGGCCCCGATGTACTCAAGGCCAAACCGTTCCTTGCTCGGCAGATTGTAATCAAGCTGCACCGTGCCCAACTGCCATTCGCGACCAATGCAATCGGTCACGACAAAGTCCGCCTTCGGCCCATAAAACGCCGCCTCGCCCGCTTCGATCGACATATGAGGCAGGTTCATCGATTCGCAAACCGATTGGATCGCCGCCTCGGCCCGATCCCATAGCTCGCTCGAACCGACGTACTTGTCGCTCTTGGGATCGCGGAACCCAAGCCGCACCCGATAATCATTCATGCCTAGAGCCGAAAGCACCGTCTGCGTCATTTCGATCGCATTACGAAACTCGCCGGCTACTTGCTCGTCGGTACAAAAGATATGGGCATCGTCCTGCGTGAAGCCGCGCACGCGGGTCATTCCATTCAGCTCGCCCGATTGCTCGAAGCGGTACACCGTACCGAACTCAGCCAGCCGCACCGGCAAATCGCGATAGCTGCGAGGCTTCGACTGGTAGATCATGATGTGGTGCGGACAGTTCATCGGCTTGAGCAGGTACCGCTCGCCATCCTTGAACTCGATCGGCGGAAACTGACTGTCGCTGTAATACGGAAAATGCCCGGAGATTTCATATAATTCGACGCGGCCCACATTCGGCGTGTAAACGGCCTCATACCCCCGCTTACGCAGTTCGCCTTTAAGATAGTCTTCCAGCGTCTGCCGAATGATCGCCCCCTTCGGCAGCCACAGAATCAAACCGGAGCCCACGGTCTGACTGATCGTGAACAGTTCAAGCTGCTTGCCGAGCACGCGATGGTCGCGCCGCTTAGCTTCGGCTAGCTGCTCCAAGTGAGCATCCAGTTCTTTCTTATCGAAGAACGCGGTGGCATACAGACGCTGCAACTGCTCGCGATCGGAATCACCTTTCCAATAGGCGCCCGCCACGGAGAGCAGCTTGAAACCGCTGCCGATGTGGCCCGTGCTCGGAATATGTTTGCCACGACAAAGATCGACGAACTCGCCTTGGCGATAGAAGCTGAGCCCCTTCTCATCAGCGAGTCCTGTTTCGATATGCTCGACCTTGAACTCTTGTTTCAATTCGCGACAAAGGGCAATTGCTTCCTCGCGCGGCATTTCGAGGCGCTCGAACTTCTCATCGGCCTTGATGATCTTCTGCATCTCGGCTTCGATGCGGGGGAAGTCTTCCTCGGAAAGCGTATGGTCGAGTTTGAAGTCGTAATAGAACCCGGAACCAGTCGTGGGACCGAATGCTAGCTGCACTCCCTCGAACAACCGCATCACGGCCTGGGCCATCACGTGCGCCGCACTGTGCCGCATGACCGCGAGCGCCTCGGGATCCTTCTTGGTCAGCAGCCGGAGCCGGATTTCGCCTTCCGTGGGCAGCGGGCTCCGCAGATCCACCTGCCGGCCATCCACCTCGGCCAAAATCGCGGCCTTGGCCAGCCCTGGGCCGATTTCGGCCGCGACATCATACGCGGAAACTGGGCGATCAAACTCTTTGCGACTGCCATCCGGCAGGATTACAGCGAGCATGGGCGACTAGAAAGCCTTTTGGTGGTAGGGAGTTACGTCCGACTCGACAATTCGGAGATCGTCGCCCGAAGTTTGGTTCGCGCGCCGGGGAATGGCGGAAGTATAAACGGCCGACCCAAAAGCCGCCAACGGCTCTGCTGGTCGCGGCGCGACCACCCCTAAAAAGTATTATAAATTTTTCTGAAAAGTTTGTTGCAACTTGCTCCCGTAGACCGTAAGCTCGGAAGTTGTGGCATCCGGCGATTGGGGGGTCAGTTGCATCCAAACGCCTCGTGCTAGCAATCATCGCAGGTCAGCTTGATTCACACCGTTGTGACGTCAAACTTATATTGCCAGGGCAGGATGGCAATAATCGTTGAACGAAAAATAGACAGGTGCTAATGATGAAAACCGCATTGAAAATCTTCACGTGTGCCACCGTTGCGTTCCTACTCTCTTTTCACTCGAGCCGTGCGGCGACGATCATCCGACTTGATCTTGGTGACACGGGACCAGATCTGACCTACTCCGGCGGTAACGGTGGAGTTCTCTCGACCATGAGTGACGGCGGTAGCGGCACAGGCGAGCAAGCAACCGCGATCTTGTACACGGACTTCCTTTCGTCCTTGGTTCCAAATCCCACGACAGGTTCCTACACGCTTTCAAACGTAACGGCGGTCGGCTTGCCGACATTTTTGGGCGGTGGCACCTACCTCCAAAACTTTAATGGGGGAAATTACAAGCTATACGATAGCGCCAACGTGCTTCTCCTGGATGTCAACCTGGGTATGAGCCTGTTGGTTGGCGGCGCGAACGGCGGGCACTTCAGCGTCACCAATGGGACAGTAGTGGGAGGCGCTCCGGCGATAACATCGCAACTGGTCTCCAATTCGCTTGGTTTTTCGACCTCGCTGAGCAATATCAACGGCGGAGGAGGACTTTCGACAGGGATCGACGGTTACCTCAACTCATTTGTTACGAATGCAAGCCTCGACATCACCGCAACCCAGGTACCGGAGCCCGCTGCGGTTCTGCTGGCTCTCGGCACACTCGTGGCACCCATGGCGCTCCGGCGGCGCCGTTAGTTTGCGTTGATTGGAAATTCAGAAGCCCTGGAGAGATCTCCAGGGCTTTTTTCATGCGCGAGCTACTGGTCGATGACTTTTGAAGTTGTGTGTTTGCTACGCTCCGGACCGCGTGGCGATCCGGCTATAGCTTACAAATTCAAATGTCACCAACTACTACCACTTCAACCCAAACTTATCACCGCCCGACTGACCGCCGGTTCCACCCTTAAGCTCCTGATGCTGCTTCTTCGGCGCCTTCGGCGCGTCGGCCGGTAGCGGCAAATCCTCCTCCGCCAACTTCTCCTGCCCGGCTTTCACTGGCGCCGTCATCAGCGCCTTGAGCGACAGGCTGATCCGCTGGTTCTCTTCGTCGACCGAGAGAATCTTCACTTCGACTTCCTGCCCCTCGCTCACCACATCACGAGTTCGAAATACCCGACCATGGCCCAGTTCGCTGATATGAACGAGGCCCTCGACGCCCGGCTCGAGCTTCACGAACGCGCCGAAATCCATCAGCCGAGAAACCTTCCCCGTCACTCGTGCGCCGACAATGTACTTCGAGGCGGCATTTTGCCAGGGATTGGCCCCCACTTCGCGATAGGAAAGGCTCAGCTTGCCGGTTTCCTTATCGAACTTGTCGATCCGGACCTTGACCTTTTGGCCGACTTCGAGGACCTCGCTCGGATGATTCACACGATCCCAGCTAAGCTGGCTGATGTGAATGAGCCCATCGATGCCCCCCAGGTCGACAAACGCGCCGAAGTCTTTCAGGCTGCGAACAACTCCTTCGCGAAGCTGGCCAACCGCTAGCTCGCCCATCAGCTTGTCGCGCTGCTCGTTCCGCTCGCGCTCCATCACAGCACGATGGCTCAGCACGAGGTTCTGCCGCTCGCGGCTCACCTCCGTGACCACGCAAGCCAACCGCTGGCCGACAAACTCCTCCGGATTCTCGACGCGGTAGATCGAAACCTGGCCCATCGGAATGAAACCGCGAATTCCCGCGACCTGGCATTCCAGGCCACCTTTATTGGCCCCGGTGACCGTCACCTCGATGATCTGGCCTTCCGACACCTCGTCCCAATTCCCGACCGACACCGCGGCCGTCGTGCGCGAAAGCTCGTAGTAGCCTTCTTCGGCGTTGAAGCGAATGACGACCAGCTCCAACTGCTCGCCTTCCTTCGGCGGCGTCTCGAATTGCCGCAGCGACACCACGCCCTGGTTTCGCCCGCCAAGGTCGATGAATACATCGTCGCGATGCACGCGAGCCACTTGGCCGGTAAGGCGCGATTCCGGGGCGATCTCGGCCGAAAGCTCACCCGCCGCGGCCTGGTCCATCAGCGAATCAAACGACAACTCGCTCAAAGCCGCTTCGTACTCGGCCTCGAGCTCTGGCGAAAGCCGATCGCGGATATTTGGCGGCGGATAATGCTTCGCCGGCTGCCTCTTAGCCGGCCGCGAGGTGGCTTCCGTGCCTTCAGTCGCATCTTCCGGCGGGTTTGCCAACGGAGCGGCCGGCGTGACCGGCTTGGCCTTCATCTCGGCAACCGACTCCCGGTCGCGCTGGGAGCCAATCAGGATCCTTTGCGCGGGGCGATCCGCCGCGGGCTGGGCCGAACCAGTGTCCTCGGTACTAATATCGTTACTCTGCGTTTCGTCGTTCATATTCTCTTTCCAGCCGCTTGCAATAGAGGGGGAAACCAATCTAGCAGGAACGGCAGGGCAGGGGCAACAACGGGCAGGGCGGGTACGAAAGGAACGCCCCTTAGCGCTACGACGTTAACCATTTGCCATAGCCACAAAAAACACGAAAGCGCACGAAGGTTTTTGGCGCCTTTTCGCGTTTTTCGTGGCTGCTCAACCTGGATATCAGCGGACGGTCCTTCTTGGATGATCTCACGCAGAGGCGCAGGGGGCGCGGAGTGAGAAAGCAGGTTGGGAACACGGATCTGCGAGGGATTACCTTTATTCGTTCTCGCAGGGGGTCGTGTTGGTGGGAGATTCGGTCTGGCGGCCGACGCTAATCTGCGTTTGTTCTTTGATCTACTGCGGAACGCAATGGTAAGTTGCTCCAGTGTGCTTTGTCACAGCATTTTGAATTATGCTTGCCGGAGCCCGGACCACGTGGCGGTCGGGCTATGGAGCTATGGGGACGTAAAAAGGATTGGCGATAAAAGCCAGGCAAGATTGAGTGACAACCCTCGGCGTTATTTCGAGCGCACTGTATGGCCGTTGATCGTGCGGAGAAGCCGGCAGCCGCTCTCGAAGAGGCCAATCGGCGTGGAGCGGGTCCAAATGACTTCCGCCTCCACGGCAAATCGTCCCACGGTGGGATGATCGAGCGAGATAATGGCTCGCCGCGAGGGCAACTCGTGCTCGTGAGAAAAGGCGACCCCCGACATCGAGATATCTTTCCCGACGACGGTCGTGGCCTCGTCGGTCAGCAAAGTGCCATCGTCGCCGATCGGCACCAGGCGGAACGTATAAGGAATCGGCGATCGCCCTCGACTCCGGCGTTCGTCGGTGGTCAACCCACTTCTGGCATCCTTGATCAAGCCCTGCACGTGGCGCGTCAACAATTCGGAGGAAGTAGTTCCTTCCAGCGTGGCTCGTGCATCGATTTCAACGGCCTGCGTCGACATGGCGTATCCTCAGACAACCGCTTGAATGAGTAGTCGCTGGATTGCAATTTTGGGGCGTGTCATCATCCCTTCGGATCCAAGGCAATCCACCGCCAATAGAAAGATACGTCAAATCCATCCGCCAATGGTCGATACCTTGTGGAACCAGGCAAAGTTGGAAGCCTGAAACACCGGCACCCAGTGCATAGTCCCTACAGACCGCAACTTATGTATTGAGCTCGAACTGGGCGAGCGTTTCGATTGGCAATGGACCTGGTATTCCCACTGTGGATACAGGCCCAATATTGGTAGACGATTCCGAAGCCGCCATGGCGCGAATCAAGCGACCGCCGCTTTCATACCAGCCGGGCTTGGTAAACCGGCACCAGGTGATATCGACCTCGGCCGCGAAGCTGCCCAGGTTCGGATCAGCCAATTCGATGATCACCCGACGATGCGTGATGGAATGCTCATGATAAAAGCTCACGCCGCGCCGTGAAATGTTCTTCCCGACGACAATCGTAGATTCCTGATCCAGCGGCAAACGGTCTGCGCCCAGGGGCGTCAGTCGAAAAAGCACTGGAATGGCGATTCGGTCATCCTGGCGGCGCTCGCGTTCCAGCGGAGGATAGAGGCGCGAAAGCAAGGCTTCGACCTGAATGGTGAGCGTGCTGCGGGTCGATTTCGAACTGGCGACATCTTCAGTGAGAAAAGTCATGTTTAATCAGTGGCGATGATGAGATGAGGGCGCACGCTTAGCGCCGACGACGACAGAATCACGTCTTAAAAATGGCGAGAGAAAGGAAGTTCGCCAAGGTTCGGGAAAAGGTCGCAGGTTCAGGCGACAAAAGCGTGGCAGCTAGTGGCGGAACTTGCTACGCAACCCTAGCTCACAAAACGCTTGGAGGCAAATTTGCTTTCCATCCGCTGCCGGCGCACCTACCGAAACAGCGACATCAGCGTCAAAACCGCTGCCGCCAGCGTCGCGGCAAACGCAATTGCCCGCAGGATATCGGTCGAAAACTCGCTGGCCAGGGGCTCGCGGGGGTAGTTGCGGAACGGCTGCTGGACTTGTCGCACACCTGTTGCGACGGTCGCCGTGCGGGTAGCCGCTTGGGCAATATCGCTGAGAACCAAGCCGGCCGGCCGTGCGTCTCCCCAATAGCCGGGCAACTCGCGACTTTCGGCCGGCGGGATCGCTTCCTGAAAAACCTCCAGTGCCGGTCGCAGAGCCTCGGCCAACCGCCAGCACTCCAGGCACGACTCAAGATGGGCCTCGACCTGCTCGTCCCACGCTTCTCCAGTGGGAAACGGGCCGCGGGTCAAAATCATGAAGACTTGGTCGCAATCCATCGCTTGTCTCCCGTGTGAAACGGAGCGAATGGCCGGGCGGGTAGTACGGTCCGCCAAAGAAGTTGTCGCCGACGCGACGACTGCCTTGTTATATACCCGGACGTGCGATTCTCGCCAGACCAGTCGTAACAAAGATGCAAAAGATTGCGCTGTCAAAATGAGGAGCAGGGGGGAGTTTGCGGCCTGGGGGCGATGAATGCGAAGCCCTATGCGCCCAAATCGCGCCTACCCGCCGATTTTCCTCCTGCAGGAAAACTGCAACGTCCAAGGCGAAGGGGTCAGGTCCATGTTTTCGGCGAGCGCTGGCACGATTGCTTGGTAGCCTTTTGGCCGAAAAATGGACCAGACCCCGACTTTGCAGTTCTCCTATTCTCCTCCTGTCCGACTCTCCCCCTTTCGCTCCTAGGGAGTTAAAATCAGGTGGCATTTTGCACAATCCGTTCAGGCTTTGCCCAGGAAATCGCGCTAAGCCGCAAGCGATTGGGTGACGGTTCTCTGATGACAGGTCTATCTTGTGGCTTGACGTAAATTTCTGGGCAAAACCATCCGTTCAAGAGAGGTTGAGATCACCATCACCGAAGCAACGCTCACTATCGAAGCCCGCCAGGCGCGCAGCAAGCAACTCGCCCTGGCTGCCGCCCGCACCGCCGAAGACAACCGCGGGGGCGATGTCGTCGTTCTCGATGTCCGCGGCATGACGACCGAGTTTGATTACTTCGTGCTGGCCACCGGCAACAGCCGCCGCCAGTTACACGCCATCAGCGAAGAGATCGACCGCGTCCTGGAAAAGGAGTTGAACGACGCCCGGATGGGCATCGAAGGCTACAACGAAAGCCGCTGGATCCTGCTCGATTACGGCACTGTCGTGATCCACCTGTTCGACGAGGAAACGCGCTCCTACTATGCGCTGGAAGACCTGTGGGGACACGCCGAGCGAGTGCCACTCCCTTGGCGAAAAGAAGGAGAGAAGGGTAAAGAGGGCAACACAGAAAAAGGCGGTTCTTGAAAAACTACTTCCTCACTTAGAGACGGCGTTTACGCCGCGCATCTTCGCCAACAGCTCCCACCCCCATTCCAACACAATCCTCCCTCTTCCTCGACCATCCGTTCCAGGCATCACTTCATCCATGAACGTACTCGCACTCCTTCGCGAGCGGTTTGGCCGCGCTTTGATCAAATTGGGAACCGACCCAGACGACTTGCCCGGGCTGCTGGCCCTCGTCCTGCCCAGCCAGGATGCCAAGTTCGGCGACTATCAGGCAAACTGCGCCATGCCGCTCGGCAAGCGGCTGGGAAAGCCGCCGCGCGAAGTCGCTCAACAACTTGTTGACGACCTCGACCTGGCCGACTGCTGCGAACCTCCGCAGATCGCCGGCCCGGGCTTCATCAACGTAACGCTCAAAACCGATTGGCTCATCGCGCAGCTCGCCCGCCTTCGCGTCGATCTTGAGCGACTCGGCGTCGACGCCGCAGCCAGCCCACGAACGATCGTCATCGACTTTTCGTCCCCCAACGTCGCCAAGCCGATGCACGTGGGCCACATCCGCTCGACCGTCATCGGCGATGCCCTCCATCGCATCCTCCAGTTCCTGGGCCACCATACGATCAGCGACAATCATCTCGGCGACTGGGGCACCCAGTTTGGGATGATCATCTACGGCGTCAAACATTTCGGCGACCGGGCCACGATCGCCCAGCAGGGCGTCGAGGAGCTGACCCGCCTCTACAAGCTCGTCAATTCGCTGGTCGAGTACCAGGAAGCCTGTCGCGAAAAAATTCCAGCGATGGAAGCAAAAATCGCCGAGGCTGAGAAACACGTCGTGGCCAAGGGCGAGGGCACAGACCCGAAAAAAGAAGCCAAGCGGCAGCGCCAAGCCGAAGGGCAACTCAAAGATCTGCGCGACGAACTGGCCAATCTCCAAGCCAAGGTCGCCGCCGTCGAAAGCGATCCCGAATTAGGCCCTCTCGCCGCCGCCCACTCCGATATCGGTAAGCAAGTCCTGCTCGAAACCGCCCGACTGCACAGCGGCGACCCGACTAATGTGGAGCTTTGGCGCGAGATTCTTCCGGCCTGTCTTGCCGAGATCGACGTCATGTACCGCCGCCTCGGCGTGTCGTTCGACCATACGCTTGGTGAAAGCTTCTATCACGACCGTTTGCGCGGCGTGGTCGAAGACCTCACCGCCAAAGGACTCGCCCGCGAAAGCAACGGCGCGATCTGCGTCTTCCTCGAAGGGAGCGACGTGCCGATGATCGTGCAAAAGCAGGACGGCGCATTCCTCTACTCGACGACCGACCTGGCCACGATTCAATATCGCATGAACCAGTGGCGGCCCGATGCGATTCTCTACGTCGTTGACCATCGGCAAGCGTTGCATTTCGAGCACCTGTTCGCCGTGGCCCGGCTGTGGGGTTATCCCGATGTCGAGTTGCAGCATGTGGGCTTCGGCACGGTTCTGGGCGACGACGGCCGGCCGTTCAAAACGCGCAGCGGCAAATCGGTCGTCCTCTCCGGCTTATTGGATGAAGCGGTCGAACGAGCTTATGCCATCGTCTCGCAAAACGACGACGCCCGTCCCCAGCCGCTCCTCTCCGAAGCAGATCGCCGGCAGGTGGCCGAGCGCATCGGCATCGGCGCGATCAAATACGCCGACCTCGCCCACAACCGCACGAGCGACTATGTCTTCAGCTACGACAAGATGCTCGCCATGACCGGCAACACCGCCGCCTACATGCAATACAGCTACGCCCGAGTAAAAAGCATCTTCACCAAGAGTGGCCTCGACGAATCCGAAATCCGAAATCCGAAATCCGAAATCTTCCTCGACTCTCCGCAAGAACGCGCCCTGGCCGTCGCGCTCCTTCAACTCTCTGAAACCTTGGAGCGCGTCGCCATTGACTATCGGCCTAACCACCTCACGGCCTATCTTTTCGATCTGGCCAGCCGCTACAGCGACTTCTTCGAGAACTGCCCCGTGCTTAGGGCCGAAACCGAAAAGTTACGCACGAGCCGATTAATCCTCTGTGATCTGACGGCGCGCACCATCCGCCTGGGCCTCAACCTGCTGGGGATCGAGGTGGTTGAACGGATGTAATTGGTCCGCCCAATTATCTCATACCGCTTCTCCGCAACTAATCATTTTCGGCTGGGATCGTTGCGGATGTCTCACGCAAAGGCGCTAAGGAACGACTCAAGAATAACTTCCCCATTTCAGAAATAACCACGGAGACACGGAGTACACAGAGAAAACTAAAGGAGGAAACATAGAATACTAAATCGCAACTAATCAACGATAGTAAGTCAGAACATAGGAAAAGATGGAAATAGTTTTTCGTCATTAGTATAAATCAGTGTTTTTGACTCCTATGTTTCTTCTCTGTGTCCTCCGTGTCTCCGTGGTAAATCCCATCTGCCGAAGTTATTTTTGAGTCATTCCTAAGGCGCAAAGGGAAAGCAATCTTCTGAAACGCTTATCGGTGCTGATCTTCACTAAGGAAAGATCGGATTCGTGAAGATTCGTGCGCAGTCTTTCGCCGTCTTCTTTGCGACTTCGCGCCTTTGCGTGAGATCTTTTTAAGGTTAACAACGCTGGGCGCTACTGGCGTTGGTGGTATTCGTGGTTACTTCATGTTGAAGATTTGTTCCACGTTGCCGCGCAGTACGCGGCGGCCCAGGTCGACGGCGGCGGCTTCGCTCCAGCCGCGTTCGACGACGAACCGCTCGGCCAAGAGCTTGGCGAGGATCCGCTTGTACATCGCGAACTTGGGCAGGCAGAACTCGAGCTTGTAGGCATCGCTGTAGTAGCCAATCTGCTTGGTTTGCGGCACGGCTTCCAGGCGGGCGGCCGCGTCGTGCTCGATATAGGCCGGGGTGTTGGAGTACCACCAGTGGCCGTTGGTGACGACGTTTGGGAAAATCCAGGCATAGCTGACCAGTTCCTGGTTCGTGACGCTTGCTAATACGGAAATCGGAAACGTCACATGGGGAAACGCGTTGAACAGTTCCTTGTATTGAATGAGCGACACGCGGCTGTCGTAGAGGTCTTGTCCCTGGTAGACGCCCGATTGGTAGACGGCGCGGTTGACGCCGATCATCAAATCGAACGGCAAGTTGAATTCGTGGCAGTATTGGGCCAGCGTCCAGAAGACGAAATTGGCCGCGGCGGGATCGTTGGTTCCCGCTAACAGCGAGGTGATGGCTTTATCCGCCTCGTTCGCCGAGCAAGGCGCCGGCTGAAACGACGGGGGAAGTGAGATCGCGCAGGCTCGCGCGCCCTTCGCGACGAAGTGCTCGAACAACTTGCGAATAGCGTTGCCTAAGGTCTGCGAATTATGAACATCGACGTTCGTTGCCGCCTGCAGCCGCTCGCGTACTTCGGGCTTGCCCAGATGGAATACCAAATCGTCTGTTCGCAAGCAGGGGACGTAACGCTTGGTGTCGAAGCCGTCGAGCGAATCGTCGAAGTTGTTGGTGAGAAATACGGCATCGAGCTTCGTGCGATCGAGCACCTGCTGCTCCCAGGTGGGCTCGGCCATTTTCTTGGTGGCCGCGTTGTAGAGCGATTCCCAATTGGAGGGCGTCAGGTGCTCGTCGGCGGGGAAGTCGAAGAACGTGCGCGAGAGTTCGAGCAGCCAACTGTATTGGATCGTGTTGCGCAGCGGCTCGATCCGCTCGACGAGTCGACGCACTTTTTCCTTGGGATCGAGTCCCGGCTCTTCGATGTCGGCCCGGGGCATGCCTGCCGAGTGGCACAGCTCGGTGTAGTAGTGGTAGCCGAGGATGTCGGCCAAAGTTTTCGAGGCGGCGGTCTTGGGCTCGATGTGCGAGTGGGGATCGATCAACCGAATCGAATCGAGTTCGGCGAACAAGCGTTGACGAAGTTGGTCGGACATTAGGAAAGCAAGATTTAAGAAGTTAGAAGTAAGAAGTGAAGTTGGTTATGTGAAATAAGGGTTTAGCGTCGGCCGTCAGGCCGAATTTCTACCATTACATGTTCCCCTACCCCCGAAAGCCCTCATGACAATCGGCGCAGGCCTTGGTCATGCGATTATTGGCCTGCCGGGCTTGTTCATAGTTGCCACTTTCGATCGCGGCGGAGACCTCCATCGCAGCCTCGCGCAACTCCTGGGCGGACTGTGCATACGTCTCATCATCCCAATATTCGAAGCCTTCGCGACCGATCACATCGGCAATCGCGGCCACAAGCTGCGCTTCGTGGCGGATATCGTCCTCATGGGCGGTGAACTCATTCTTGTTCGCCAGCCATTTTTTCAGACGATCTTCGTGGGCAATGTTCAATCGCTGCATCAGCGGCGGCCGATCGGCCACTTGCGACCAATCCGCTTTGGGCTCGGCCTGTTTGATTCTGGGGCGATTGCCTGCGATGAGATCGGCAAGGTCTTGCTTACGCTGCACGGCCTCCTGAAAGGTTTGATCGCTGCCGGCTTTGCAGTTGCGGCCGGCGCGTGAGAACAGGTCGCGCAAGGCAGGGGCCGCGTCTTGCCAGCGGACTTCGCCATCGTACTCGGCACTCACGGCGAAGAGCATCGCGAGCACGCTGAACTCGCGACGACACTCCTTGTAAGCGCCGCCTTTGAAGCCGCTCGGCGTTTTGGTCTGCGCGGCCACGTCGGGGCCGATGCGTTTGATTTCGGTCTCGATCGTTTCGGCATCGATCAATTTGGACCAGCCGTCGGCGGTCTTGGTGGGAGATGCCTCTGCCACGCTATCGGTCGTTTGGCTCGCTGCCGCGATTTCTTGGGCCTTTTGGTAGTCCGGGCGCATGCCGACGAGCTTCACGCGGGCGTCTGGATAAAACGGGTTTAAGTCGTCGGCCGACCACTTGGGCGGGCGAACACCTGGGTTCTTTTTCTTCTTCGCCGGCTCTTCTGCCCACAGCACCATTGCATGGCAGCAAACCATAACGATAACGACGCGCAACACCCATATAGCCCGCCCGTCTTGGGCGGGATGCTTCGCAATGAGATTAAGAGGAAGTGACAACGTTGTTTTCCGACCCAAAATGGGTCGGCTATATGGTGATCTGCTCAATTGAGTGGGGCACACACATAATTATCGGTCTTGATGGATTGCGCAGCAAGCATAACCGCGTAGTCGTCGTGCTTCGCCTTGCTATTCTTCCGTTCGTGGCGTAAGAGGGTTAAACTGGCGGCCGATGGCTGTAAATCTGCTCGCAGCCGGCCGCGTTCCCCAAACACGATCATTCAGCCGTACGACTATTAATACTTTCATTGATAATGAACGGTTAGGCGGGGGCGAGGACACCCCGGCTCGCGGGCAGTTGTTCAATACCAACGCAAGCCTCCATAAAATATGACACCAGAACAACAGCAACAGACGCTTGCCCAAGTAGCGCAGGCCGTGGCCGATGGTAAATTGACCGCGTCGGCGGGCGAAAACATGCAGGCCTGGCTCACCGAGCCGCGCTATGCCATGTACGCCGACGAAGTGGCCGCCCACGTGGCCGAGGGCAAATGGCAGACGCTTGACGATGTGTTTTGGACGGTGATCCCGTTCGGCACCGGTGGCCGCCGCGGCAAGATGTACCCCATCGGGTCGAACGCCATCAACGACCGCACGATCGGTGAGAGCGCGCAGGGGCTGGCCGACTATGTGAAGGAAACGCTCGGCCCAGGGGCGGCGCTGTCGTGTGCGATTGGCCACGATACGCGGCATCGATCCGACCACTTCGCCAAGCTGTGTGCCGAGATCATGACGGCGGCCGGGTTCACGGTGTACTTCCTCGAAGACTATCGGGCAACGCCCGAGCTGTCGTTCACGGTGCGCGAGAAGAAGTGCTCGTGCGGCATCATGGTGACGGCCAGCCACAATCCGCCGAGCGACAATGCCGTAAAGGTTTACTGGTCGACGGGCGGGCAGATTCTGCCGCCGCACGACAAACGGATCATCGAGCGGGTAATGAACACGCAAGAGATCCGTCGAGCCGACTTCGACAAGATGCTGGCCGCGGGAAAGATCGTTCCGTGCCAGCAAGAAATGGATGTGAAGTTTCAGCAAGCGGTGATGACACAGGCCTCGCCCGGGCCGCGAAAGCTGAAGGTGATTTACTCGCCGCTGCACGGCGTGGGCGCGACTTGCGTGATTCCCGTGCTGAAGGCGGATGGATTCACAGACGTGGAATTGTTCGGGCCTCACTCGAAGCCGGACGGCGACTTTCCGAATGTGCCTGGCCACGTGGCGAATCCAGAAAACCCGTCGGTGTTCGACTCGATCATCGCGCGTGGCCGCGAGGTCGGCGCCGACATCGTGCTGGCGACCGATCCAGACTGCGATCGGATTGGCGTCGCGGCGCCGCTCACGTTCAAGCCAGGCGCCGATTGGCGTACGCTCACGGGCAACCAGATCTGCGCGCTGTTGGCCGACTTTGTGTTAGAGAATCGCAAGGCGGCGGGAAAATTGTCGCCCCAAAATTTCATCGTGACGACGCTCGTCACTACGCAAATGGTTCGCCGCATCGGCGACAGCTATGGCGTAGACACCAAGGGCGATCTCTTGGTCGGCTTCAAGTGGATCGCCCAGGCGATCGATCAATTTGGCGCCGATTTGTTTGTGTACGGCACCGAGGAGTCGCACGGCTACATGGCCGGCAGCTACGCGCGCGACAAAGACGGCGCGGTTGCGGCGCTTCTCATGTGCGAACTGGCGGCCAAGCTCAAAGAGGCGGGGCAGACGGTCCACGAGAAGCTGGACTCGCTCTTCTGGCAACACGGCGCGCATGCCGAGCGGACGGTCTCGGTGCAGATGCCAGGCAGCGAAGGCATGGTGCGGATGAAAGAGGTGATGGCCGAGTTCCGAGCCGGCCCGCCCGCAGAGTTGGGCGGGATGCGCGTGACGCAAGTGCGCGATTATGAAAACCAAACAGTGACACCAGTAGGTCCGCCGAGCCGAGGCGGACCAGAAGAAGGTGCCGCTCGGCTCGCGGCACCTACGTTGGGCAAATCGGCCCGGCCAGCGGCGCCGATTTGC
>CAZJWY010000075.1:0-23936 GCA_964549545.1 uncultured Planctomycetaceae bacterium | reverse complement strand
CGACAGGGGTTCGAATCCCCTTGGGGGTACTGGAGTTACGCCAACTCCCGTCAGCCCCTCGCAATTATCGTGTTGCGAGGGGCTTTTTCGTTTTTCGGCCGCCTTCCGCACCCTCCCACGACTTTCTCAGCCTAATAAAAAATAACGATTAGGCAATTTCTTCTGCCAAAGATGATTGCATTAGCCGCAGAACCGACTAGGATAGGCGGTAGAAGCTCGGGCAGGTGCTGCGGGCTCTTTTCTCACCTCATTTCCAACAATCGGACAGGACTAATGATGATCTCGCGCTGCGGTAAGCGGCGCACCAAGATCGTCCTTCATCGGCCGCTCTTTTCGCGGCTGCTCAATTAATAGTCCCGTTGGAAACAAACCATGACTCTCAACCGCCTATCCGGGCGGGGTTATTTCGTCATGACAGCGTGCCTGGCTGCCGCTTTCATGTCGATGGCCTCCGCCACCCATGCCCAGGGCACCTCCCAACTCGGGGGCTGGGTTTATATCGACCGCAACAACGACGGCCAACTCGCCTTTGCCGATTCGGAGAACCCCGAATATGTCATTGGCGACGTTGCAATCAGCTTGTATTCGAAAGTAAGCAACGTCGAAACGCTGATCTCTACTCAACTGACTGACCAATACGGCCGGTACCTGTTCCAGAGCCTGTCGCCGGGCACGTACGTCCTGCGGCAAACCCAACCGGTCGAGTTCGTTGATGGCAAAGACACGCTGGGCCACCTGATCAGCCTGAACGGCCAGCCGATTCCCCCCACCGACTCGGCCGGCACGGCAGCCGACAACGCGTTTCTCGATATTGTGTTGTCATCCTTCGTCGGCGGTGATTTCTACAACTTCGGCGAGCGCGGATTGAAAGCGGGCTACGCATCGAAACGGTATCTGCTCGCCTCGACTCCACCAATGAACACGGCGGTTCCCGAGCCTGCCACGGCGTTACTCGCGCTCGCCGCAATCGGCGCAGTGGCTTCGTGCCGGACATCACGCCGGCGCTAACCCATTGCCGATACGGTGTTGCAGCACAAACAACGCTCAACAGAAGTTGATCGACTGACAAACAAACAGCCCGGAGTTGCTTCGACAAGCGAGGCAACCCCGGGCTGAATAATTTCAATCACTTTGGGATGAACTTGCTAGAACGAGAACATCACGCCAAAGTCGAACCCGTGGGCCAAGAGTTGCGACCCGCGGATACCTGGGAACTCTGGGTCCGGTCCACCACCAGCCGTGACCGGCGGCAGATTGCGTGGATCAACCGCCAATCCTGGCGGCAGGTGCGAAGCGGCCCGGGCCACGTCGTTCCAGATGATCACGTTGTAGCCTGCGCGAACCGAGCAGTAATTGGTGAGTTGAGTGCCAATCCCCAAACGGAACTCCGGGATAATGACGAAGTCCGTGTCGTCGTAACGACCGATATTGGTCACTTCCGAGGTAAGTAGGCCGCCCGCGTCGAGCGAGGTGCCGCCGCCCGGTACGTCGACAAAGGTTTGGCCATTCACCGTCACGGTGCGCCGTTGTTGGCCTATCGCGGCCTTCGCGGTGCCATCGACAAACCAGCAGCCACGTTTGCACAGGCATTGAAAGCCGAGTTCGCCACCGTTGAATTGGTTATGCGTGCGGAAGCGGTCTTCGACAAGGATCGTTGTCCCTGGCACAAGTGGCGAGGTTGTTCCCGGCAACACGACCAAAGCTTCCGCAATGCTCAAATTCGTGTCGTACTCGTAGTAGCGGTAACCGCCGAGCAGGGTCAGCTCGTGCGATTTGCAATTGCACGGATCGCAGCTCTGCCAGATTTTGCGATTGAGCGCGATGCCGGCGCTCTGGAAGTCGTCGCCCGACTTCACTCGCGCGTTTCCGTCCAATTCACCTGGCACGGACACGAGCTGCGCGTCCTGCTCGCCCAGTTCCGTATTGAAAAACGGGCGGCCGACAATCCGCGATGGATCATTGTCCGACGTAAACGTATAACCATCATCGCCCACATCGAAGTAATCGAGGCTAACGCCGCACGTGCGGCAGTCGTTGAGCCAAATACCACCGTAGACTCGCCAGCCGCTGCGCCAACCATCGTTGACCGTCTCGTCGCCCGAGAGAATTCGGGTCCCTGGTTCGCCGAGCCTGGCGGCGCTCGATAGCGGCGCCGTGGCAGGGCCATCCGTCACGAGCGGCGGCAGCCGATTGCCATCCAACCGCCAGCGAATCCACTCGCCGCCGGCCCAGATCGGGCAATAGCTTTTGCAGCCGCCGTTGCAAGACGAGACGGCACCGCCGTCCCAATCGCCATAGTCGCCGATGTATCCATCACACGATCCATACGAATCGTACGAAGGTCCATTGTCGTAGCCATCATCGGAGACGACGACTCCTCCGGCTGGCGATGCGTAGTCGGAAATAATCTCGGCGAAGGTGGCTGTCGTCTGACCCACCATCGCCCCTAACAAGAGCGAGAGCGCGACGGCTCGGCGCAGCCGGCCGCCTGAAAAGCACAGTGTCATTTCCCCCCCCTGAGCGATCGGATAAGTTGCGGAATCGCTGTGGATAAGTTTACAGTGAAAAGCGGTCGTAGCGCTTTTTCCTTGTGTTCCTATCGGCGAAAGTCTGCGGCTGGGGCGCTATCAAACAGCCGCCAAATCCAGACAAAAAGCTGCCGTTTGGTAAGATTTACGGATAGCGAAATACTTACTGCTGGCATTGCTGCCCGGATAATCGTCAAAGTCGAACAGAACCGCCAAACAATCGATGTAGCTGAACTCGCCAGAGTTCAGACGAGCCAGATGCCACCCCTCGTCATTTCCCCCCAAGCATGAGCGAGGCCAAACCTCGCGGAAGGCTGGCGTCTCTCACGTTTCCTGCCTGTAATCGCCGATAAATCGCCGCGGTAACTTCCCGCCCGGGCAGATACAAGCACTGCTGCGTCCCCTCTAATTGACGTACAATGGCCAGCTTTGCCGGTCGCCGGCGCTACCCCCGAATTTCTGCGGCAGACAGCTTATGTCCATCCTTGAAAAACTCACGCTCCCCGAAATCCGGGAGCTGATCGAGTGCAACGATCGTGAGACCCTCCGCGATGTCGTCAACGACTGGTTGCCGGAAGACATTGCTGATCTGCTCGACGACCTCTCGGCTGAAGAAGAGATTGTCCTGCTGGAGTCGCTCGACCCGGAAAAGGCCGCTCGTGCGTTTGAGCACATGGAGCCGGCCATTCAGGAGCAGCTAATTCGCGAGTTGCCCGAGACCGAGCTTTCGCGACTGCTCAACGGCATGTCGCCAGATGATCGCACCGCGCTGTTGGAGCGCGAGCCGTCCGACGAGATCGAGCGATTGCTGATGCTGCTGGGTCCCGAGGAGCAGCGAATCGCCCGTTCGCTCTTATCCTACGGCTCCGGCACCGTCGGCCGCTTGATGACGCCCGATTTTGTCGCCGTGAAGCGCGATTGGACGATCGCCCAGGTGCTCGACCACATCCGTCGCTACGGGCGCGACAGCGAAACGTTGAACGTCGTCTATGTGACGAATGACGAACACCGCTTGATCGACGACGTACGCATCCGCGAGATTCTGCTCGCACCGCCCGATCGTAAGGTTGAAGAGTTGATCGACGAGCGATTTGTAGCGCTGTCGGTCAAGGATGAAGAAGCGGATGCGGTTGCCGTGTTTCGCAAATACGACCGCAGCGCGCTGCCCGTCGTCGACGGACGCGGAATCCTCTTGGGAATCGTCACGGTCGACGACGTGCTGGACGTCGCCGAGGAAGAAGCCACTCGCGAGATTCAAAAGTTCGGTGGTCTGGAGGCGCTCGATGATCCGTACATGGCTACGCCTCTCTTGGAAATGGTGCGGAAACGGGCTTCGTGGCTGATCATCCTGTTTGTGGGCGAGACGTTCACTGCGTCGGCCCTGGCCCACTATCAAGGTGAACTCGACGCCGCCATCGTGTTGGCACTATTTCTACCGCTCATCATTTCCAGCGGCGGCAACTCCGGCTCGCAAGCCGCTACGCTCATCGTCCGCGCGCTCGGCGTGGGCGAGGTCAAGCTGCGCGACTGGTGGCTGATCATGCGCCGGGAGATTTTCTCCGGCTTTTTGCTCGGATTGATTCTCGCCGTAATTGGCTTTCTGCGAATCGTCGTTTGGAGCATCGCTTACCATCGGTTATACCCCGACGAGCAGCCGATCTATACCGAGCACTGGGGACTCGTTGCGCTCACAGTGGCAATCTCGCTGTTGGGAATCGTACTGTGGGGCACGATCTCCGGCGCGATGCTTCCCTTTATTCTCAAGCGGCTGGGTCTCGATCCGGCCACCTCGTCGGCGCCGTTCGTCGCCACGATGGTCGATGTCACGGGACTGCTGATTTATTTCAATGTTGCTCTGTTCATCCTGCGCGGTACGCTTTTGTGATCCAATAATGTCTGCCGCGGCACATAAAAGCGAGCCGAGCAGTCCTCTGCCCCAATCAGGGGCTATAACAGTGGTCTCACGCGAAGGCCCAAAGAAAGCGGGGGCTGAACAGGAGGCAACAGAGTATCCTCCGTTCTCTCCGTTGCCTCCTGTTCATAAAAAACACTTTGAGTTTGAATTCGAGCTCGATCGACTACTCATCTCTTTGCGCCTTCGCGCCTTTGCGTGAGCTTCTTCGAGAATGACTGTCTGTAGAGAATGACGAAGAAGCCACTAAACTCGGCCGCCCGAATAGCGTTGCAAAAGATACCCTAGCGTAAAGACACCGACGGCCACCATCAAAAACTTCAGCATCAGCCCGGGGTTCGTTTGCTGAAGCTCGCTGATGATCGCCAGCGGCGGAATCGCTAGACCCACAACCTGCAAGAATCGTCCCAACGTGTACATGGCTGCACGGTAACACCGCCGTCGGGTCGCGCCAAGCCACGCCGATAGCGGCTTAGCCCATCGTCCGATACGATAGGTAAAGCATGGCCACCAACACTCCGCCGAACATCGATTCAACCGGCCCCCAGCGCCACCTGCCAACCATCGGCGTTCTCGTCTTCCGCGGCTTGCGTTTGCTCTGCCCCCGCTGCGGCCGAGCGCCAATGTTTCGCGGCTGGTTCACAATGTACGACAACTGCCCCGCTTGCGGGCGGCGACTCAATCGCGACGCCGGCTACCTCTTGGGCTCGATTTACTTCAACTATGGGATCACGGCCTCGCTGGTCCTGATCGCCTACTTCGCCATGTTCTTCGGCGACATCCTTCAAGATAACCAACGGCTGTTCGTGCTCAGCACGTTCGCCGTGCTATTCCCGATGTGGTTCTTCCGCTATGCTCGCGCACTGTGGATTTCGTTTGACGAACACTGGGACCCCTGGCCCAACGAAGAAGAGCAGCGGCAGATGCGGAACAAAACCGCGAGCCTTGCTAGCTCGGACAATAGCCACAATCCATCCGCCCACGTTTGAATATGAGGCTGTAACAGCGGGTGCCATGGCCACTGCTCGGAGTGGCCATGTTCTCACCGCATTTCGGCATGCCCACGCAAAGCCGTGGGCATGGCGCCCTGCGGTGCCATTTGCTGCGCAGACATCCTTAAAACCTACGACAGCAGCATCTCGTTGGCTTCCGTCGCCTTCTGGTTCTGGCGGGCCTTGCGGATCGCGTAGTAGGCGCAGCTACCGAATGTCGCCAGCACGATGTACGGCATCGACATCATGAACAAGATGCTGTAGTAGTAGCCGGCCGCGATCGATTGGCCATGAGGATCGTTCTGCGCAAGGCCATCTTTACATGTTGGGCAGGCTGCCGCGACACTTGCGATCAAGAGTACCAGCGCCAACACAATGGCCGCGACGATCCAACGCGTAATCGCAGGCTCGAATTGATGATAGATGGTTTTCATGGCAAGGCCTCACTGGGACTTGGAGTTCCCAACACTATGTTTGTCTCTAAAAATTTTACCTTATTGCTGGATCGGCGGCCAGAGATGGTACAGCATCACATAAACCACTACGCCTGTAACAGATACATACAACCAGATAGGAAATGTAATCCAAGCCCAGCGGCAATGTTTATCCCGGTACGTGGCCCGTAGCGCTCGGGTCTCCGCGCTATCGTCGGCCGGCGAACAACAGCCAATCGCGCGGTAACCCAGATAGATTTGCCACACCGCCAAAAATGGCACCGTCACGGCCAGCAGCACGTGCGACAGCAAAATGGCGTAGTAGACGTAACGCACCGGCCCAGGGTGCGTGAACTCGACATGCTTCGCGTGCCAGTGGTACCAGAGGTAACATACTAAGAACGCAATCGACACGGCGAACGCCGCGAGCATCGCCCACTTATGCGCGTCGACGCGGCCACGTTTGATCAGATAGAAACCGATGAGCAAGAGCACCGTCGCCAACGAATTGAGCGAGGCGTTCACATGCACCAGCGGATGGGCGGCCAATAGAAGCGTCAACTTGATTTCCCGTTCGCGTCCTCTTTAGCAGCCAGCTCACTAGGATACTTTTCCGCCAGGCACTCTAGCAGCTTCACCTTCAATCGATTGCACTGACTTTCACTCGTCGCGTCGTACATCCCGCGTCGCTTTCCTTCTTTGTCGAGCACAACCGCCACGTCTTGATGTCCCTTGAGGCTTAGAAAAAGATCCATCCCCTTGGCGATGCGCTTCACATAATCCAAGTCGCCACGGCAAAAGAGCCACCGTTTGGGATCGGCCTTAAATCGATCGGCATATTCACGTAGTGCCGGCAGCGTATCGGTATCGGGATCGCAAGAAATACTGACCCAGATGACGTCCTTGAGCGCCGGATCAGCGTTCAAGACTTGCAGGTTCGCATTCAGCCGCAAGCACTGACCGGGGCAAGTGGTAAAAAAATACGACGCCACCCAGACCTTGCCACGCATATCAACCGAGCGAAATGCCTCGCCGTTGCGCTCGGTCAGCTCGAACTCCTTCAGCGGCGGACCGATCGCGACATCCTGAATCGCCTCGCTCCGCGACTGCTCGAACTGCTGCACTTGCCAGAATTTCCAACCGACGTAGGCCATGCCGATCCCGACGATCGCACAGAGCATGTAGGGTACCAGCGAGCTGCCTTGTGGTGGAACGGGCGGCGCGTCGTGGGGAGCCGATGTGGTTGGGCTCGGTTCAGAACTCATAACAAATCTCCGGTCGTTCGCTTACCGGCGATCCAGCAATCAGCCAAGAGGATCAAGCCCGCGAATACCAGTGATACGATCCAACAAGTGGCGGGGGTCGCGGTGGGGGTACTTACATTTTGGAGGTAGTACCGCAGCCCCGTAGGTGAGCGGATTGAGGCGAATAATCCAGCCCAGCCAGCCGCCAACGTCCATCGGAAAAAACGCCCCGGACAGAAGCCACATGGGTAGCAGAAACACACTCATGATCGCGTGAAAGCCCTGCGTCGAATCCATTCGCCACGCGATTAAGAAGCCGAGCCCGGTTAGAGCAATCGAGACAACCAACATCAAAAGCAATGCGGCAACCAAACCAAAGGCAGATGGCGAGATCACTTGAAACCAGCCCAGCTTGCCTGCCGCCCAACCGAGTAGCAGGAACACGATCCCTTGCAACATCGCGATTGCGGCCCCGCCCAGCACTTTGCCCAGCACCATCGTCCAACGCGGAATCGGTGCAACTAACACTCCCTGCAAAAATCCCTCGCGACGATCCTCAATGATCGAGATCGTCGCGAAGATCGCGGTGAACAAGAGAATCATCACCACGGTGCCTGGGAAGAAATGAGCGTAGTCGAGGTTGTTCGACCGCAGCCCCGCGCCGAACAAGAGCCAAAAAATAATCGGCTGCCCCAGCGCGCCAAACACGCGGTTCTTCTGCCGGAAGAAACGCACCAGTTCGCGCTGACACAAAGTGCCAACAACCGGCCAGGGTGGAACGGCTCTGGATATCGTGTCACTCATAGCGGTCGTCCCAACCAATAATTGTTGAACAGGAGGAAACAGAGGGAACAGAGATGGAAAAATGAACTCTTATTGACTGAAACCAGTATTTGACCAATCGATTAGTGTCGTTTCTTTCCTCTGCGCCCTTTGCTTCCTCCTGCTCCATCTTCCTTCGGTTCTTCATTCCAAAACCTGTGCCCGGTGAAACGAATAAACACATCTTCGAGCGTCGGCTTGCCGAGCGTGATCGATTCGATCTGGTCCGGAAACGTCTCGACCAATCGGGCGATCCATTGATGACCGTTCGTTTGCTCCAGACGCACCGAGCCGTCAATCACTGTCGCCTTCGTCTGGAGCTGCTGCTCGATCCCGGCAGCCAATTTCGCTGGGTCATTCGTGCGAATCGTGATCGCATCACCACCCACTGCGGCCTGCAGCGCCACCGGCGTGTCGAGCGCCACCAGATTCCCCTTGTGCATGATCGCGATGCGGTCGGCCCGCTGGGCTTCATCCAGCAAGTGGGTCGTCACGAGCACCGTCACGCCGTCCGTCTCGCGTACCTGCTCAAGATACTGCCACAGATCGGCCCGCGCGCCCGGGTCGAGTCCCGTCGAGGGCTCATCCAACAACAGCACACGCGGTCGGTGCAACATGCCTGTCGCCAGCTCGACGCGTCGCCGCAAACCGCCCGATAGCTGCTCGACCAACTCGCCGCGCCGATCGGCCAACCCCAGCCGAACGAGCATCTCATCCGCTCGCATTCGCAGCTCGCGGCCTCCCAGGCCGTACAACCGGCCATGATGGATCACGTTCTCCATCACCGTTAGCTTCTTGTCGATGCTGGGCGCTTGAAACACGACGCCAAGCTGGGCGCGAATCGCGGCCGCCTCGGTGCGCAGGCTGTGCCCCATGATCCGCACTTCGCCCTGCTGAATCGGAATCAGTGTCGAGAGGACGCGAAACAGCGTCGTTTTTCCGCTGCCGTTCGGACCCAGGATCGCGAAGATTTCGCGCTGTGTCACATCGAACGACAAATCATGAATCGCCTCGCGCTCGCCGTACCGGTAAGCCAGGTGTGCAATCTCAACGGCGGGCGATGTAGACATATCTTATGCGGGGAGACTAATGAGCCCCCTCATGCGAGAGTTCCTGCTCGGCCTCTTTCATTTCCTTGGCCTCGATTGCCGGCGGATCTGGCGCGAATAGCAAGCGATCCCGTGAATAATGGGCAAACCCATTGTTCTGCCGCCAGCCAATATCCGGCACGAGCATCAGCACCAGAAAGACCGACATGAATGAAGCGGGAATCGTCAGCACCCACTTCCAATTCGCTTCCCACAATAGGTGCATGAAAAACATGATCACCAGCATGGCCTTCGTGCAGGAGACAGCCATCATCAGCGCCCGGCTGGCGTGAGACGACACGTGCTCGCGCCAAAAATCGAAGTAGGTCAGAAACGAAAACATCGTGAGAACGCAGAGCGCGACAAACACCAACAGGTACTTGCCCGTGCCGCCATGCGAGTCGTCGTGGCCGTCGTGCCCAGCCTGCCCATGGTCGCCATGCGTCATTGCGTGATCGCTCATCTTATAAATCTCCAGCGAGCATGCGGCTCGCGTGCCCTACCTGTCTTATCTTATTTTACGTCAAACACCCAGCGGCTAGAACAAATACAGTAGCGGAAACAGGAATATCCACACGAGATCGACAAAATGCCAATACAGGCCGGTGTTTTCGACCACTCCCGCCTTGCTCCGATCGAGCGTGCTAAATAGCAAAAGCCCGAACACAATCAGGCCCACTAGCACGTGAATCGCATGAAAACCGGTGAGCAGGAAGTAGGTGCTGGCCCACATGGGGCCACCCGGGATCATGATCGGCAGCCGCAGCCACTTGTACGCTTCGTTGAAGCCGCCATGGGGGATGCCGTCCTTCGTCTCGCCGCCGTGAGCCGGGGCGCCTTCTTGAAACGCCACGAGCCGCAGCGCAGATTCGGTTGCCGGAATCGCGCCCGCATGCACGGCCTGCTCCACCGCCCTGTGATCATGCGGCGGATAAATCGCGTAGGCCAACTCCATGATCCGAATCCGCGCCTCGGGCGAATCGGGCTGAGTGCGTAGCACGGCATCGGCGTTGTCGACTAATTTGCTGACGCGATCGACCACGGCGATTCGCTGTTCCCAATCGGGCAGCTTGGGGTCGGCCGTCGTCAACTGAGTGCGTAGCTCGCCCAGGCGATTCCGCACCGCGGCTGAATAGTAAACATCGGCCTTGTCATGCACCAAGCCATGCGGGTGGACTGGATAAATTCCGTGGGCAAACTTCTGCGAGTATTCGTACAACTTGACACCCAAAAACACGCAGCCCAGCAAGAACGTGAGCAGCATCCAGGCCTTCGCTTTCGAGGCCTGGTTGCTCTTAGCCGCCTCGAGCGCGAGTACCACTGTCACGCTGGAACAAATCAGCACGAACGTATTAAACGCCCCGATCGGTTCGCTCAAGTGAACATCATGCGGCGCAGGCCAGGCGATCGCGCCGAAACGAAGCACGATATACGTGCCGATCAACCCGGCGAAAAACATGATTTCGGTCGAAAGGAACAGCCATAAACAGGTCTTGCCGTTCGGAATCGGCAGACCCGGATGATACTGGAGCTTGGAACCTGGTTCGTGACTCATATTTACTCTTCGTTCGTCGTTCGTAACTCGTTGGACGTTTTACACTGCAACCATCAACAGCAGTCCCATCCAGCAAATCAGGTAAAGCAAACTGGCCCGCAACAACCGGCGGGCGGATCGATCGTCGCGATGAAGCAAAAAAAGCGTGGCCGCGATCACTTGCCCGACCCCCAGCACAATTGCCCAGGTGGCATATATCCCGGGACTGCCCGCCTGCAGCGACATCGCCGGCACCAAGCTCACTGGCACTAGCGCCAGCGCTCCGGCCAGCGCCTGAGCGCCGGCTCGCAGGCCGGTCGGATCGACTACCGTCAGCATCTGCTGGCCGCCACGGGCGTAATCGGCCCGATGCAACCATGCGATCGCCATAAAATGCGGAAACTGCCATAAGAACATCACAGCCACCACGGCCAAGGCTCGCGTATCAATCGCCGCGCCGGTCGCGGTCCATCCAATCAAAATCGGCAGCGCACCACTGATCGCGCCGATTGCCGTATTAAGTGGCGAGCGGGTCTTGAGCGGCGTGTAGGCCAGCACATAAACGAGCCACGTTGCTGCCGCGAAACCAGCTGTCGCCACCCCAACCCCCAGCCACAACTGCGCGATGCCGATCACGAGCGTGATCGTTCCAAACACGACTACCTGCCGCGCCGAAAGCCGTCCCGACGGCAGCGGGCGAGCCGCGGTGCGACTCATGCGCGCATCGGTCGATTGCTCCCACCACTGGTTGAACGCTCCGGCACTCGCCGCGACGAGCGCCGCGCCAATCACCGTGTTGAGCAATACAAACGTTTCTATCCCCCAAGGCGATGCCAGATGGGCCGCGACAACAACCGTGATCAGCTCAAGAATGACGATCCGCGGCTTGGTCAACTCGATATAGTCCGCCATCCGGGCAGACCAGCCGCCGCGTTCGCGCGCGACTCCGAGCGACACTCCTGAAGTAGCGGTCAATCGACTCATAGGGCCACCCCCAACCGTGTGCTTTTCACACGTCGAACAGTCGCCGAACTGGCAGGCAGGCGAAACGCGTATAGCACCAATGCGATCGCCGTCCCAAAGATCGCCGAGCCGGTCGCGACATGAGCGGTGATGATATGCGTTTGCAGCCAGCTTCCTTCGCGGATCACCATCGCGGAGTGTGGAAACCAGCCACTGGCCCATTCCGGCACCGAATATTTTTCCATCCACGTCGCGATGCCCAGCAACACTTGCACGACAATGAGCGCGAGTAGCATGCCGGCAAATCGCCCTAACGGTTTTTGCCGTCGGCGAGCAAACACCAAGCCAGCCAGCATGACAATGTGCAGCGTCAGTACCGCGGCCATGAACAAATGAAACTTGGTAGCCAGCAAAAACGCTCCTGGCTGTGAATCGACCGGTACATGCCGCAACACGGCGCCGAGCACGATCTGCAAGTAGGCCAGAATCGCCGTCACGGCCGCAAGAGCCTGAACCTGGGTGGCGCTAAGCGTCGGTGCGGGTTCGACCACCACCGCATCGGCCTGGGCCCAGGTTTGCGACGTAATCACTGCCAACGCAACCGACAGGCCGAAGAAGAGCGGACCAATCACGCCATGGAGCATCGCCAGCGTTCGCTCATCGAACAACACTCGCATACCGCCAAGCGCGCCTTGAAAAACTACTAGCACCAAAGCCAAAAGCCCTAACACGCGCACCCATTTGCGGCGTTCCCATTGCCTGAGCACCACAACGAGGCCAATCGTTAGCAGGCCGACCGAGGCCGCCAACAAGCGATGACCATGCTCCACGAATAAGTCCCACGGCCCGGCCAGCCACGACTGCCACGGATACAAAAACAAGTTGTAGCCATAAGTGTTCGGCCAGTCCGGCACCGCCATCCCCGCGTCGGTCGTCGTCACGAGCCCACCAACCCAGACTAACGGAAACGTCGCGCACGCCAGCACGAGGGCCCAACGATGTGGCCAGGGCGAGCGAACGAATTGGTCAGTGGGTGCCATAAAAGCACGGTCGAAGTTCTAGCACTACAAAACAGCGGGGACTGCAAGGAAACTCAATCTAGCTGGTTAAGCTCTTTGCTCGTCCTTCGTGCTCGTCGTGTCGTGGTGGTAACTAATGCGCGGCAGGTGGCGGTGTAGCCTGGTTTTGCGGCGGTGGTTGCGTTTGCGGGTAGTAGTTGGTGCTTACTTCCGGTGAGTTGTATTCGTACGGTCCCCGGTAAATGACCGGTTGGAAATCGAAGTTGCCGTGCCCTGGCGGGCTCGGCGCCTGCCATTCCAGCGTGTTGCAGTGCCACGGATTGCGCCCGGCCGGCGGGCCGAAGAAAATGCTGTAGAAGAAGTTCACGACGAAAATTATCTGCACCGCGACCATCAAGATCGCGCAGATCGACATGAACTGATTCAACTTCAGCAAGTGGGCGAACGTCTGGTAGTGATACGGATCGGCAAGCCGCCGCGGGAAACCGACCATGCCCAGAATGTGCATCGGGTAAAACACGCAGTTCAGCAGGATGAACGTCAACACGAAGTGAACCTTGCCCCATCGCTCGTTCATCATCCGGCCAAACATCTTGGGGAACCAAAAGTAAATGGCGCCAAACACCGCCATGGCCGTGCCGGCAAACAGCACATAATGGAAGTGGGCCACGATGAAGTACGTATCGTGAATGAAAATGTCGATTGGCGTCGCCGCCATGAAGATGCCAGACAGGCCGCCGATGATGAACATCGCCACGAACGACAGCGAGAACAGCATCGGCGTAGTAAACTCGATCTTCGAGCCCCAGATCGTGCCGAGCCAGTTGAACACCTTGATCGCGCTAGGCAAGGCAATGAACATCGTCGCGACCATGAACGTCATGCCCAGCACGGGGTTCATCCCCGAGACGAACATGTGGTGCCCCCACACGATGAAGCCGAGCCCGGCAATACCAGAGATCGAATAAACCATCGGCTTGTAACCGAACAGCGGCTTCCGCGCGAAGCACGAGATCATGTCCGACACCATGCCCATCGCCGGCAGAATCATGATGTATACGGCCGGGTGACTATAAAACCAAAACAAGTGTTGCCACAGCAGCGGCTGACCACCACCTGCGGCTCGCACCGAATTGTTCGCCGTCCAACCTTCCGGGATGAAAAAGCCAGTGCCGAACTTCAGATCAAGCAGTTGCATGAAGCCGGCCGCAGTAAGCACTGGCAAAGCAAACGCCTGCAAAATGGCCGTGATGAACATGCCCCAAATCGTCATTGGCAGGCGGAACATCGTCATGCCGGGAGCCCGCATTTGGATGATCGTAGTCATGTAGTTGACCGACCCCATCATCGACGAAATGCCAACGCACGTGAGGCCGATGAGCCAGAACGCCTGGGCATCGCTCGTGAGCGCGAGCGGCGGATACGAGGTCCAGCCCGAACTCGGCCCGCCCGTGCCGACGAAAAAGCTTCCGCCGAACGCAAAAAATGCCGGCCACATGAACCAGTAGCTCAGCATGTTCAGCGTCGGAAACGCCATGTCATCGGCGCCAATCATGAGTGGAATCAAAAAGTTGCCAAAGGCACCCGCCAACAGCGGAATGATCACAAGGAAGATCATCACCGTGGCGTGCATCGTGAACAGCATCGTGTAGGCTTCGGGAGCGATCTGGCCTCCCTCGGCCGAGTACATCAACCTGCCGAGAATCGGCATGTCCGACCAGGGCCACGCCAACTGCCAACGTACACCCAGCGCCAACAATCCGCCGATGAAAAACCAAACCAGCGTGCTGAACAAAAATTGAATCCCGATGACCTTATGATCTTTCGAGAACACATACGTCGAGATGAAGCTGCCATGGTGGGCATGCTCGGCGTGCGAATGGGCGTGATGGTCTGCGGTTATCGTGCTCATGACAATGCGTGCGGTTAAAGTTCGAACATCGGCCATATTCCCCCTCTCCCCATGGGAGAGGGCTGGGGTGAGGGTATCCTGGAATAACTTCCATTCCCTCTTAAAGCGCTAATTGCCTGGCGCCTGGACAACCCGCCGTGTCTCCTGTTCGGTGTATTTTTCATCCAACCACTTATTGAATTCTTCGCGCGACTCGAACGTGGCAATGCCGCTCATCTTGTAGTGCCCCCAGCCACATAGCTCGGCACATACGATGTCGACCCGGGCTGGCTCCAGCGCCTTGAACCACATGTATTGATCCATGCCCGGAACGACGTCCTGCTTCATTCGCAGGTTCGGCAAGAAGAAGCTATGCAGCACGTCCTTGCTCTTGATGATCAGCAGGATTTCTTCGCCCGTGGGGAAGTGAATCTCGCCGTCGACGCGGATGATGTCGTCCGGCGTGTGCAACACGCCATCCTTCCCCGGATAACGCACATCCCAATTGAACTGGCGCCCCGTGATCTCGGCCGTCACGGGAACATCCGGACGCCGCATCTTGGCGTCGGCCCAAGCGTTCATCTGGTAGATCGCGAGGAACAGCAGCGTCACCGCCGGCAAAATCGTCCACACGACTTCCAGCGTATGGCTGCCGTGCGAGAACTTCACCGGCTGCGGATTCGTCTGGGCATCGTACTTCCACATGAAGTAGAACAGCGCCCCCTCGGTCGCGACGAAAATAATGCCCGTGAGCCAAAGGATAAACATGAACAACTGGTCGATCACGCGACCATGTTCGGAAATATCCTTTGGAAACCAATGGTTATAGAACGGCGCAACGATAAACGTCGCCACGCCGAAGACTGGCACAAGCAAAAACACGATTGCCCAAAAACGCTTCACAACGATCTCCACTTCACTGTAGCTGGGGGTTCGCCCCCGAGCCTTGCGGCCGGTCTGCTACAATTCGTTTATTCTCCCGTACTAATCGCCGAGGCATTGGTTGGCGTTCTTTGCGGCTGGCTAGCCGGCTCGAACGGAAGTGACTGGACATAATCGACGATCTGCCAAATTTCTTCCTGGCTGAGCGTGGGCGGCGCGCCCGGCGCGGCCGGACCGATGCCCGGCATCGGCATGCCGCGAATTCCCGCCGAGAGCCGCCAGTACAAATCGAGCGGCCGACGGCCACCTCGGTAAACCCCTTCGCGCAAATTACGTGGAATCGCGTTCCGTGGCGGCAATAACGTCGGGATCAGCTCTTGCCGCTGCGACAACTCTTTTTTCGCCGCGGCCAACTGCTCCTTCACGCGCTCCGCGTCGTCACCTTTGGCTTCAGACAAGTCTTTCTGCAATACACTAATCTCGATCACCTTATCGCCCGTCGCCTTGATGAAATCCCGCGTCATCTTGCTCCAGTCGTCGTAGTCGTCCTGCTGACCGTCTCCGAGCGCGGTCGGACCATGACACTTCACGCAGTTGGCCTTCGATCCGTAGAACAAGTCGCGCCCCTTGGCCGCCGATTCGGCAATTTGCGCCGGGGTGCGATCGCTTGGAATTGCGGCGTCTTCTGGTACGATCACTTGCTCCTTCGCGCCCTGCCAGGCTTCCACCACTGGCTTCAGGATCTCTTCTACGATCAGCTTGCGAACGTCTGCATTCGTGGTCGGGTCGAACTGATCGCCAGGATTCAAGTTCTCGCCAATGTAATCTTCCAAAGCCTTTTCCGTCTGGCCGCGGATTGACAGGTACTTCACGTACTCGACCAGCGCGTCTTGCTCGTCGGGCGGCAAGATCGCGAACGACGGCATCGCCGTTCCCGGCACACCGTCGTGTACAATTCGCTTCAAGTCCTCGGTCGTCGGCTCGGCGGCCGGATAGGTGCCCTTGAACTTAAAGATGCCCGGCCGATAGTCGCGCGGATAAGGGTTCAAAATCGCCGCCGTCGGCCCATGACCGTCGCCCGAAATACCATGGCAGTGCGCACAGTGCCGACGATATAGGCCGTGCTTGCTTCCGCTTTCTTCGCTCCACACAGCCCCCGCCGCCATCTTGAGCAGACGCTCATTAAGCCCCGTCTCCGGCAGCGCGAACGGCTCGTCCGGCGTGCCGAACATCGCATCCAGAATGTTCGCCACGACCTGCTGGTTTTCGGGCGAAACCTGCTTCGAGATCACGTTCACCATGTTCAAGCGGAATGCCGGCGGATCAACTTTTCCACAACCGGCCGCCGCAACCATTGCGAGCACCGCGAACGCTACATTCCACTTTGATGACATTCGAATCAGCATTTTATAAATTCGCACCACGGAGACACGGAGAGCACTGAGAAGACTTTCAAGAATCCGCAGATAAACACAGATGGATGCAGATCATTCAAAGATGTGTAAGACGACGTAGTAGTCTTACTTAAATATCTGCGTTTATCTGCGTTCATCTGCGGATAAATTACTTCTCCGTGCTCTCCGTGTCTCCGTGGTAAATCTTTTTGAACCTATCCGCGGAACGCCTTCTGCGGAACCACTACCTTGATTTCCTTCGTCTCATCCGGCTGAAGCGTCAGCGAGATTCGACCGCGGTTGGACCACTTCACGTCCTGCGCGTCGGGCGTCGTGCCGACCAAACCACTACCGGCCGCCGTGCCGCTTTCGTGCCACACCTGAAACTCCAGCGGCTCGCCCGCTGGTACGTTCGGGATCTCGAAGTTGCCCTGCGCATCCGTCACGGCGTAGTAGCCATTCTTCCGCTGAAGCATATAAGCAGTCATCCACGGATGAATGCCACACTTCACTTCGTTCGGAACGCTGACTTCCTTCTGCACCGGGTACGGCGTCGACCCGTCGCCCGGCACCGTTGGATTGAAGCCCGTGCCCACGATGTTGGTGTTGTGGCCGATCGGATCGCTGTTCTTGATGTTCACGGTCTCGCCGACCGTGACGCCAATCACATGCGTCAGGAATACACAATGCTTCTGATCAAAGACAACCGGCTCCTTTTTCGGTCCGGCCGACTCATGCACGCGCGAAGCCTCTCGCAAAAAAACCACGACGTTCTTGATTCCCTTCGACGCCGGATCAACGACCAGCGTTTCTTCCAGCGGCGCTTTACCGCCAACCGTGCAGACTTCTTGTTCCTTCGTCACGTTGTAGGGCTTAGCCTCGGGAGGCGTGCCGTCAAAAACGAACTGGCCTTTCAAAGTCGCCCAGCCCGTTCCGGTCGGCTTCGCCTCGGCCTTCTCGGCGCTTTCCTCTGTTCCCGAGGCAAAAGCCTTACGAATTGCTTGAGCATTCGCGGAGTCTGCCACAGGCCCGAGATCAGCACGGCTATTACAGCCCGCCAGCGTCGCCGCCAGAACCGCAATCATTCCAAACGGGAGAACGCAAATAAAAGATGTTCGATTTCTCATCACGTATTTACCAACCACTAACAACCAATCCACATTCCCCCAACTCAAAACTAATTCTTTGGCTTGAGAACCGCGGCCGGCACCTTGATGTCGCCCAAATCGAGCGCCTCGCCAGCGGGAATCGTCAGCTTCACGCGACCACGCGCATCGGTGCTGCCCGGCTTCAGTTTCAGGCTTCTCAAGTAGCCCGGTGCTTCGTGCCAGAACTGGAACTCATTGGAACCAGCCGGAATGTTCTTGATCTCGAACGTGCCGTCTTCCGCCGAGGCCGCCATGTAAGGATGCGTCTGCGACACCAAGTGCGCCTTCATCCACGGATGAATATTGCATTCGACCGGCGCCGGCAAAGCGAAATCCTTGCTGTTGACCACCTCGGTTTGGCTATTGGCCCCCACCGATTGATTGAAGCTGAACAAGTCGATCTTGGTGTTATGCCCCACCGGATCGGAATTCTTGATCGTCAGCTTCTGACCGACTCGCGACAAAACGATATGCGGCTTGAATGTACAAAATTGATTGTCCAGAACTACGGCCTCCTTGAGCTTGGCTTCGTAGTCCGGATGAACCTCTACTTTTTTACCCAACGGAGCGCGCAGAAATACGACCGCGTTGGCCAACTCGCCCCCCTTACCCACGACCACCGAGTCGCTAACCAAATTATGCTTGCCGCAGAACTCAGGATCCTTGGTGATCGAGATCGGCGTGGGAGCAGGCGCTGTCCCGTCGACCACGAACCGACCCTTGAGCGAACCCCAATCAGCCGCCATTGCATTGGCCGACAACAGTGTGATCATTCCCAGAGCAAAAGCACAAATCATTTTTTTCATGGTTCGCCTCATCAAGTTGAAAGTTGTGGTCAAACGTTGCAACATTTCCGCCAACCACTAGTTGCTCGCCGAGCTATTCGTCGGCGGCGCCGCGGGCGGTTGCTGCGCCGGAGGCTGACCGCCAGTCGCCGGTTCCTTTACGAGTCCTTTCACCGATGTCTGCCGACGCGTGTACTCGTCGAAATTCATCAGCAAATCCACCACGCCATCCAATTGCGAGATGCTCGGCCCCGGGAACAAGTCCTGGGCCACGCCGCCAAAGTGTGGCGGGTTGGGATCAAACGGAATGTTCACGGGCATGCCGGTGTACGGCAGAATCCGCTGCGGATTACCGATCCACGACCGCACATAATCCGAACGCAACCGTCGATACACCTGATCCAGGTTCGGCGCCATCGCTCGCGGCGAGCCCTTCACCTGAAAATCGCCCACGCCGTGACACTTCACGCAGTAATTACCGTTCGTCACGATCTTCATCGCGTCGTTGAGCATGGCGGGATGGCCCTGCTCTTGTTGAGCGATGTGGCTCTTGCGGCGACGCTCGTTGTATTCGTACGGGAACTCCGCATTCGACTTCGCGGCAAAGTAGTTCACCAGCTTGCTCGCTTCGTCGCTCGACATGCCGAAGTTCGGCATCCGCAGCACCACCGCCGGCCGGATCAGCGTCGGGTCCATCAGGAAATCGTGCAACCAGTCGGCCTGCACCTTCGAGCCCTCGTTGTGGAGCGGCGGGGGCAACCAACCCCAGGCCTCGTTCGCCGGGGCGTTCGGGTTGACCTTTCTCTCCTCCGCAATCACGCGCGAGAACAAATACCGGGCCAAATCACCGCCATTCGCGGGGAATGCCTGGCCACGGGCTGGGCCGCCATCGGGAGCCGCCTGAATCCGCAGCGCCTGCTGCCCCACCGCATGCGGTATGCCCCCAATCAGCGCCGGTTGGTACTGCACGAACTCATAAAACCGCGTCGATTCCTTATCATCCGGCTCGATCGGCACGCCTTCCTGGTCAACCATCTTCGGCTCGCCAGTCTTATCATCCAGCGCCGGCATGCCATGCAACTCGGCATGCAGGAAGCCGCGGCGATCGGCCGCGAGCGAGGCCTTCACCTCGTCGGGCGTAAAGTCCGGCCGCACGAATGGGAAGTCGTTCGTCGTCGGCGGCGCCTCGAACTCATTCGGCAGGTAGCTGATATCCCACCGGTTCATATCCAAGATATGGCAACCGGCGCAGTTGTACTTATGCAACACATGCCGACCTTCGACGATCGCCTGCTGCCGCGGGCTTGGCTGATAGATGTACTTCGTCGCCGGCGCTTCTTGAGTCAGGCCGAGGATGAACGTCATCACCGCTTCCCGTTCCTTGTCGTTGAACGGGAACTTCGGCATGCGCAGCCGCTCATCATATCGCTTGGTTTGCGTGGTCTCGAAGTCGAAGCTGCGCGGCATCCGCAGCTTCTGCCACAAGAACCCATGTCGCTGATGGCTTACCAGTGATTGCAAGAAGTAAGCGGTATCGCCATCGTACTTGTCATCGAGCGGATTCAGGCCGTGGCCGTGGCCGCCACCCTTATGCTCGCCCTCCTCGGCGTGAGCCGAGACAGGACCCTTCGGAGGCACCACGGGAGCCGGAGCCGAAATGATGTGGGCCGAGTCGAGATTCGGTAGCACACCGCGCTTCGGCACAAACTCTTCATGCAGCGCCAAGAATTCGTTGATGTTTTCGAACGCCAACTGCGAAGGATCCTTGCGCCCCCAGCTCGCCAGCGGCGTGCCGATCGGCTTGGCCATTTCATAGCCCGGAATATCGTGGCAACCAAAGCAACCATACCGACTGATCGATCGACGACCCACATATTCAAGCTGCCGGCGGGCACGCTCGTTCGGATCATCCTTCAGGTTCCCCAACAGAACCTTCTCGTCGACCTTTACCGTCGAAGCCAATGACTCTGGAATGCCCTCCAATGCGTACCGCTCGGCCCGCTTGCGCGGGAACGATGCGCTCAGCCATACCGTCGTCAGATCGTTCAGCGCCAGCTTTTCGTCTTCCGTCAGATCAAGAGCGGGCGTCACTTGCTCCGGCTTCCAATCGGTCGGCACGCTCAGCAGGTAAGCCATGATGTCGGCCGCCGGATCGGTCACCTTGCCCGTCGGGTTGCCCACCGGATCCAATTCCGCGATCGGCTCGAGGTACAAGTTCGGCATCACGGTGCGCGGGTAGTAATGGCTCGGAGCCTTGACCCAGCTATACAACCACCGCTGCCCCTTTTCCGTATTCAGCTTCGCCGCGAGCCGCGACAAATCGGGACCTTGCGTCGAATGGATGCTCGGGAAGTCCGCGTGCGAGTGGCACGCCAAGCAGCCGCGCGTCTCGAACAGCAACTTGCCACGGTCCTTCGATGCCGGCTCCATGCCGGTCTGCGGCGGCGCGATGTACTGGAACGGCTGGCTATCCGCGAGCAGAAGCTGGGCCAACGCGCGAATCTCGATGCTTTCGAATCGCTGCGTGTACTCCAGGTCGGTGACTTTCACCTCCTTGCCTTCCGCATCGCGAATCGAGAATACCTTGTCCTTGTTGTTCAAGTGTTCGTGGTTCAAGAAGAACTGCGGCATCCGCGTCGTCGGGCGGAAATCGGCCGGCTTGCGAATCCAGTTGTACAGCCAGTTGTAATCCACCTTCGAGTTCAAGTGACGCAAGCTCGGGCCCACTTTCCGCAGGCTGCCCGGCGTGTCGGCGTCTTTCAAAGCATCGGCCAGTGCGTGAGTCGCCGGCGTAAGCCGCGGCTTGGCAACTGGCTTCTCGGGAGATTCCGGCCGCGCGTTCACAAGTTCCGCATCCGCGCGAATCGATCGCGCGAGCGCATTGCGGGCTTCGTTCGACGCCGGCTGAGCAATCAATTGATGGATCGCACCTCGCTCCGCGTCGTTCAAGCCAGGGTCGGCAAGAATTTGCTTGCCGACCTCGGCAAAATTCGGCTCAAGCCGCATGTCGGGGCCTGTCCGCTTAGTCGGGCCGTCGAAGCCAGAGATTTCATGGCATCCATAGCAACCATATTCACGCACCAAGTGATAACCCTCGACCAGCTTCGGCGCCGGCGGTTGCGGGAACCGTTCGCTCGGCTCGAGTTCCACCACCTCGTGGTGACACTTCAAGCAGTTGCTCTCGATGAATCGCTCGGGCGTCATCGGGAAGATCCAGTGGTGGTTGTCAAACCAACCATATTTGCGCGACCACTCAAGCCCTTGCTGAGGATCGTTTGGCGTGTGCGAAACCCACTTAAAGCTCGTGGCGCTTCCCTGCCCGTCGTGACAGATCGTGCAGCCCATCTCGCCCTTGCGATGCGGGCTGGTACTGCCGACGAACAAGTCCAACCGCGGGTGCGACGTAAACGGCTGATCCAAACCGCGGCGAATCTGCAGCGCGATCGGCTTGCTCCATTCTGCGATGCCGACAAGGTAGTGGAACGCGGCATCTCGCGAATCGATCGGGCCACCGTTAGCCTCCAGCAGAATATCGCCCGTTTGCAAACCGGCGACTGCCGCCAGGCTCTGCGGCACCACCACCTGCACGGTCACCGCGTTCGGATCGACCTGCCCACGCTCGGCCAGAATGATCCCGTAAATCGCCGCCAGCGCATCGTTCTTGTCCATGCTCGACGCTTCCTTCGGCATTTCGGCCGGGGTGCCAAGTTGCACCACTCGATTACGTTGATCCCGCGGAATCGCCGGGTAAGCCGGCTCAGTAGCCGAACCCGCCACCGTGGCGTCTATCTGACGATGGCAGACAATGCAACGGTCGTACCGGGCGACCGAACTGAAGTTGTAGTTGATCTTCATATCCGGCAACCAAATCTGCTCGAGCTTGATATTGCCCGTATAGAGCGCGTCGAGCACTGGGCCACGATTGACCCACTCGCCGGCGCTTTGAAGCAAGCCCGGTAGATTGTCGCGGAGCCGCTTCTGGTCCGCTTCGATTCCTGAAATCTGCTTTTGCAGATTCGATTCGTCCGACTGAATCTGACGGACAACGCTCTCCAATCCGACGCGATAATCCTTCGCCGTCGCCACTTTCGCGTCCAGCTCGACAATCTGAGCCGCCAGCGATTCGATCTCTTGCTCAATCTTATCCGTCGGCTTGCCTTCGCCAACGGCGATTCCTCGCTCGCTAAGCCGCGCCGTTTGATCGGCTGCAACGAACTTTTTCTTGGTCACGAGCTCATTCTCGCGCCGCTTCGCCTCCTGCACGAAGACATCCATCTGGGCCAGCAAGTCCTTCCGCGCCTTCGCGGCCGCGGGGCTGCCGTCTTCCGCTTCGGTCAAACGAGCGAGCGCCGCATCCAGCTTGGCAAAATCCGGGCCCTTGCCCCCCTTCGTATCCCCTTGGAGCCGCGCGTCTTCCGCCACGACCAGTTGCTTGAACTGCTCGACCATCGGCCCGGCCACTTTGTTGCTTTGGGCCGTCGCCAGGTCCTTACGCAAGTCGGCCAATTTCACGCTCGAATCGGCCTCCGCCTGGGCGAGTTGCGCCTCGATCGTCCAACGCTGCCGTGAACGATCATCCAACTGCCATCGACGCCATTCACGGCTGTGGTCCTTGGCAAGCATCAAGATCGTGCCGAGAAGCAGCACGAGCGCCGAGATCCCGAAGATCACGTGCATCTTCGCCTGATCGCGCCATGTTTTTTCTGTTGCGGGCATGTTCAATTCCCGGCCGAAACGGCCGGGCTATATAGCCGACCCATCTTGGGTCGGCTGCTTGGTTCAGCATCAAAAATTCAGGAAGTACTCAGGAATCGCAATCAAGTATTTCAAATTCAGCGACCACCGCAAAACCATCTTGATCGGCAGCGACATCATGAACAGCAGCAGGTTGGCCAGCACCATGTAACGGATGAACCCCATCTTCTGGTAAAAGCCCCGCATGAACGTGATCGCCATGATCGGCGGCAACGCAATGAAGTACGCCAACACCAGCAAGATGCCAGGCAGCTCGCGCCAAATGATGACGCCCAATTGCGTCAAAAACGAGCTGTTCGACGGCGCGACCGGCATCGACCGGCCCAGCCACGCCCAGAACCATTCCGAAAGGTTAACGTTTGTCAGCGCCTCGACCTTGTGTGCATCCCACGCTTCATAAGGCCCGAAGAAATTCCAGTTCGGCCCACGCAGCAGCGTTCCCAGCACGATCAGCGTCACCCATAGATCGAGGAACCCAAACTGGAACATGATATACGCGAACTTCCGCTCGGCGATCGTGTAGTAGCCGTTCCCCTTCTTGTTGA
>CAZJWY010000074.1:0-23953 GCA_964549545.1 uncultured Planctomycetaceae bacterium | reverse complement strand
CCCGGTGGTCGTTACCTCCCACCACACCCGCGCGCAGCCGCGCTCTTGTTTTAGACTTGCATTCCACATTTTAGACTTACTTGCCGTTTGAGCTACGACAGAGCTTTCACGCCCGGATTCTAGCACCTCCGGGAGTCGATTGTCAAAGATCGTGCAGGGCCTGCACAATCTTTCGCTGTTCGCCCACCCTTGTTTTCTCGGTATTTTTAGTGCAGGTGCGCATTCGCGCACCTGATTCCTTATTCTGCAAATTTGCAGAATTAGCTCTCTTGCACACTGGTCTCGTTTCGAGGGCACTTCTCTCAATTTACGGTACGTACCGTAATGTCGGGGTCTTGCACACTGGTCTCGTTTCGAGGGTACTTCTCTCTGGCAATTCGTTGATCCGGGTCAACGAATCCTTGCACACTGGTCTCGTTTCGAGGCCAATTCTCTCAAAAACGATCGCACAGAATCGCTCCTAACGCGCTCCGAGGGGTTGGGTCGACTGTTAGATTCATCTAGCTTTGGTCGTAGGGAGACGACCGGCTACGCTGCCTGCTGGAAATTGTGCTGAGATGGCGGTATCGTTGACGAAACCATCGCTGATGCGGTCGCGTATCGCCGCGAGCCGGCTTAACTATTCCATCACGCCCGGCGGCTCGCGACTTCCGCCGGGCTATTCGAATTGTCAAAGAGCTTGGCCACAGCTGGCCGCTAAACTAAATTTGTCCCAACCCGATCCGAACTCTTAACTAGTTTGCGGGTGTTTCCGGGCTTCGCTCACAACCGATGCAACTTGCGCTGTAACGTGCGACTCTTTTTTGGTTGCTTGACGTCTAGTCATCGGGCTACGATCGGTGCATGGAAACCTTGGGACCATACATTGCTGCTGTGCTGTTCGTGTGTTTCATCCTCGGCGCCATTGGAACCTGGGTCGCTAATCAATGCGGTCGCGGTAACCGCGAAGGCTTTTGGCTGGGTTTCATTCTCGGGCCGTTTGGTCTCATCCTGGTTGCGATGCTACCGCGCGATGGGCGCTAGCCCGTTTCAATCAGGAAACGCTAGCGAGTCCTCCAATGACTTCCTGAAGCGATTGCATCACGCTCGCCAACTTATCTTGCAGCTCTGCATCGGTTGCTTCGGCACCGAGTATCACACCCGCGGCGCCCGCGGCCAGCAACTGCATCTGCGAATTCACGATCGCTACGGCCAACTGCGGCGGCGTCAGTTCGTATTTCTTTGCAAGCTGCGCACTGAGTGTGAGCAATGTATTCGAGATACAATTGCTGATGTCCGCTGAGGCCTTCAGTATCTTGGATTCGGTTTCTTTGTTGGTCATGGAATTAATTCGGGTGTGCGGAGTCGAGCTTGCTCTTTAGTTCTGCGTTCGCCGTGTCCACGCGTCGAATCATGTCACGCATATCGGAAAATGTTTTCTCGAACGCTTGGTTGAGGTCGTTGACTTGGCTTTCGGCCTTTAGGTTGCTACCGAACGCCTGGTAATTGAGCGAGCCTTCGCGGATCTGCTGGGGAGTGGTCGTGATTGCAGTGTTGATTGCGGCATCCATAAACCCTCCGCCTGGCCCTGCGAATCCGGGCATGCCATCCATGGCTTTGGCAAGTTGCCTGCGATTACGGTTGTATAACTCATCCTGAATCTCGCGCATTGCCCGTTGCCCAGGGTTCATCATCGCGTCGCGAGCCCGCATGTTTTCGAGCTTTCCGCGAGTGATGGCCAACTCGCTGTCTCGATTGCGTTCAACTTCACTGACTTTGTCTTGATATCGCGACTGCTCGATCTCCAGCAGTCGCCGCTGCCCAGCGGCCTGCTGCTCGCCGACGCCAATGCGTTGCTTCATCAGCTCTTCGTAATTCTTACCTGCTTTTTCAGCTATCTCTTTTTGAGCCTCTGCAAGATTTGCGTGCCTCTTAGACCCCAACGGATCTAATACCCAAAACGCATCAGATGATTTCAGCCTTTCCGCCGCCTCCTGTTTCTCCGCCTCGGCCTTCTTGCCTCGCTCCCGGATGGCAGCCTCTTCTAGTTTGCTCGCATACGGAAGTTGCTCACGCATCCGAGCTTCGATATCAGCAGTCTCGGCAGCTCGTCGTCTCTCCCGCTCATCGGGGCGAATTGCTGAATCGGTTATTTCGGCCGCAGCGCGACTATTAATTCCAGCCAATGATTCACGGAGTCGGTTCTCCGTGTCACGGTGCCTCCGGGCAACGTCATCCATTTCCTTGAGTTGCTGCTTCGCCTTCTCAACCTGATGCTCGTAGGCCATCCAAGCAGCGGCACCAGCGGTTACGACAGCGGTAACGCCGCCGATCACCGGCCCCATGCGAGCAATCTGCGCGCCGCCGCGAAGCATATCGATGGTGCCTTGAATGGCCACAAGCTTTTCAAGCAGCTTGTGGGCGTCAGCAGTTCCGTTGGTGCCAAGCAGTGCAAGGCCGCGCGTCAGGTTAGTAACGCCTTCCAGGCTGCTTGAGAATGCTGCTCGACTTTTCTTCCCAAACCCCTCCATGCTGTCGTCAACGACGCCGTTCTCTCGATCGATGGCCCGCATGTTGCGCATGAACGTCGGATCATCTTTGAGAATGCGCTCACCAGACGGCCCGAACGTCTCCCAGGCGTACTTCTTAGCCGACGCCAGATTCTTGAAATACTTCTGGAAGTCATTGGGAACCTCGCCCGTGAAGTATTCCTTGGCCGCACGAGCCCCCTCCGTTCTGGCTTTTGTTACTTCACGCTCGGCTTGCGCGACCCTACGAAGAGTTGCTTCATGCTCTCGCATCGCCTTTTCGGTTTCCGATGTGATCGGCGAGTCTAGCTTCGCCTTTAGCGTCTCATAGCGAATCCGAATCAGTACGTCGCGGGTTGCGTCACTCATAGCTTCACTCCTATCGATTCGCAATGTGAAAAATAAAGAAGGGAACGGCGACGGCTGGGAAAAGATAGAAACCAACCGCCGCCGCCCCTTCACCCTCAAGCACCGTCATACAGGCTAACGCTAAGCCTGTTATTCTTGATGACGCAACCTTGATACGCTTCCATAACAGCAAGGAAATGGGACCGAATCGTCACGGGCACATCCTTCCATGCTGCAAGGGTTTGTGCGATACCGGGCAACTCAACGTCGCCTTTCTTGCCGGCGGTCGCGAGGGCCAGCCGGGCGAAGATCGCTTGATCCGCAATGTTGAGCTGACGATGGGCAAGCGCCAGCCGTTTCAGCGTCTCGTCTGCGTCGGGGGACACTCCCGCGGCCTCGAGCCACCATTCTCTTTCCCCCTGCAACTGCAATTGAGCTGTACGTAAGGTCGCCACTAGCGGAGATACTTCCTCCGCCTTCGGGTCAGCAATACGCTCCCAGCGCGCTTCCGCCTCTTCTTCCAGTGATGGCTTTCCTTGCAATTTGCGGATATCGTTTTCTAGTCGATCCGCTCTTGCCTGTAGTTGCTCATTTTCGCGCTCGAGGCTCGATACCGTTGCATACGTCATTTTAGTTCTCCTTTGAAAGTTTGGTCTCGCCGCAACGCGCGGCTGTTATCGGTAACGTCTTGAAAATGTTTCTACGGGGTTCGAAGAAAAGTCCGGCAGTGATTCCGTCCGTCTCAATCGCGGCCGATACGGCACGTTGTGGGCGGCACAAGCGCGATCGAGTACCCCAACAATAGCCGGATCTACAGCAGCCGGCTTCGGGATCGCATCCCCAGCAGCCAGCCCGCCGACAAAACTGACCAATTCATCGAGAAGGTCACATACAAACTCTGGCGCACCAGGCGACAACGGATCCCTTGCCGTCTTTACTAGAGAGCCAATCAGCCTGCTGGCATCGTCTGCGTATAGGACACGATGCGCAATTTGCGTTTCGAAATTGTTCAACCAGTTACTGAGGTTGAGCCCAAAATACTGAATGTCTTTGACGATTGCATCGGAAATCGACTTGTCGCTACGTTCGTATGCCGACGTGACTTTTTCCAGCACCTTATCGTGTAGCTGTTTTGAATCCTCGAAGAGTCTGTCGATTTCGTTTTGGATCTTTCCCGCATGCGCGGATTCAAAGAAACCCGCCGTGGTCGCCGCTTCACAAACGACGTCGACGCTGAACACATCGGTAATTTCTTCCACGATCTCAATACCGCGCTCTGTTCGGCCATTCCCATCTGCCACGTGACTCATGCCGAAGCTCGAGCCGAAGTCCGACGCGATTTCAAGCATTTGCTCGTAGTAAGGACTTGCCTTACGCAATCGGAGGTCACCGTAGATCGCACCGTTTTCGAATCGCGGGCTTTCAATCACGCCCACACAACGATCGATACTTCGATCTTCATTCATCCGATCGCGTTCTGGATGATCGATAAAGACCTTTTTTCCGCGGTATTTGTCGACAGCATTTTGCATTGCTCGTTCGGTGTACTCGCGCCCGTTCTTGGACCGACCACCTAATAATTTCACGCCGTAGAGGATGCCGTTTTCGGCATCGACGTGGCCTTGCGCGATGGCGTTCATGGCCCGCTCGGTAATTCGTTTGTGCGTCAATGCTCCAATCATTTTGAGATTCTCCTCAGTCGTTGTTGCTGCGATAGATTCATTAGGTGACGTCGCCAGCAGCGGCCAGCGGACGTCGGGGATTGGTTTCAGGCAGTGGATTCTTGGACGGTTGGGCTGGCTCCGCAGATACGCACCGCAGGCCGTAGCCGCGGGCCAGGCGTTTCAGCATCGCTCGTAGGCGTCGCACGCCATCGGCTTCATCGCCCCACGAGGGCGTTTCAAGCGTCACGACATAGTGGCGGGAATTGCTCACAGGGCCCTCCGCAGTCGTACGGTGATTCGAACATTTGCCGCGGATGGCCGGAAATCACGGCAGTTGCGATGCACTCCCCCATCGGCGACGCAGATTGCGCTGCATTTGGCGACGAAAGACGCCGGGTTAGCTGGGCGGCTGTCCGCGTTCATAACGGTCGATCGCTTCGAACAGGCGCCGATGGTTATCGCCCATGAGGGTGATGGCAGCATTGGCAACGGAAAGCTGCATCCGAACGTCGTCGGAGTTGATAAGTTCGCCGAGGCGATCGCAGACCGCTTGCCGCGTGGCTCGTGGGACGTCCCAGCGTTCTCGCACGGCCTTCGAGAGCAGCAGCAAGTCTGCTCGGCTGATCGGCGCACCCAGCCCCCATCCCCCTGCGGTTCCGGGACGAGGACCGGCGGCCTTCGCCAGTTTTCGGCGATAGCGACGCTCGCGGCGTGTGCGATATGGCATGTTGCGGCTCTCATTGTAGCACCGTCTCCGGCTTCTCAACCCAGCCAGCCGCCTCAAACGCGTTGATGGCCGCCAGGGCGGTCTCCATCTCGCGTTCGCTGGCATCGGGCGAGTTGAGCACCTCGCGGACGTCGGCAAAGGCCTTCGCCTGCCGATCGGCGGGAACATCCCAGTTGTTGCGGGCGGCCTGCATTAGCTGCCTCATGTCGGATCGTGAAATCATTTCGAATCCTTTCTGTTAAAAATCGCTGTTAAACGGATCATGGTCTTCAAAGCACGGCTCGTAGTTGGACATTTCGCGCGCGGTTGACTCGGTGATCATCTGCCGCGACGGATCGAACCTGCACACCACGAGCGGCTGGTTGATTGGGCGGTTGCGATTCTTGGCCACGAAGATGTGGTATTGATTCGGCGGCTGCTTGGCATCGACGCGGTTCGGCCATGCCAGCAACATGATCACGTCGGCGTCTTGCTCCAGCGTTCCGGCGTCGCGGATGTCAGAAACACACGGAATGAACTTGGTGCGCTTCTCGACTTCGCGATTGAGCTGGCAGAGCGCGAGCAGCAGGACGTTAAACTTTGTTGCGGCTTCGCGGAGCCGATTACTCACGAACGATACCTGCTCATACTTCGATCGACCTTCGCCGCGCAGAAGCTGGGCGTAGTCGATCACAACGGCCCGTACACCATGCTCGCCAACATTCCGCTCGATCGATTCGACGACGGCCGCCGGCGTAACACAGGGTTCGCTGATGATGCAGGTTGCGCGGCTGGCCGCGTATGCGCCCAGGTCGCGTTCCAGATCGCTTGCCGAGTGATGCCAGTGCTCCAGAGGGACCGCGCTGGCGTATTGCAGAGCCCGCTTACCCAAAGCAAGCGTCGACATTTCCTCGCTGATGACGAGCGTCGGAATGCCGCTGGCCGTCCAGTGATGGCCGCATTGCATCGCGAATGCGGATTTGCCGTGCGAGGGCCGAGCGGCTGCGATCACCATTTCGCCGAACTCGCAGCCGCCGCCGATCGCGTAATCCAGTTCGGGAATGCCCAGTTCAATCAGCGTGGTCTTGCCGGCTTTCATCCGGTCGATGTAGGCCTGCGCGGCATCGCGAAGTGTGATTTGCTTCGGGTGCCGGGGGTCGTTGCTGGCGGTTCGCTCTTCGAACTTCACGGGCTCCGCGTGCAGGACGAGCTGTTCGAGCTGCTCGCTGGTGCCGCCGGCAGCCAACCAATCGGCCGCATCGCCCTTGTCGGGCTGGCCGGCAGGACGAATTATCCTCACGGTCGGACGAGGCGAGAGTTTCGACAGCGCCGCTACGACGGCAGCCAAGTACTTTTCGCCCGGGCCGTCGTTATCGGGCCAGATCGCCACGATCTTGCCGGCCAGTGGCGACCAATCGGTTTTCGTTGCGGACGATGAACCACCGGCCGACGTGGTGGCCGATACACCGAGCGAGCGAATCGCGTCCGCGGCCTTCTCCCCCTCGGTGACGATCACGGCGGGTGACTTGCTCACGATCGGCAGATCGTACAGCGGCCTTGGTTCGGGCATGGCGCCGATGATCCAGCCACCGCCGATGCGTGAGATTGGGCGGATTTCCTTGTTGCCGTTTTGCCGATCCCAGCGGATCACGACGCCAACGGGTTCGCCGTCCGCTGCAAAATACTTCCACACGCGCGACCGTGGCCCGAGTTTCTTTTCGAGCGCGGCGATCGCTTCTGCCGCCGTGCTGAACGTGCGTGCGTTCGCAGCCGCCGGCGGTGGCGACCAATTCGACGATTCGCGAATGCGGTGGAACCAACCGCCGTTGGGACGTGCGTTCGCGCTCTCTTCACGCATGCACACGGCCGCCTCAATCGCGCCCTCGGGACCGACGACGGAACACCAGTTCGGCTTGTCGCAAACTGGGCAGTGTTCGCGCTTCGAGACTTCGCGCCATTCGCCGCTCATCGCTGGGCCCTCCCGTTGACGATCGCGTCCACCTCGCCGCTGGCCAGCATCGCGGCGTACTCGTCGGGCGTCACGAATTTCGACACCGGCTGCGCGGTTTTGCCCTCGAACGACCGATCGAAGTCCCAGCCCTTCCACTCGTTGGCCATCGCGGTTTCGATGGCGTCGACAACGGCCTGCTCGCCGTGCGCCACAACGCGTGTCTCAAGTCGCGTGACCAGAGCCTTGAGAGCGCGGGGTTTCGGCGGTTTGCCCTTGTACTCGAACCAGCCGCCAAGAGCCTGACGCATGCGTGGCGTGTCGAGTTTCGCAGGAAGCGTGGGGAGTTCCGGTTCGGTGTTCGCTGGCGAGTTGGTTTGTTTTCGGCGATTGCCGCTCGTCCCCCTTGGGGGACTACAGGGGGTTTCTTCCTTTCCCTTAGACTCCACTCCATTCCCTTCCGGGGGTGAATGGTCGTCGAACGTTCGGCGAGTGCTCGGCGAATCATCGTCGAATTGTGTGTCCTCGGATGGCTGTGGAAATCGTAAGGTTGGCTTCTCGATTTTTTGATGTTTCCAGCCTGTTACAAGCAAAAATCGCTCACCGTCGACCTCGTACACTCGTAATAATTTCGCTCGGATCAATTCGTCAACCAGCGCGCCGACCTGCTCGTCGGTCATCGCGTCGCCCGGAAACACCTCCATCTTTAGTCGCCTTGTCGTGTATGGATGCACGCCACCGTCGTCGGCGAAGGTCCAGATGCCAATGAACAGTAGTCGAGCGGTCGGCGAGCATTCGACGACTTGCTCCGAAGTCCAGAACTCAGGCTTAATTGTTCGGATGCGGGCCATCACACATCCTCCCTGTGACGCATGACGACTGGCAGCACCTGCTGCCGGGCCCGAGCGATGGCGATACCGACCGCGGCGATCTCGATGCGCTCATCCTCGGTGGTCGCGCGATCCATGTCGCGCGCCACGAGCAGCCCGAGCTGGCGCAGGTTGCGCTCGGCCCACTGGGCGGCGTATCTAGCTACTGGCGGTCGTGGTGTGGTATACTGCATGTGTCGTCTCGTATCTGCGGCCCGTGCCCCTGCCAGGGTGCGGGCCGCTCTATGCGCCCGCCGGGCCTAGGTGGTGTCTCATCCGACGGCTAGCCGTACTCCGCGACTCTCGGTGGGGGCGTCTGGCGTGTGCTCGCCCTGCATCCAGCGATCGAGCGCGATCCTGTCGTAACGCGGCGAGCGAACGCCGAGCGCGTAGCTGACAGGGATCTTGCCTGCCTGCTGCATGGCCTGGATGTGCCGGGGCGAGCAGCCGCCGAGGTACTGGCAGGCCTGCTCCTGCGTGAGCCAACGCGGTGTGATGGATAGCTCAGACATGGGCCACCGCCTCGCCCTGCGTGGCACAGACGAATCGCTCAAGCGCCTGCCGACTGGTCCACCGCTTTCCCGCGATCAGCACGGTTTCAAGTCGAATGCCGTTCAGGCCATATAGGTGGTAACGCCTGACGGTACTGAGGTGGACATGACCAGGAAGCAATTTCGCAGCGTCATTCAGAGTAATGAGCTGCTCACCGTTAAGAATGTTTTCACTCATGCCCGTCAAGGTAACACGGTGAAAAATAGATCGCTAAGGATGTTCGACTGGAAGTTCTGGAGGTTCCACTGGAGGTTCCAGATACCACTCGATTCGAATTCCCGTTCCATCGCCTCGGAGCTTAACCAACAGACTTGATCTGTTGAAATCGCTAATCGCGTCAGTTCTTGCAGATGGATTGTCAGTAAAAGGGCAATCGATCTTGCTCCAGTTCGCCTTCTGAAGCGCGTCGAGAATTGGGCGAATTCGGCTCGCGTTTTTTGCGACCGTGCGAACAACCTGCCCGTTGTAAATCACTTCATTTCTATCGGGATACCATTCTGGCATTAAGAGTAACCGGCTATCATTTTGCCGATCGCAATCAGAAACGGGATGCAAATCAGTCGAGTGAGCAGCAGACGTCGTCGGCCATGTACTTGACTGATTGACAGGCAAGCTGTGGATGTACTTCAACTCGTCGACACTGGACGATTCGCTCTTGTCCCTGTGATCGCACCCGTCGTCTTGTGGTACATCGCGCGGGCGGAGCGCTCTCGGGAATTTTCCGAGATAATGTTTGACGCAGTCTTTGTCCCGATCGGGGATTTCATAGTCCCAGTGCGCCCATTCACTTGCCGCAAATACAGGTTCTCCCGGCAGTGCTTGCACCGGCATATTGGCAAAATTGTGGTGCTCCCACAGCTCCGAAACTAAGCGCGATAAAGACTCCAGATTGCTCCGAACGTGAATATCGCAGTCCGCTAAGTCCGGATCGTCGGGCAGAAGCGCCTTCAGCCGCTTGAGCGATGCGCGTACATCCGGCCAATATAACCCGGGCTCGATCCCGCCGGCGCCACCGGTTTCGGAAACCCGGCGGATGGGCCCGCGAAGGTGAATATAAAGGGTGATTAACTCGTCGCCAATCGCCGCGACGTTCACGTGTTCAAGAGCAGCCATCCGTGCACCTACAAGTAAGAGCCGGTGACCGGCCAGCTGCCCGAGGCGTAGGTGCATGCCGCGAACAGTGGCCGGTCTGGGAGCTACCCGTTGGCCGGCAAGTTGATGCTTAGATTTTACCGCGCAAGGGGAGAGGGGAAAGCGGCCGGAAAAGAGAAGTTCAGAGCGTGCGAATCTCTGGGGGACGCGAATTTGTAGCCAAACACCAACGCACTGCGCGTTGAGCGGTTGTAGCGCTGCAATTTGCGCTGCGTTTTGGCGTTCGCTATAAATTAGCGTCAGGAGATTGAAAGGGCCCCTCGACCCTGTCACACAATTCGCCAGCTAACTGGTGCAGTAATTCGATGACCGTACTATCCTTTCTACGGTCGTAGGTAATCGTTTCAATCTCAGCATGCGAAGGATCGTAGCCGGTCGCGGTGTCAGGGCGCGGAACAATTCGAATATCCTTGCCCAGCAGGTCACCAGCCTTTAGGACAGCGACGTAATAGCTCTTGCCTGGTCGACCGCCCGCAGCGGCTTCTAGGGACTTATGTTTTGCACGTACAACTGATAGGCCGGTCGTATCTTCGGGCCGGGGCGCAAAGGCCTGTGGATCGACCGCACCATCCTGATACCAGCACATCGGGATGCGGCGGTATAATTCTTCATCCGCAGTTATCGGGTCGATGCCGTTCGCCACACCGTCCCCCGTAGTGTGCCGCTGGGTTAGAAGGATCTTCGGCTAACGAGTCGAGCGCCGTCGAATAGAAGCGTATCAGCGGTCCCGTCCTCCCAGATGTGAATCGCCTCTTGAAAGCCTCCAGCCGCCCGACGAAAAACGATTCCGCCATTGGGGTCCGGAACGATGGTATCGGCAGGCGGAAGCCCCTGATCTCGCATTGTTTCTGCGATGTCGAGCGCGAGCCGTAACGTTACATCACTAGGTTCGTCAATTCCATCATCAGCAAGGAGCGATGGGTCGTTCACCCATGGAATCAGCACTTGGTAGATGAGCGCGTTCCATTTTTCACGGGGCGATGTCGCATTTCTCGACGACGCTGTATCGGCGCTCGTACGTACGGCTCGGTCAAATCGAGGCGACATAAATGCAGTAGTGGACCTGGTGGCCTCAGTTGCAGGCATTTTTAAGTCCCCAAAATTTATTAGCTTTGTCGGACATCAGGTTTTTAAACGTGCAAACAATCACACTATGGCCGAGCCCAAACCCCGTACTTATTGAGTCGTCCATAGTGTCACTCATTTCGATTGGGCCGCGTCCGGTAAGTGTCAACTGAATCAACTCTTCATCGGGAGAGCTTTCCGGAGTCGGCTTCACCGCGTGACGCCATTCGATGTGTAACCGCCCGCGATTCTGCGGGATGACATAATGCCATTCACCGCTAAAGCTCTCTTCTTTCACCAACTCGTTAAGCTTTGGGGCGACGGCAATCGGTTTAAAGAAGTTCCATTCGGCCGGTGCTTCCCAAACAGAACCGCGAGGAATGTGATTGAGGTAAGTTATTTCCCATTGATTGGGACGAAGCTCACCGAGTTCGTTTACGGTTACAAACTCCGTGAAATCATGGAACACCTTAAAAAATTCCTGCTTAACACTTTCGAATCTAGGATAAGATCCCCCATCTCGGCCCAGCCAGTTTAAGTGCAGCCTACTATTCTGAACTTGAATCATGCGGTCCGCGTCGCTGTTCGTTATTTGTATGCGGCACGCTGGTTCTTGAGTGAGCTGAACTCGAACGCCTTTGGACCAATTAACACCAGGTTGAAATGTCTCAAACTGAGGGGCGAGCAAAGGCGCGTCCGCAACTTTACTCCATGCCTTACGATCCAAAGACTTCCAGAAAGCACCAAGGTGGGCATTTCGAAAGTTTGCCAAGCGCTCAAACTGCACCCCTAGGATGACTTCCACGACCGGTGGATTGGAGTAATCCGGCAACGGTTCCTTTATGTGGTCCATAGTGTGTGCGATAATCATCTAGCGTCCTTGCGACGATTCAAACATAACCATCGTCGTGGATGATCGTCGAAGGGTAGCCTATTTTGATTGTATCGGCAACCAGAGGGCCCTGCGAGCAAATAACATGCCCCAGAGACGTGCAGAGCCTTCAACCGGGATATACGTGCAGCCGAAACTCATCAAAATCGAGCTCCGACTATTCATAGCTGCCGCACTGTCAGCAACCTGGACAGCAGATCAAGCAGCTCGTTCCGGCCACCGGCTGAGAGTCTAGGCCACGCTTCAATCACAATAGCAAGGTCCGGATCCTGAACCGCACGCAAAACTGCAGCGCTAGCATCGGCACTTGCGGTATTTCCCGAGGATTCTGCAGACTGTGCTAGTCCCTCATCGCCCACTAACTGCCTTTTGCCGGCGATTGGCAACAGTCGACAACACACGAAAACCCACGGCAAAATCGTGGATTTCTTTTTTTGTCGCGCCGGGGCGCGCGATGAAAGTCGTAAACTGCACCGGGATCTGCACCGCTTTCAGAAGCTGCCTGCAGTACCAACCGCTCGATGATGCCAAGATAATCGGTTCGCTCATAGGAAACCGCCTCCAACACGTTTCAACGAAGGCCGGTCGGCTGTTGACGCCTGTTTCAATGGCGAGCTTTTCACGCGAAGCGCCGGCACATTCGATACAATCAACACCGGGCCCAAGGCAGCCATGGACAGTTTTTTACGGCGTCACGGCTAAATTTGTACTACGTTTAAGTACCACTTGGCTACGAGTAGCCTTTTTGCATTCCCCGGCCAGCGCTTTTCGAAGCGCTGCCGGGGTTTTTCGTGCGCGGTAGAATCGAGGACATGAAATACCGTACGCTGCGAATCGCGTGGTCGATGATTTGTGGCCTGACCGCCGTGCTGCTGATCGTGCTCTGTGTGCGAAGCTACAAATGGAGAGACGTTCTTGGAGTAACAACGCGGACTGTATTAATCACTGGTGATGGCGAGTTGTCGATTGCTACTGCTAAGGCCAATTTTGGTGGACGTGCCAAGCCCGGGCATTTCGAGAGCCGCTCCTCCGATTTGGCTCCGCTGTTATGGAACGGCAAGCGAACGTGGAGCCTCTATGCGATATATGGTGCTGCGCTCGGAACATTGTTGTCCTACGTCGTCGTAAAAGTTCCGTTTCTCATTGCGGCAATTGGACTCGTTGGCGCATGCCCTTGGCTCCCCAGGCGGTTCTCTCTCCGCACTTTGCTAATCGTCCTGACGCTCGTCGCCGTGGGGCTGGGATTGTTGACGTGGTTTTCAGCCAAGCGTCCAGCAACTCCGGCAATCAATCATGTTGACGCGCCGACTTTCTAACAAGCACGTCGATTCTCCGCGGGAAGCTTGATCACAACTTGATTACAGGTCCTTGAGCGACCGCGCCACGTGATTCAGCGAAACGACTGTAGCCCGAACCTCATTGCGTAGCGCCGCCAGCGCATCGAGCACTTTCTGACGGGCAATAGGGGCGACCTGCTTCGGCAACGTTTGCTCCATTTCAATAATCGCCGCGTTGTAACCGCCGAGCTGCGTGTAGTAGTTGATTCGTTGAAGCGCCAATTTACGCTTGGCCTCTGGGGTCAGCTTTAAGACCTTGTTTCGCGCCAGCTCGTTCAGCTTCTCAACGAACTCATCCGTTTTCTTGCGTAATTCGCGAACCTCCTTTGTTCTTGTTTGAATCAACGCTTGAACATTCTTGAGAGTCGTCTCCCATTGCTCGTTCTTTGATTGAGCTTGCAACAGGCGCGGTAACGCCGCCAGCATCACGACCAACAGCCCACATTGGATGGCAACACGCATGTTGTTTCTGAAAACAGACTAGTGGGTTACAGCGCACTCGCCTTCGCTCGACTTCTCGATACTAAACTAATGATAACTGCGCAACCAATGAGCCTTTGGGTGCCATGGCCACTGCTCGGAGTGGCCATGTTTGGCAACATTTTCGGCATGCCCACGCCAAGCCGTGGGCATGGCACCCTTACCGCGTGATGTCATTTGCTGCGCAGGCATCATTAGAATCCTACTCCGAAGCGATTGCCGATCATCGAGAAAGAAGGCTCCATTTACGCCCAATATCTGCACGCTTCGAGCGAATAGTCCGTCTAGCTCGGTCATGCCGCTGGCATGTCGCGAAAAATCGACATTTCCGCATGAGCCGCAAACATAACCGCGCGGCGAGGTTTACCCCCGCGCTCTCGCCAATTGCTTGTCCGCGCATCCACAACAAGGTTGTAGCGACCCCTCACCCTCGATCAGTTAAAGCTTTAGCCTCCACACTCTGCTAATCGGTACGACACTGATCCCCTTGGCGCTGGGGCTCTTCCCATCTGTGGCAGGATTAGCTGCGCGATAGCATCTTCAAGCCGCCTCTGCTACGCTACCGCCATTGCTTATCACGCACATCGGAGGCGATCATGGCGGAATCGGCGGTCAGAGGGCGAGCGCCCCTGCGTGCTTGGGTGGTGGTGCTGGCCGGCATGTGTGTCAATCTTTGCCTGGGCATTCTCTATGCCTGGAGCATTTGGAAGGCAAATCTGGTCGGCAGTGAGAAGTCCCCGGCCGGCTCGGCAATGAGCGGGATCAACGAAGGCTGGGTTTATTTGACCGATGCGCAGGCGACTTGGGCCTACGCAATTTGCGGAATCACGTTCGCCCTTTTCATGATCCCGGGGGGCCTGTTGCAGGATAAGCTTGGGCCGCGGCTAGGCGCGACGCTCGGCGGCTTGTCGCTGGGGGCTGGCTGCATCCTGGCAGGGCTCGGCAAAAGTTATTTAACGCTGATCGCCGGCTTTGGCGTGCTGGGCGGAATCGGCATGGGATTGGGCTACGCGGCGGCCACGCCTGCAGCCGTGAAATGGTTCGGCCCCGAACGCCGCGGGCTCGTGGCGGGCTTAGTCGTCGGCGGTTACGGCGCGGCCGCTATCTACATCGCTCCTCTAGCGAAAAGCCTGATTGCCCACTACGGGATTTCGCAGAGCTTTATTTTCTTGGGCGTCATGTTCGCGATTGTGATTGTCGCGGCGGCTCAATTGCTTTCGATGCCCGGCAAAGAATATCAACCGGCCGCAACCAACAAAATCAATGCGGCAACTACCAGCCCCACCTCGCAAGTACAGTTATCTGCCCGAGAGATGCTCGGCACATGGCAGTACTACGCGATGCTGCTCATGTTCATCGCTTCCGCTCAGGCAGGACTGCTGGTGATTGCAAACGCGGCGCCAATTCTCAACGAAACGGCACGTGGCGTTGGCTTCCTCGCCGCAAATGCCTGGCTGCTGGCTTCCTATGGCGGCTTCATCAATGCGGCAGGCCGGGTGGGGACCGGCATCTATTCTGATAAAGTTGGCCGACGACAGGCGTACATGATCAATGGCCTCGCGGCGTTCGTATGTCTGATGCTAACGCCACTCGTCATCCGATCCGGGAGTGCGCCGCTACTCTTCCTGGTCGTGGGTGTCGCCTACTGGCAATACGGCGGCGGCCTTTCCCTGATGCCGGCGATGACGGCAGACTACTTCGGGGCAAACGACCTGGGCTTCAAGTACGGCTTGGTATTTCTAGGATGGGGCATCGCGTTCCTCATCCCCCAAATCGCTGGCTACATTCGCGACCTGACCGGCAAGCTCGATATTGCTTTTTACCTCTCAGGCCTGCTGATGCTGTTTGCGGCGGGGCTTAGTCTGATGGTTCGGGCACCGGAAGAAGAGAGCAGCGAGGCTCCAGCAGTTGCAATCGAAAAGTAATCATGCGTTCCCCTCTATTTTGCCGATCCGCTCAGGGATTACGCGCTTTTAAACCAACTCGCTTGCTTCCCACCGCAGCCGTTTCTATGCTGAGTTTTTCCCGCCCACGCTTTCCCCCCATATCAAAAGTGGCCCCTCCTGCGATGCGACACCTCGGATCTAAGCTCCTCGTTCTCGCTGCTGCACACCTCGCCTGGCTCGCGGTTGCCCCGGTATCGGCCACCGCCGCCGACCCACCCGCGCCCCGCCGATTGCTGTTTTACAACCGCTCAGCCGCGTTTCAACACCCGGTCGTGCAGGTGACCGACGGGAAGCCCTCTTACGCCGAAAACATTCTGCAACCACTCTGTAAAGAGAATGGCTGGGAACTGGTCAGCACAAAAGACGGCCGCATCTTCACGCCAGAGAACATCGCCAAGTTCGACGCGTTCCTGTTTTTCACCCAGGGCGATCTGCTCGCTGAGAAATCGGTCGACAATACCCCGCCTATGAGCGCAGAAGGCAAGCAAGCGCTGCTCGATGCCATCAAAAACGGCAAAGGGTTTGTCGGCTTCCATTGTGCGTCCGACACGTTCCACAGCCCCGGTGCGCCTGGCGAAGGCCAACCAATTGGCAAGCGCGACCCCTATATCGACATGGTCGGCGGCGAATTCATCGTTCACGGTCAGCAACAAGACGCGGTGATGACCGTTGTCGACTCCAAGTTTCCTGGCACGGAGAAACTCGGCGAAAATTTCAAGATGTTCGAGGAGTGGTACTCACTGAAAAACTTTGCCGACGATTTGCATGTGCTACTGGTGAATGAAACCAAGGGCATGCGTGATAAGTTTTACGAACGCCCCGCCTACCCCGCCACCTGGATCCGCAATCACGGCAAAGGCCGCGTCTTTTACACCTCGATGGGGCACCGTGAAGATGTTTGGACACGCCCCGAATTTCAAAGTCTGGTCGTCGGCGGAATCAAATGGGCACTCGGAGATGCAAAGGCAGACACGACGCCAAACATGCAAGAAGCCACCCCCAATGCCAACGTTCTGCCACCACACTAACGCTTACAATATTCCCAAGTAAACCATAGCCGGACCGCCACGCGATCCGGCCCACCCCGTGAACGCAAAAATGACGCTCCTACTAGCTGAAATCGAAAAAACCGTCTACGTGTCGAACGGACTGACTTTCGGCGCCGCGCTGGCTATCGTCTGCTCTTGGCAGCGCAATCGCTCGATTCTGTGGGCCATCATCGCGGGAATATTAAGTTGGTTCTACGTAATCTATTTCGCGATCACCCGCCAGGCAGACGAAACGCGGTAGCCAGCCTTTCGTACCTAATCGACCGGTCGCTTCGCAAATGCAAACGACGCATGCCGCTTGGCGTCGTAATCCTTGTCTGCCGGGTTGAAACTGTTGATCCTGGCAACGGGCATCACGGCGTGCATGAAATGGTTATCGCCCAAGTAGATGCCCGTGTGACGGATTTTGCCGTCGTCTCCCAAGAAATAGAGGGTATCTCCCCGACGCAATCCGGCCGTATGCCAACGAGTCCCCGCCAATTGCCCAACATAGAATTGCTGATAAGCGTCTCGGGGAAGATGGACGCCAGCGGCCAGGTACGAAGTCTGCACGAGCCCGGAGCAATCGATTCCCTGCGACGTTCGGCCGCCCCACAAATACTTGGTGCCGAGAACCTTCTTCCCCTTGGCCACTACCTGCTCAATATCCTTCGTCGTGTCTCGATTCAATTCACATGAATCGGCAGGAAGCTGCACTTGCTTTCCAGTGGGCAATTCGACGACCACCATTTTGTCATCGCTACTCACCCACTTCAACGAAGCGCCGGCGGGGATTGTCATCTCGCCGGCTTTCTGGTCGAACTTCACTCGCACTCGCTTCCCTTCCTGATACTTGGCAAACTCCTCCGGATCGACGCGACGCACATCTTTCTCGCTGACATAACCCAGATAGCCTTCGCCGCAATGAACGAGCAGATGGCCATTCTCCTCGCGGAGCAAGTAGAGCGGTTCGCCGATGAGGCAATCGTTCTCCGGCCGTTGACGACCGCTCGATTGGTCAAAGCAAATACTATGCGGTGCGGTAACCAGCCCGAAGATATTTTTGCCTAGTCCCGCCGAAGGCAGCGTTTCCAGTTGGTCATCTACTTGGAAGCCGAGCGCTTTGAGATATTTCACCAGCGAAGCACGTGTTTCTGGGAACTCCGTGTAACCTTGCAACACCACCTTGCCGTCATCGGTTACCTTGGAGGTCACCTTGAACGCACACAGCCGGCTATCGTTCGCCAACTCGGTGCGAAAGAAGTCGATGTAGTGAGGCAACTGCTCAGGCTTGCCAGCCAGGCTAGGCTCGACGCGCCGCGCCAGCCGCTCGACCACCCTAGGCACCGAAAACTCTTCGATCGTAGGGAGGTTGAGCTCCTCTGCAAATGCAACAATCTGGCCAACCAACATGACAGAAAGAAAAAAACCACAGCGAAACATGCCGATGCCCTTGCGAAGGTGGATAGGACCCCGCCCCATTGTAGTCGAACAAGGGCAATTGCAAGAGCGTCGCCGAATCTGGCCGATTCGACACTTATCAACCACCGAGAAGAACGAGGCACATTAGCGTCAGCGGCAACGCCGAATCCTCCCCTTCGCTGCCAAAGGTCCTGAGGAGACCTCGTAGATCTTCTAATGATGCGTGCGCAGCAGATGGCACCGTGCGGTAAGGGTGCCATGCCCACGGCTTGGCGTGGGCATGCCGAGAAGGTTGCCAAAACATGGCCACTCCGAGCAGTGGCCATGGCACCCAAAGACTCATTGGTTGCGCAGTTATCATTAGATCCGCACGAACCGCATCAACCGATAGGTCTTGTGTTTGCAGAAGTTCTCGGCACTGCGCTCGTGCGTGAAGTATTTCTTTTTGACCTTGGCGAACTTGTTCTTGAACATCCAATTGACGCATCGGGACAAGTGCGGGTGAGAGATCATCGACGCCCGATCGATCTCGTCCCAGATTGGCTGCAGCACCTTGGTAAAGGCGGAATCGATCACAGTGAAGGTCGGAGCGGTTCGCTCGGTAATGTCAATTTCCTCAACCAACCGAAACGGCTGCCGCGCCATGACTTCCTTGAATTCATCGAGCGGATGCCCGCCACTGATGGGGCTGCGTCCACTTTTTGGCAAACGGAAGAAATCGCAAATGATCAACTGGCCATCCTTTCGCAATTGCGATGCCACGTTCGTCAGGCCTTGTTCCATCTTCACGTACTGAAAGCTTTCGCAAAAGAAGACGCAATCGTACATCTCCGTAGTTCGAAAATCCTCGTAGTTGCATTCATGGATGTGAGCCTTGTCGCCCAAAAGCTCGCGTGCCTGGCTATTGAGAAACGAGCTTGGGCTCACGCAATCGACTTTTTGCCCACGAGCCACTAACCGCGCGGCCACGCTGCCAGCGCCGCTGCCGATATCCAACAACCGCTGTGCGTCAACAGGAATGTGGCTCAAGATAAAGTCGCAATAGTCTTCCTGCGCTCGTGGAAGATTTTGGATGGCGGGCTCGACACCATCGCTCCAATAGCCGTAATGCAAATCTTTCGCCCCCACGAAATGCCGGCCAGCAAGAAAACCCGAGACCAAACCGACTTGCTGCCAGGCCTCGCGCTTCTCGCGGCGGACTGCTTTGGATTGAATAAGAAACGGCATTTATGCCTCGATTCCTGGTGTGGGGGAGCGACTAATTCGCTTGCGAGAAAACGCCCTCGAACTGCGACGAGAACCTGCATCGCCGAACTGGCTGCGCGACAAGGGGGCGGAGTATGACCCAGGAAGCGATTTGCAGCTAGATCAATAGTAGTTGGTACTGCACAGCCAGCAGCAGCTCGCTGGCACTGCTGCCATGGTGCTTATAAGCCAGTCGTATTCCCAAAAAACAACTCCGCCCACACAACTCGATCAGTAATGCCGCGGCCAAGATCAGAGTACCTACCACGCGATTTACTATGGGGCGGCCTAGCTTCGCTGTACCCGAGCCACACGAAATGAGCGCGGGCGTAAGGGTCGAACGCTGGCGTACGATCATGGCCTTGCACGCGTTCCTCTGTGTGCCTCTTCTCTCCATAAGAGAAACCGTAAAAGGCGCCAGAAACACGACAATGATTCCGGTCGAGTCGGCGATTATTTTCGCGGCTGACATTCGCTCGCACAAGAGAAGGCGCGTCAGCTAGCTTCAATGGACTCGATGCACTTCTCGCCCCCTGTCTAACATGAACTGGGCTTCTATCTCCTCCCGTGAATCGTAAAGATCGCTTATTACATTCGCGACGAAGTGCAATAGCTCATCGTTACCGGGTTCAATTTTAATTGACTGAGCGTGAGCAATCTTTTGGTCAATCTCGCTCAATATAATCGCCAAGGACATTTGATAGTCGTTTCGCATGGTCCATACGTCCAGCCATCAATAATGCTGGGCTCTACTGAAATGAAGGGACAGGTTTGTAGGACTTCTGCTTAGTGGCAATCGATGTGCCAAAACCCTTCACACGATCAACCCCAGTGCCAATGCAACCAGCGTCGCGGTGATTAGAAGAGCGCGGAGGGAGAATCGCCTCCTCCAGCGTAGCCAGGGGTGGGCGGCTAACGGCGCGAAGACAACTGCGAATAGCGCGCCAACTATCCCGAGCGGCCCCCGCACATATACCCCGGCCCATCCGAGTACACGTTATAGCGGAAGCCGTAACGATTGACCTGACCAGCCCGCTGCAGACGATACGGCACACGAGGCGCCCACGGTAAGCACTGCCGCCAAATCACCGACGCAAACTCTGCCTGAGCGATTTGCGCTGCACCAGCGTGCGAAAATAGAAGAAACGGGCGGCAAGAAGTGCTGCGGAGAAATCAAAAAAACAGCACGACGTGCGTATTTTCACGAGGAAAACGTAGTAAAAGGATGACCCCGACGGGACTCGAACCCGTGTTACCGGCGTGAAAGGCCGGTGTCCTAGACCGCTAGACGACGGGGCCTGCGCATACAACCAAACGTCCGACCGGCGAAATCATAACTGTTTCGCGGTCGTCGATCGGCACTTCACCCAAGTGGCAAGCGTCGAACTCGACGTAAAATTGTCGAAGCTTCCTTAGCTGTATATGGTTACGCGCTCAGATCGTCAAGACAACGATCACCAAGAGAGCCAAAAAGCTCGGGAAAGCCGCGCCTTTTGAGCGATCAACGAACTCGCGCGGAGGAAATAGTCCATACAAAACCGTGGCAAATTCGGGTCTATAGACTAAAGGGGGCAGGCAGAAAAACCTGCTAGCATACTACTCAAACAAAAAATAAGAGAAGAGCGCCCGTGGTCGGGCGAAATAGGAGAGGCTGCTTAGCTCAGTAAATCATTCGGCGACACTAGATCCGTCGTTGTGCATAACACTATCTGACGAATCGGGCTTCTGCTGATTACGGCGAATCGCCTCGTAGACTTCATTACGATGTACAGGCACTTCCTTTGGGGCCTCTACCCCAAGGCGGACCTTGTCGCCGCGGATTTCCACGACAACGATCGTAATATCATCATTGATAATGATGCTCTCGTTCTTTTTCCGTGACAGAACTAACATGCTCGATTCCTTCCAGAGGCACGTCCGAACACCAATTTCACTCGCGACTTCTTTCTTTCGCGAGGGCAAGCTTGCTCCTCCGCTGGCCGGCGGCCAGTAAAACGGGGACTTAGTTGCCCGGGACAGACAGGCCCTTCAATTCACTCTACGTGGTGAGTGGCCCTAGTCAAGGAAACTTAAGGGGTAGAAATCGCCTTTTTTTCGCCCCATGCTGGCATTTGGCATAAGATTTGGCCTGTTGGATGGGATGCTAGACTGCAAAGCTACCCGAAAATAGCCACCAAGCCGCTGGAGATTGTTTATCGCAAGTTATTTCATAACAATGAGATACGGCTTGGATGCACCTCTGCGTCAGGCCACATAACTCGCCGCGAATCCGTTTAAACAGTCACTCCGCTCAATTTAGTCCAATGAACTCGGGCTACTTTTCCCATTTTAACGAATGGCGTGGCAAAATCGGCATCCGTCCACGACATTCTGGCGACATTTGAGCGGCTCTGGCCAAAATGCTTGCCCTAACGTGAAGAGGCCTAAAGCCGTTTCATGGCATCACTCTTTAGGGATCTTTAGGAACACTTTTCATCCACTCCCATTTTTCTTTACCAGTTAAAGTACAAAACATCCCCAATCAAGAGATTGCGCATTTCAGCTTATTGGTTCTTCTTGATCAGAAAGAATACGACTCTACCGGCGACAACCACGTGGACGCTAACGAAGTCATTTCGTAGTGCGCGGGCCCTGCTTCTTCTGATTCACAATCCGTTTTAACGGTTGCGGATCGATCGGCGCTCTCCTTATAATTCGTGTTCGCTAGCAACGGCTCGACACGATGTTCTGCCGCGGCGAATTCCGGATAGCCGAATTGGAAATGCGTAGCGCTCCATTGCACTCGCGCTGCATCGATATAGGAAATGCGCTCGGCCCAATGATTAATGAAGTAAAGGCTGTGTGGCCCTGGTTGGGCAACGTCGTTGAAGCCGTCTACACCGTTGCGCATGGAATGTGGGTTACGTTTCGTACGTGGATTAAGACCTATAATCCCGAGCGCAAAACATTCACCGAACACTTCGAGTATCCCGAGCTGCCTGTCCCGGTCGCGGCTCGCTATCGAGGGTTTCACCGCTTTGATTTGACTACGTGCATCGCTTGCGATCAGTGTGCGAAGGCATGCCCTGTCGATTGCATTTACATTGGCAAGGAACGCGCCGAGGGAACGAAGGGGTTCAAGATCACGGGCTATACAATCGACTACACGAAGTGCATGTTTTGCGCGCTCTGTGTCGAGCCTTGCCCGGTAGATTGCATCTTCATGGGGGCCACGCACGACCTGAGCTGCTACAGCCGCGATGGATGCATCGTCGACTTTTCCCGGCTGCCGCTAGACGTGGCCTGGGGCCGCGCGACGCTCAACCCAACGGCCGTAGCCGACGCGAAAGTCATCACCGAGCCGGTTCATGGAGGGCCGAATCAATAATGTCCTCACCGCTCGCCATTGCCGCTTACATCGCCCTGTTTGCAACAGCAGGTTTCTTGTTTCTGTTCGCGAACCTGGTCCTTGGTTGGCTTGTTCGCCCACGGCTTCCGAACGTTGAAAAGCTGGAGGTCTACGAATGCGGCGAGCCGACGATCGGTTCGAGCTTCGTTCAGTTCGATCTGCGGTTTTATGTGGTGGCCCTACTCTTCATCATTTTCGATGTCGAGGTCGCATTCTTCTTTCCATGGGCGGTTGTATTTGGCAAAGCCACGCAGCTTTCGGCAACTCCTCCAGGGGCTCAAGTGGCGACCGTGGAATCTACCCGGCTCGCAGAGTTGGGCATGACCCATGCCGCGGCCGCCAAGTCGATAGCGAGCGACGGGCTGCAGGCGGCAGCCGGCAAGCTGGCCATGATCTCGTTTGCCGATATTCTCGTCTTTTTCTTTGTATTGATGGTCGGCTTCTTCTACGTGTGGAAGCGCGGCGACTTGGACTGGGTGCATACGATGACGCGTGGACGGGTTCAACCTATCCATCGTCCTCCGCCGCGCTCGGTGGAACCAAGCCAGTCGATCTTGTCGGCATGATGCATTAGTCGGGGCCGGGGACGGCCCGGCTCGCTGGTCTTTGAATATTCAACCCTCAACTATCAACTGTCCGATGGCTGGCACTGCATTTGTCGATCAACTGAAAGCGAAATTCGGCGCGAAGATCGCCGGCGCGAACTTCGAGAACCTCGATCCCTGGATCGAGGTCACGCCCGATGGGCTCATCGAGGTCTGCCGTTACCTGCGCGACGAACCAACGCTCGCGTTCGATTATCTGAACTGCATTTCAGGCGTCGATTATCTGCACACCGATGAGAAGAAGGCTGCAAAAGCGGAATGGCAACCACACACCGAGGTGGTCTATCACCTCTTCAGCATGAAGCACAAACATAGCCTCGTGTTGAAAGTGATCCTGCCGCGCTGGAAAAACGACAAGCCAGGCGACCTGCCAGAGCTGCCAACGGTCTCCGAGCTCTGGAGCACGGCCGACTGGCACGAACGCGAAGTCTACGACCTGTCAGGCGTGTACTTCACCGGCCACCCGAACCTGCGTCGCATCCTCTGCCCGGAAGACTGGGTTGGCCATCCGCTACGTAAAGATTACGAAATGCCGCTGGAGTATCATGGGATTCGCGGACGGTAGAATTGCCACAAAAAGCACGAAAAGGCACAAAAAACAGAAATCAATTTTTTACGGTACAAAGTTGGATCGCGTGGATTTGGTCTTTGTGCTTTTTCGTGTTTTTTGTGGCCAACAAAACTGACCAATAGGTCTGAGGTAGTTGACTTCGATGCCTGCAGTTGTTGAAGATCCCCGTATCATCGAGTTCGACGTCCGCACGGACGAGATGCTCGTCAACATGGGTCCCCAGCACCC